>JAJPHE010000139.1 GCA_021325435.1 Actinomycetota bacterium | reverse complement strand
TGCGCTACTCCGACGGGGTCAGCTTCCATGACAAAGGCTACGCGGCCACGAACCCCAGATGGGGGCTATCCCGTCATTGACAAGCGCGGACTTTTGGAACAATCACTGAGATGGCCCATCGGCGCGATACTGGCCGAGGTGGTGAGCCGGCCGGGTGACCGCGGCTCGGGCCTCTGGCACCGGGTCGAGGAAAGTCGGGGCTCCAAAGGGCAGGGTGCTGGCTAGCGGCCAGTCGGGGCGACCCGCAGGAAAGTGCCACAGAAAACAGACCGCCGATGGCGCCGCTGGCGCACAGGCAAGGGTGAAACGGTGCGGTAAGAGCGCACCAGCGCTCCGGGTGACCGGGGCGGCTCGGCAAACCCCACCCGGAGCAAGGCCAAGCGTGGGACGGGGCGGCCCGCCCGGCCCCGAAAGGGGCGGTCCCCAGGTAGGCCGCACAGATGGATGGTCACCGATCCGGCGCCCGTGAGGGCCCGGTGAACAGAACCCCGCTTACAGGCCGGCTCACCACTAACACCGGCCGGTCAGTGCAGCAGCACCCGCACGGCGAGAATTCCCACCCCGAGACCGGCGCCTACCAGTACCTCGGTCACCAGCTCGGCCAACCGCAGGTGCAGGAACAGGCCGGCGGTCAGCTCGAGAGCGACGAGCTCAATCGCCGAGGTCCAGAGGACGACGGTGACACCAGTCTCGAGAGTCGCCCCCGCCGCCCACGCCCCCGCCAGGGCCAGCAACGGCAGGGCGGCCCCGGCCAGAATGTAGGACTCGTGAGACAAGACCTGCACCGCCTCGGACCCTGACCAGCGCGCCGGCCGTCGAAGCCGGCCGCCCAAGTGGTGGGCATAGGCATGGGCCACCCAGTAGAGGAGGAGGGTGACCACGCTGGCCGACAGGACTTTGGCGAAGGTCTCGCGTCGGGTGCTCTCCGCCGCCACGACCGTCGCCACCACCAGGACGCCGTAGATGACAGCGGCCGGATTGGCCCCGACCCTCTCCGCCGGTTCAACGCTCATTCCACAGACTACGGGCGGCCGGGTCAGGCGGCCGGGTCCGAAGACCTGGCCGCCCGGCCGAGCGAAACGATGGTCAGCTCGTAGGCATCGCCGGCGCCATTGCCGGCGCGGTGGCCTCCGCTGGACGGATGAGGGCGACGGAAAGGCTGATGAGCCAGATCATCGTGACAATGAGGCTGACAAAGCCAAACGCGCCTTCTAGCGAGTAGAAGCCCTTGTTGGTGAAGATCGTGAGGCTACCCGCCAGGTTCGCGGCGGCGGCCGCCGCCGCGGTCCACCCGACATAGGCGGGCAACGCCCGCGAGGACAGGGCAGCCACCGCGACGAGCGCGGCGGCGATCGCGGTAATCACTCCCAGGAACGTGGTCCCTATGACAGAGCCGATGTCGTTGAGGGCCCTCACAGTCGACGGGCTGGTGTTGGCCACTGCCTTGTAGGCGAGGCCCCCCTCGAGGGCGAACGAGATTCCCAGCGTCACCGCCGCGGCCACGAAGAATGCAAACACCGTCGTGGCCAGGCTCGCCTCGGTGTCATCGTGGCGGGTGATCGTGCTGCGCACCCCGGAGCCCAGCCACAGCACGAGCACCGCGGCCATCGAGTTGAACCACACTGCCCGCATTACGGCTGAATGGTGCGCCACCAGATAGGACTTGAAGACGGTGTCCGGATCTGATGGCTTCGGAAAGGTGCCGGTGCCGACGAAGGTCGGCACCACGAACAGGATCACGGCGGCCAGACCGGCGTAGCCAGCCACCCTCTCCCAGTTGCGGTCGTGCATATTCCCTCCCTTGTCACATGACGAGAGAGACGGGCCGACCGTGCCCCATCCGCAGCCGGTCCGTCCCGCTGCGCCAAGTTCGTTCCGAGGGTGCCAAATCGCCGGGACGCGGTCGATAGCTCCTCGTAGTCATTGCCGCGCACCGTCGTGGCACAACACTCTGGGCGTTGGGGCTAGTCACTGCGACGCCGGTCTCTCGGCTCCGAAGCACGACGAGACCCGGCAAACGCCGGGCCTCGTCACCTAACTACGGTGAAGAGTGCGGCGCTACCAGGACCGCCGCACCCTTCACCGTGAACCGCTGGGTGGATGTATCGGCCCCCAAGGGCATTACCTGAAGTCCAGTTCGTTGGTGTCGGATGGACTCGGAGTGGTCAACGCCGGCCTCTATAGCGCGATCGGGCCATTGACCGGACTGGCAAAGAGGAGGACCCTGTGAATGCGGCGGCCGTAAAGGGGGCAACTGGACATGCCCAGCACTAAGCGGACCGACCAACCCTTGGTTGCGGTGGAATGGGTGTCGGCGAAGTCGGCCTGCGCGGCTCACGGCAAGTGGGCCTGCAACGAGCTCAGCTGCCTTGTTCCGCACTATGTGATCGATCTCAATCTTGAGGAGGCCCAAGCCGGCTAATTGGTGCAAACGACCACCAACCTCGACCGCTGCCCCGCCTGATTCAATCGCGGGCCGCAGGAGTGCGCCGCCCCGTCGCCGAATCCGGTGACAGGCAAGGAGGCACTCAATGGCAGCGAACACCGCCCGCAAGGTCCGTCTGACCGAGGTTCCCGCTGACCTCGTCATGCGCGAGCGAGACCACCTGGACGGCCTGCTCCGCGAGCTCTATGGCTCCGGGCTGGTGGAGAGCGACACATCTCACGTGGCCGGCAGGCTCGCCTCCTTGATGGATGGCGTCCTGGCCAAGGCCGCCCCGGTGCGGGACGCCTGTTGGAGCGCCGCCCGTTCGTCAGGCGACAAGGTGACGGTGGAAGCGGAGGTGTCGCCCACCGAGGCTCAGGCCCTCGACGGGATTCTCATCGTGCTGGAGCAGGCCGAGGCCTTCTGCCAGGAGGAGAGGCTCTACGCCCGACCCGCTCCCGCCGAGGTGGCGGAGCTGCGGGCGTGGATGGCCAGCGAGGTGAAGCGCCAGCTCGAAGGCGGCGCGCCGACTCCGTGCCCTGCCCATCTGCGCAACCGGTCCTTCGCCTCGTCCATGCAGCCCACCGGCAGCGACGGAACAGTGTCGACGCTGGCGAGGCCGGTCGCGACACCGGTTGACCCTCGGCCCAGGCCCTCGGCTCCGGCGCCGCCGGTTGCCGACATGGCGACATCGGCCCTGCAGGAGCCGAAGCGTTCGGGCTGGTGGGACCGGTAACGGTCGAGCAACTGCACCTGACCGCTCGGGGGCCCGGCGTAAGCCGGGCCCCCGACGCGTCAGGTCGTGGGATTTCAGGCGGCGCGGCGTCCCCGAGTCGATCTGGTGGCACGACCGGCCGTCGACCGCCGGCGGGCCGGAGCGCGCTTCGGAGCCGCCCTTCCGCCGGAGACGCCCCTCTCGAGCTGCTCGATACGGCGAACCAGCGCCTCGTTCTCGACGGCGAGGGCAGCGAGCGCCTCACCAAGCCGACCAGCCAGGTCCGACACGGAAGCAGCCAGCTGGCCGGGCCGACTCGCTTTTCCATTGCTGTGGTTGACCCGGGGAGCCGAGACCACTTTGGCCGAAGCGGCGCGCCGCAACGGAGGCCGACGGCCGTTGGCGCTCGACCTTCCGGTCCCGCGCAAGGAGATGGCGAACGTCCTGCGGCCGCGCACGTCTCTGGTGATGAGGCCTTCGCTCTCTAACCGGGCCAGCATGTTGTTCAACACGGTCACGTCGCGATAGCCAACCGCCTTGGCCATTGCCGCAGTGAGACCACGACCGTCATCACTGCGAATGGTGCCGCCCTGCTGCTTGAGGTAGTCGACGATCTGGTCACGCTTCGGAGCCTTGTTTCGGGCAGTGCGTTGCGGCATAGCGTTCCTCTCTGATGGCGGCCATAGTCAGCCGCGTTTTCATCGCGGAGAGACCCACGATGAGGCTTTGTGCGTAGCATCGACCGAGTCCACGAACCCGGTGCTGACGGCAATCCTATGCCTTCCGGACCGCGCAATTACAAAGCGGTGTCGCGATTACTGAGGCCGCGGCCCCGAGATCACAGCAAGCCCAAGCGAAACAGGGTGGCGCGAAACGCATCGAACAGGTCGAGGTCGGCCAGCTCCTCAGTGGTGACCCATCGCGCCTCTGCCGTCTCCCATCCCAGCCGAGCCGGAACCCGGAAGGGCTCACCAACCTCGACGATGACTGTCCAATAGGACCATCCCCCGTGATCATCCTCATGGACGGAGACCACGTCGAAGTCATCGGCGAACTCGCCTATCTCCTCCCGGAACTCACGAATCGCCCCAGAGAGTGGATCCTCACCACGGTCCAAGGCACCCCCCGGAATCGCCCAGGTACCGCCCTGGTGGCAGAAATCAGACCGGCGGGCGAGGAAATACCAGCAGAGGCCTTCCCCGTCGACGTGGCGGGCCAGGATCCCAGCCGCTCCGAAGCGACCCCAACGGCGCGAGCCGTCACGGAGCGTAACGAAGCCGTCACCCGAATCGCCGAACGCCCTCATCATCGACCGACAGCGACGCTACTGCTACAGACGCCGCTTACGCCTTACGCGTGCCTTGAGGTCGCGATCAGAGAGCACGGCTGAACCCATCAAGGCCATTCCACAGGCGCCAGCCAGGATGAAACAGGCCAGGGCAATCCGAGGGTAAGCCTTGGTCATGATGGCGGCGCCGAGGAGGAGCGCAGAAATGACGAGGCCCATCGCCAGCCGGTTGGCGATCTTGGTCAGGTTACGGAGCAGCTCCGCCTCATCGAAGGCGTGGACGTTGACCTTCAGCTCGCCATGAGCCAGCGCCTCCATCACCCGGTTGACCCGCCCAGGGAGGGCCTCGGCGAAGTCGCGGGCCTCGACCAGGGCGGAGAGCACCCCGCCGGGACTGGTGCGCATCTGGGAGCTGAAGATCTCGGCTGAGTGCTGGCGAATGGCCTCGGCCGGGTCGAAGTCCGGGTCCAATGACCGGGCCACGCTGTCCAGGTTCATCAGGGCTCGGGCGAGCATGGCCAGCTCGGGTGGAGGCCGGAGGCCGGAGGCGCCGCAGATGTGAGACATCTGGGTGATGAGCTCGCCCACCTGGAGATCCACCAGGCGGAGGCCCTGGCGCCGGGCGACCAGGTCGGCGACGTCGCGCAACAGCCTGGTCTCGTCGAAATCATCGAGGGGCCGCCCGAGGCGGACGAGCACCTGACCAGCCTCCTGCCCACGCCCTTCCTCCACGGCAAGGAGAAGCTTGACCAGCTGGGTGCGGACGTCAGCGCGGATGTGGCCGACCATTCCCAGGTCGATGAGACCGATCTGGTGTTCCGGCGTGACCATGACGTTGCCGGGGTGGGGATCCGCATGGAAGAAGCCGTGCACGAAGATCTGCTCGAGGTAGGCCCGCAACAGTGCATCGGCCAGCTCGCCGCCATCGAACTCCAGCACGGCCAGCGGACCGAGCTCGGTCACCTTTCGGCCTTGGATCTCCTCCATGGTCAGGATCCGCCGCGACGTGAAGTCCTTTACCGGACGCGGCACGACGATGCTGGTGTTGTCAGCGAGGATGTCGGCCAGCTGCACGAGGTTGGCCGCCTCGTGGCGGTAGTCGAGCTCGTCGTTGAGCGAGTGGCGAAACTCCTCGAGAAGGTCCTGGAACCCGAACCGCCGGCCGGCGTCGGTGTGGCTGTCCAGGAGCCGGGCGATGTCCCCAATGGCAGCAATGTCCTCGGCCACCTGCGCCTCCACCCCGGGCCGCAGGACCTTGACCACGACACGGCGGCCGTCGCGCATCCGCGCCCGGTAGACCTGGCCCAGCGAGGCCGCGGCCAGAGGAGTGTCCAAGAACTCAGAGAAGGCGTCGGTCACCGACACGCCGATCTCCGCCTCGAAGATCTGCCTGGCCTCGCCGGCCGGGAACGGGACCACCTCGTTCTGGAGACGGGAGAGGGCCTCCAGGTGGGACGGGGGCAGGAGGTCGGATCGGGTCGAAAGGAGCTGGCCCAGCTTCACGAAGGTCGGACCCATCTCCTCTAGATCCGACGCCAGCCGCTCCCCCTCGCGGCGGGACTCGTCGTCGTCGGCCGCCGCCGGGTCGTCGCCACCGGCCAGGTGGATCGACCCGCGGTTGCGGAGGAGGAGCCTGGCTAGCTCCGCGTAGCGCTTGACATGGGTATGACCCGTCACCACAGGGGCCACTGTTCCCACTGAGCGCGGCGGGGAACCGCCGGGCGCCCGGGACGAGCTGACTGGGGGAAGCCCGCGGACTATTAGGCGGCGGGGCCCGGGGTGAACTCGCAGGGCAGGTGCTTGACGCCGTTGATGAAGTTGGACCGGAGCCGCTCCGGCTCGCCGGAGGCTCGAATGTCGGGCACCCGGCGGAGCAGCTCGCGGTACATGACGGTTATCTCGCGCCGGGCCAGGTGGGCGCCCAGGCAGAAGTGCGGGCCGGGCCCTCCAAATCCGACATGCGGGTTGGGTTGGCGCCGAAGATCGAAGGTCCAGGGGTCGTCGAAGACCTCCTCGTCGCGATTGGCCGAGTTGTAGAAGAGGAGGACCTTGTCACCCTCTTTCAGCTTCTGGCTTCCGATCTCAGTCGGCTCGGTGGCGGTCCGGCGCATGAAGATGACCGGCGACGCCCAACGCACGATCTCCTCCACCGCGGTCGGGGCCAGCCCATCGAAGTCCTCCACCCAAGCTTGGCGCTGCTCGGGATTCTCGGTCAGGGCAATCAGGCCGTGGCTGATTGCGTTGCGGGTCGTCTCGTTGCCGGCCACCACCAGCAGGATGAAGAAGGAGGCCAGCTCCTCGTGGGAGAGGTGCTCGCCGTCGACGTTGGCCGTGACGAGGGCCGAGGTGAGGTCATCGGTCGGGGACTGGGCGCGCTCGGCGGCCAGCTCCTGCATCAGCTGGGCCAGCTCGGAGCCGGCGGTGAGCAGGGCGGCGCCGATGTCGGTTCCCTCCGGGACGTACTCCGGGTCGCCCGCACCCAAGATGATGTTCGACCGTTGCAACACGAAGTCGTATTGCGACTCGGGGATCCCCATCATGTCGCAGATGATCTTGAGCGGCAGCCGCGAGGCCACCTCGGTGACGAAGTCGCACCCGCCTCGGCCGATGATGCGATCAACAATGTCGTCGGCCGCCCGTTGGACGTCCTCCTCCGCCTTGCGCAGCATCCGGGGGGAGAACGCGGCCGAGACGATTCGCCGCTGGCGGGCGTGCTTGGGGTCGTCCATGTTGATCATGCCGCCGAAGAACTCGAGGAACACCGGCGGCAGGTCGGGGATGCTGGTGGCCCCCTGCGATGAGCAGAACGTGTCGGGGTGCTTGCTGGCGTACACCACGTCGGCGTAGCGGGTCAGGGCGTAGTAGCCGGGCCCCCTTGGCATGTCGAAGCCCGATCCGGTGACCATCTCCGGCTCGTCGAAGAACGGGACCGGCCTCTCTTCCCGGAGGGTCTTGAACGCTCCTTCGCGCTGTTCGAGCGGCCGGGACCAGAACTCCAGGTCCGACAGGTTGATCTCGTCCACCGCCAAGGCCTGCTCGGGCTTCATGATTGGCTCCCCGTCGCCGCTGCTGACGGCGGCGAGGCTACCGCCGCCACTGACTCCAGCGTCATTCTGCTTACCTGAGCTGCGTGGTGGACGCGGTGCGCTCGGTCCGCATAATCGGGCCCGGCCGGGCCGGGGGCTCTCTGGCCGCTGCCCTGGCTAACGCCGGATGGACCCTGGTCCCCCCCTTGGGACGAGGCGATGACCTCGCCGCCGCCGCTGAGGGGGTGGACGTCCTGGTGATCGCCACGCCCGACAGCGAAGTCGAGCGCGTCGCGAGGGAGGTCGAGCCGGCGGAGTCGACCACCGTCATCCACCTCGCCGGCTCCCTTGGCCTGGGGGCGCTCGAGCCTCATCCGATCCGGGCGGCGGTGCACCCGCTGGTCTCACTGCCCGACACGGCGACCGGAGCCCGACGCCTGGGTTCGGGGATCTGGTTCGCCGTGGCCGCCTCGGGCGAGCGGGCCGCACAAATCGCCGGCGACCTGGTGAGGGCGTTGAACGGCCGCAGCTTCAGCGTGCCCGACGAGCTGCGCCCGCTCTATCACGCCACCGCGTCGGTCGCCTCCAATCACTTCGTGGCCCTGATGGGCCAGGTGGCCCGGCTGGCGGACCTGGCGGGGGTGCCGTTGGCTGCCTACCTGGAGCTCGTCCGGTCGACTTTTGAGAACGTCGCGGCCTTGGGACCGGAGGCGGCCCTCACCGGACCGGTCGCTCGAGGCGACTGGGAGACGGTCAGGGCCCACCAGCGTGCCCTGCCTGCTGAGGAGCTGCCCGCTTACGACTGCATGGCCGCCGAGGCGGCCCGGCTCTGCGGTAGGCACCTCCCGCCACCCGACCACCTCACCTGACCGCGGTCGGGCAACTTTCCGTCGCTCCCGCACCACGGATATTCCGACAATCAGTGATCTAGTGCCCTATAGGCGCATACTTTCTGCCACGGAGAGTAACTGTACGGGCGTGGAACGCGTTCCCAGGGGTATCAGGTGCAGGGGCGCCGTCGATGGGAGGAACAGGTGAGCATGGTTCTCAATGAAGAGACCAGCCTCGCCGTGGCATTGCCATCGACGGCGGACCTGCATCCGAGGCCTCCCATCCGTGTGGTCGTCGCCGACCCCAGCCCCGAGGCGCGCCGGACCCTCCGCCAGCACCTCGAAGCCTCAGATCGGTTCTCCGTTATCGAGGCCGGCTCGGGACCGGAGGCGCTGGCCGCTCTGTCGGACCTGCACCCCGACTGGGTCCTCGTCGACCTGGACGCTGACGACTCCGAAGGTCTCCGCTCGCTCCCCTGGCTGGCCGCCAGCGCCTCCCCTGCCACCAGAGTGGTTGGGTTCTGGAACCACCTGATCAACCTGACCAGCGCCACCGCCGCCACCTTCGGGGCCCAGGCCGTGTTCTCCAAGGCCGCCGCCATGGAGACCGTGTCCTCTTTGCTCGAATCGGCCGCCTGAAGACGGCCGCTCGCTCAACCAGCGGGCCGAAGCCCTAGACCTGCCGGCCCAGGAAGCAAAGGAACTCGGTCTGGAGGTCGGCGCCGGCAGGGGGCTCGACCTTGGGCCCGAACACGCCGGGCTGGCGGATCATGGCATCCATCGGCTTCAGGCCCTCGTAGGCGTGCTTGACCGACTCCTCGTCCAGTCGCTCGTCGGCGCCGACCGCCCGGGCCAGGTCCCAGGTGTGGACCAGGACGTCCATGCTTACGAATCGGCCGATGATCTGGCCGGCTGGCATCTTGCCGATCGGTCCGTCGATCTCCTTGGCCAGGGCGTCCGGGTCGCCAGTGATCTCCTCCAGTGCCGCCCGTGCGTCCCGCCAGGCGGCCAAGGGGTCCTCCTCGGACCCGAGGGCCTTCGGCTCACCACCCCGCACGCCGGCGATGACACCCCGATGGCCTCCGACCACGTGAGCGACCACATCGCGGGCCTTCCACCCCTCGCAGGGCGCCTCGCGGTCCCACTTGTCCGGCGCCGCCGCCGCCACGGCGGCGTCGAAGCCCTCTGAGATGAGGTGGTATCTGTCCTGGATCTCGCTCATGCCCGAGAGCGTATCCAGGGCACTGGATCAGCGGAGCTTGGGCAGGACCTCTGACTCGTAGAAACGGAAGAACCCCTCCTGGTCCGGCCCGACCTGGTGCACGGCCACCTGCTCGAACCCGGCGTCCAGGTACTCGCGGATGGCCGCGATGTGCCTCTCGGGGTCGGGCCCGCAGACCACGCTCTCGGCGATGTCGTCTTCGGTCACGCGTTTGGCCGCCTGCTCGAAGTGGGTCGGCATCGGCAGCTCCTGGCCCAGCTCACCCGGCACGGCGGCGTTGGGCCACAGCTCGAGAGCCTGCCGTCGAGCCTTTCTTTCCTCCTCGGCCCACAGGACGTGGACCTGCCCCATGTGGGGCTTGCCCCGCCCGCCGGCCTGGTCGAACTGTTGGACGGTCTCATCGTTCGGCGCCGTGCTGATCAGGCCGTCTCCGATGCGGCCCGCAAGCTCGGCGGCCTTGGGCCCGGCCGCGGCCACCAGGATCGGGGGCGGCCGCTCCGGCAGGGTGTAGATGCGGGCGTTGTCGACCTCGAAGTGCGCCCCCCGACGGGTCACCGTGCCGCCCTCCCAGAGCCGGCGGATGATGGCGACCGCCTCCTCGAGCATGTCGAGACGGACGTCGGTCGGCGGCCAGTAGCGGGCGACGTGTGCTCGTTGAGGTTCTCGCCGCTGCCGACACCCAAAAAGAACCTGCCAGCCATCATCGCCTAGGCGGTCGCCGCCGCCTGGGCGATGACCGCCGGGTGGATCCTCACGGTCGGGCAGGTAACAGCCGGCCCGACCCGCAGGCGCTCGGTCACTTGGGCCACCCCGCTGAGGACCCCCCAGACGAACGGAGAGTTCCCTTGGGCGTCCGTCCAGGGGTGGAAATGGTCGGAGATGGTGGCGAAGTCGAAGCCCGCCTCTTCAGCCCGGGCGGCGAAGCTCAGCAGCTCCCGCGGGCCGTGTTCCTCGCTAATCAGGCAGTAGCCGATCTCCGGCATGGCGCATGTCCTCCCGTATCGCTTCAGCGTTGCGTGGGACGCCGTTTGGCTACTCCCCTACCCCGATTAGGCGATCTCCTCAACTGGAGCGGTGGCCTGCCGTACAGAATGAGGCAGGATCTGGCCTGCCCTGAGTCGCCGCGCTAGGAGCCCGGATGGTCCGCCGCCTACTGCCCGTGGTGCTGGTTATCGGAGTCCTCTCATTCCTGGGAGTCGAGCTGGTGCCACCGCTATCAGCCCACGGCAAGTTGGACCAATGGACGCTGGATGCCGCTCAAGCCGCCGCCCGCAGTGCGGTAGGTGGTGGCAGCACCAAAGCCCGCGCCGTCGCTCAGTCAGTCGCGGACCAGCACCATGTGGCCATGACCGGATTCTCGCTGTCTGGGACGACGGCGACTGTCACGTTCAGGCAGCAGACCCACGCCTATCTGGATACCCTGCCTGGGCTCAAGAACTGGTACCAAGTGACTTCGACCCAGTCCTCGGACGGAGGGCTCTAGCTACTCCGAACTTCTGCGCCCACGATCAACGGGCGGCCAACATTTGCCCAATTGTCCGGGTGAGATATCGGAACCGCGGTTCCCTGTCGATACCCTCTCCATATGGCACGAGTCAGCAGCTCTTCTTCCACCCTGGGCCAGTACATCCAGCAAGTCTGGGAGGCTCGGGGCACGGACCTCCTTTTGACCTCGGGGGTCCCGCCCCTGATCCGGGTAGATCAGAAGCTGCGCCCTATCGAGGGCGAACCCGCACTGCGGCCGGCTGATACCGAGCGGCTGGTCCTGTCGGCATTGACCGAATCACAGGCCGCTGACCTGGCGAACAGGCTGGAGATCGACTTCTCCTTCAGCTGGGAGGAGAAGGCTCGTTTTCGTGGGAACGCCTTTCACCAGCGCGACTCCTTAGCCCTCGCCCTCAGGTTGATCCCGTTCGAGATTCCGACGATGGAACAGCTCGGGCTCCCCGCGATCGTTCAGGAGATGGTCAGCAAGCCCAGCGGTCTGGTCCTCGTGACGGGGCCCACCGGCTCGGGTAAGTCCACGACGCTCGCGGCAGCCATCGACTACATCAATCAGAACCGACAGAGCCACATCCTTACCATCGAGGACCCGATCGAGTACGTCCACCACCACAAGCTGTCGGCTGTCAACCAGCGAGAAGTCGGCACCGACACAGAGTCCTTCGCCCGAGCGCTCCGCTCCTGCCTCCGAGAGGACCCGGACGTCTTGATGTGCGGTGAAATGAGGGACCTGGAGTCCATCGACATCGCCCTCACCATGGCCGAGACCGGTCATCTTGTCTTCGCCACGTTGCACACCAACGACACCTCCCAGGCCATCGACCGCGTGGTCGGAGTCTTCCCGGCCGAGCGCCAAGACCAGATTCGCATCCAGCTGGCCAGCACGCTCAACGGCGTCATCTATCAGCGCCTCATGCCCCGCCTGGGCGGAGGCCTCGCCGCCGCATTCGAGGTCCTCATGGGCACGCACGCCGTGCGCAACCTGATCCGGGAGGGCAAGACCCGCCAGCTGCGCAACGCCATCACCATGGGCCAGTCCGAAGGAATGCAGACGATCGAGATGTCGCTCTCCGAGCTGGTCAAGTCCGGAACGGTCGACTACGACGAGGCCCTGCTCCGCAGCCTCTATCCCAAGGATGTCTTCAAGCCGGCAGCACAGGGCAACGGCAACGGAGCCGTGCTGCAGGACGCGGCAACTTCCTGAAGCCCCCTAGTATCCTGCTGGCTAGGCGCGTACCGGCGGTTCCCCGCCGGTACGCTCTCGTTTGATGACGACACCTCTCCGTGGGGCCCGTGGCCCCGACTTGCCCTACGAACTGATCGCCGGGGTAGAACCATGTCCGGGTGGATGGCTTGTAGTGAGCGCCAAGCTTCAGGGCATCACCATGTCACCCGAGCAGCCCCAGGTGATCCGTACCTTCACGGATCTTCTTGACTACCGCCCTCCCTTCGCGGTCCTCGGACTACATCTTCCGATTGGTCTGCCTTCAGACGCCACACCCGGCGGCCGGAGCTGCGACAGGCAGGCCCGGAAGATTCTTGGCTGGCCACGGTCGACCGCCGTCTCGTCGCCTCCAAGCCGCCGAGATCTAAAGGCTTGGGAGTCCGGCGACTCGTCGGTCCACGGCCTTAGCGCCATCACCAGAGCGCTCCTGCCACGCATCGCCGAGGCCTACAAGGACATCGGCTCCTACCACCAGCGCACTATCTACGAAGTGCACCCAGAGCTCGGGTTCTACGAGCTAAACGGTGACCAACCGCTGCTTTACTCAAAGCGCACGAGCGCTGGCAAACAGGAACGGATGGATCTTCTTCGGGCCCGTATGCCTGGAGTGGAAAGAGTTCTGACCGCGAAGCTTCGTGGTGCCCGTCTCGAGCATCTCGTCGATGGATGCGCTGACCTATGGACGGCTCGGAAGATCGCCGCCAAGGCGATCACCCGCCTTCCGGAGAACCCCGAATGGGACTCGGAGGGCCTACGGATGGAACTCGTCCGCTGAGGAAGACGCGGAACCTGGGGCCTCGCATCCGGTCGGCGTGTCACCCAGCAGGCGGAGCCTCTCGCACGCCCACGTGCGCGTCGGCGTATCAGTCGTGACCACAACCAGCTGGCTGAGAGCCGCCGCCGCCCAAGGATTGTCACTCACCGCGTGTTCGTATGCCTTCACAGCACCGGTGCGATCCCCGTACACCGCATCAAGATCGCCAAGGACCCCCCACGGGACTTCGCTGGCGGGGTCGTCCTCCGCAGCCATTAGCGCGTAATGCTCCGCCTGCCGTGCATTGGGGCTTCCACGGGCAGATGCTGGGTTATCGAAGTAGACCCTCCTTGCGACGGCGTCAGGTACGTCGGGCCACGGCGGCAGTACCTTTGTCGCGGTCATTAGATCGGCAACCGGTCGACTGGGCGTCATGAGTGCCGTGCCGGCCAGGAGGCAGCTTCCCAACACGGCGCCTGCGCCTGCGCCCGCGATCGATCCAACGGATAACGCTCGGCTCGGGGCGTAAGCAGCTAGAGGCCCTCGGGGAACTGCGCCTCCTAGGCAAAGTGCGCCCAATGTCGTCATCTCTACACTCTGGGGTTCCAGCAAAAGATGCAAAAAAATTAGCGCCGCGGCCCACGCCAGCGGACCACGACTGCTCCTGGCCGCGAAGCCCAGAAATGCGAGGAGGCTCGCCAATCCCAGAATACCGGTGGTCGTAAGGTACTCGACGACTAGGTTGTGAGCGTCACTGAAAACGACGTCGCCGCCCTCTGCCCGAGCGAGGAGCAGAGTGCGCCTTGACTCGGTCGCGGTTTCATACCTACCTGGGCCCCAACCGGCAACCGGTCTGACAAGCGTCGCTCTGATTGCAGTCTCCCAGCTGTAAACTCGACCATACAGAAGGTTGTGTTGAGACGTAGCGGCTAGTTGACTCGATGCGGAAGGAGCACCTCCCGGCAAGGACCAATTGCCGAGAGCCACTCCAAAGGCGAGCGCCAAGGCCAGCAGGACTACCCGCCGCCGCGCAGACCTCAGAGCCGGAGAAAGAAGGGCGACAATAACGCTGCCTGCCCCGGCAGCGATCCCCAGGCGTTCCCCGCTGTACTCAAGGCCAAGCCCTAGTGAAACCATCAACGCTGCGTAGGCCACAACCGCCCACGCCCTGACCGACCTCTCGCCAGCTTGCCGGCGGAAGGTTAAGCCAACCACGGCCAGGAGCAAGCCCGAGAGGTAGACCGGATTATCTAGCAGCGCCTGATACCGTCCTTCGACTGGGGCAAGCGCAGGTGAGTGCAGCACACCAATCCGTTGCAGCGCCGCGAACGCTGTTTCTACGACTCCTCCGAGCATGAGTACGAGCTCCAGGCGCGCACGACCCAGGCTCGTCATGGCGCGCCCGGCCGCCCACCACCCGGAGACGGCCAGCAAGAACAACCATCCTGTTCCGAAAAGAAACGGGCCGAACAGAGACAGCAGCGGGCGGTCGCTCAAGAGCATCGAGACCCCGGCGACGCCCAGGAAACAGACCAGGGCGAGCGCTGCACGCTCCACTCTGGAGACCAGTCGGACCAGGTAGGCCACGCCTGAGAGTCCGACCACCAGGGAGACGGCGGCCTTCGGAGCCCAGAAAGGGGCGTCGACCTGGGGCGAGAAGGCTACTAAGAGGAGGCCCACAGCCCCCGGCACCAGCAGATCAAACAGGCGAGGAAGGGCAACGTGCTCGAGCGCGGTCGACCGATCAGCCTCGTTGGGCGGCTCAAGGAGAGCGGCCGCTGTATCTCGTGAAGTTACGATGGACCTATGCTAGGGCGAGCCTTCATTGCCCGGGCGCACGGCTTCCGACAGCTATTTCGTCGCCTCAAATAGGCACCGTGCCTTTAGAGCGCAAGCCGCCGGGTCGACTTCTCCCCGGCTTCTGTTGGTCCGCCGGCCAGGACCGGAAGGTGGCCGGCGGGCTTGCCGATGAGACCCTTTAGCGCCCCGCCACCGACACCACCCTCAGCGGAGACGTAGCGCCATCGCTATTCGTATAGTCCTCGGCCGGTAACGTCCTCCGTCGACCCAACATCCACAGCTGGGTCCAGGTGACTCCCGACGCCATCCCCAACAGGCCTACGACGAGTAACGCCATCTGGGTCCACCACTGCCACATGCCTGAATGCGTGTGGACGACCACGACCAACGACGAGGCTACCAACCCGGTCAGCGCGACTCTCACCGGTCCACCTGTTGCCGCTGCGCACAAGGCAAGAACCACCGCCGGGGCAACATAATACGGAACCATCACCGCTTCGAACAGACACCTGGCGGCCAGCGCCACCGCGCACCACCAGACGATCCGATGGGGAGTCGCCGGCCGACGCCACACGGCCCAACCCGCGGCGACACAAGCGGCTAGCGCGACAATCCGACCGGGGCCTGCGGCAACTATGTCGTGGCCCATCTTGGGCGCAAGTAACACCCACGGTGTGGGGTGATCCACGGTAGGAAAGTTTGGCTGCCGGACTAATCCCCGCCACGCATCGCCGAAATCAGGTACCAACACTGCGGTCGCTAACACCCCTGGCAAGACCAGCGACCTGGCGATCGTGGCCACGCCTCGCCTCAAGCCGAGAGATCCCACAACCACCGGAACCAAGAGCACCGCGAACAGCTGCATCGCCATGGCGGCGCCCAAGAGCCATCCAACCATGACCCACCGATCGGTGATCAGCGCTACTAGTGCGTAGAGCAACAGCCCGAGAGCTAGGGCGTCTTCAGGATGACCCCACATGGCAGTGACCGGCCATGTCGCAACCACAACCCCCAGCTGGAGGGCAGCCCTAGGCCAACCACGCCCCATGCCGAGCGCCCGTGCCAGTGCGTCTGCGCCGAACAAGGGCACAAACGCAGTGAGCATTTGTGCCGGCCCGAGGACGTAGTAGGCGGAGGGCTTCGCCGGGTAGATCCCGGGCACGGCGGGGACCAGGTGCAGCACATCTATCAGGAAGTTCACCGGGACGAGGAGCACCTCCAATCCCGGCAGTGTCACAAGACCGGACTGCGATCCATATACGTATGAGAGCGCCCCGTGCTGCACGAATCGGGTGGCGCGAAGAGACGCCCACAGGTCAGACGGTGTCATCCAGTAATGCTGGTGGTGCACGACCTCCGGCCAATAGAAGTCAAACGCCAGGCCGGTCGTCACCACCGCCAGGCCCGCGACGACGGGCAGCCAGTGAACCTCGAACCACTTGCGAAACATTGCGATGCCCCTGGGAGGATCAAGAGGGGGGCACCCTAAAGGTGCCCCCCTCTGTGTCTTAGTTAACTGCTTGGTCTTAGGTATTACTTGGCGTCGTTGTCGCAGACGCCAGGATTGCCCGTGAAGTTATCCGACGGGGTGCCGCCCGCGGTGCCAACGAGAACGTTCCCGTTGGTGTCGATGCCGATGGTGTAGTGCGAGGACCCCGGAATTTCACGCAGATACGGGGCGCCGTTAGCCACGGACGACGTTAGCTGGCCCATGGCAGTTGGGTACGTGCTGTTGTTCTGAGCCTTGTAGGCTTCGAGAGCAGTCTCGATGCTCTTTGCATCAGCCTTGCACGCTGCGGCTGCGCTGTTCTTGCCAGTGCTGCCGACGGCAAAGATCACGATCGCTGCCAGGATCGCGAGGATGATTATGACGATTAGGAGCTCGATGAGGGTGAAGCCGCTCTCCTCGCTCCTCGCCTTCTTCAGTTGCTCGAACATCCGTTGCCTTTCTTTCGGTTGCTTGATTGCGTTCGGGGCTGGAGAGCCCTTGTTCACCCGAGAGGCTCACGCCTCGTTGCTTGGTGATCAGTGTGGACCATCCTTCGGCCCGAATACAACGACCTCAAGCCCATTTGGGCAACTATTGATCGGACGCACGGGTGACGCATCACGATCCCACACAAGATGTACCGCTCCTGGCGGTCGGGTCGGTTCGCCAACTCAGCACCGTCGCTGAATTGGATCCTGAGTTGCTAATATTCACGACTGCACATTCACGGGTAAAGGCACTGCCGCCTGGAGTTCCATCCCAGGCGTCCGACGTGATTACCAGGGTCCGACTACCTGAGGTAGGACCGCTGCCTGCGCCGTTCATCGCCAGGCCGTTGGTGCCATTGGCGCTGGCGTCCAGCCAGACCCATCCGGCGACAAGGCCTTGCCAGAATCCAGTGGACCCGTTCTGTGTCCGTACACAGATGGGGGCGTCAACAACATCCACGAGGCCGTTGAAGAGAGCGGTGTCATTCGAATCCCCGCCGCCCCCGCAAGTGTCTTCTGTCTGAATAATTGGGTCAGGGTTCGTCAAGCTGTCCCACGTCCACGCGTCGGCCCCCTGCCACGATGCGCCCGACGCGACATCGGCGGGTTGAAGGGCGTACACGCTGACTCCTTGCGTGACACCGGTTGTGGGGTCGGTGCGGTACTGGATGTCGAGCTGATCGCCGCTTCCCTGCGGTAGTGGAAGGCGAGCGGTCTTGCCCAGGATGAACTCGGCTCCGGTGCCGTTGATCGCTGCCGACGGTGCCAACCCCTTTGCAACTAAGTCCATCCCGGCCCCGTTGGCGCAGGCCGCACCGCCGGGTGTCGGAATGGGTTGGTTATACGGCTGGCCGGGACTCGTATTGGGCAAGGTCCCTAGCGTGCCGCTGCCTGCCAGCGCCCAGCCGCCACTCGAGAAGTTCCATGGGCCGGAAAAGTCGAAGTAGTACACACCGCTGGCGAAGTAGTTCGCCGCACCTAGCGTCGGCGGTGACGTATATAGACCCGGGAAGAAAATCGTGCACCCTGCCTGGACCTGCGGATTGGGTGCCGCCGTCAACGGCCTAGCTGGAAGCGTCACGACGGGCTCTACTGCCTGCGGTGTCACACAAGTGTCCAGCTCTTGGTACGGCCCCGGGGGTGTGGCGAGTGGACCGTCTACGTTGATTCCCGGGACATTGATCGTATTTCCACACGCACTGTTGTCGGTCGTGTATACGCCGAAGTTTCCTCCCGTGATATTGATCGGCTTCGGGAGGCTCCCGTTGATGGGCGTCGCGGCAGTGTAAACGGGTCCGTTCAAGGTGAAGGCTCGAGAGACGCCTTGTCCAGTGCTCAGACTGCTAGCGCCAGCTGGCAGCGTCTTCGTGCATCCCGTGGGAAGGCTGCCTGTTGGGCAAGTCGTCGTTATCAGGGAAAACCCCTCGAATCCCGTCCCCGGAGTCTGGCCGGTGAATCCTTGTCGATCGGAGCAGGAAAACGTCAGCTGACGCCCGTTGAAACTAACTCCTCCGGGCGGCGTGAGAGCCTGCGGTTCGGCCACAGGGTCCAGACAGAGCTGTCGCTTTGGCGACTGGATGTCTGTCCGTAGCGCCTGGACGGCCAGTTCGACCCCAGCATCAGCGTCATACTGCCGGACGGCTCGATCTTGTACGACTTCCCCGGCCTTGAGGCTGGTGACAACCTGCGAGGCGATGACACTGATGACAATGGACAGAAAGACCATCATGATCAGTGCGAGCACAAGAGTCATGCCCTCGTCCTCTTGACGGTACCTGCGAAGTTGATCCATCAGGAAATCCTCGTCTGTACGGTCCCGCTGACCGAAAAGCTGTAGGCGCCCACGGCCGGATCGTTCTCATTCACCGTAAGGGTTACGGGAGTCGGCTGACCCGCACCGATGGTTACCTGGACCGGAGGTGGGACAGAGGTGGGCGCAGTGAGGTTATGAGCCACAGTGGTCGTGTCGGCGAGAGAGAATGACGGCAGAGGGCCCCCTGAATAGGAGGCCGAAGTGGCCGTGCAGTAATACCGACGGAGCACGTATTCGGGCGGCCCGCCTGTCGCGATATTTTCCTCGTCATAGGCAGCTTGATACAGCTTAAGAAGCGCAGGCCCGGGAGGTGTCCCGGGTGAAGGCTGCTCCTCCGCCCACTCGACGACGAGAAGGTTCGTTTGACCGGAACAGGCTGTCCCCCCAGTAGAAACAGGCACCACTGATCCGGCAGGCAACGCAAAGGTTCCTGGCATGTTCGCTGCGCCGAAGTTGCTGCTTAGACCGGCACTCGCCAGATCCGGGTCTAGGTACGTCGAAAGAAGATTGGCGTCATGGGACTGTGTAACCCGCGCAACAACGCCAGTATTCGTCTTAAAGATCTGGATCACGGAAGTACCTAAGGCGAGGGCCACGACGGCCAAGATCGCAATGACGACGGTGACCTCGATCAGCGTAAAACCTTTGTCGCGGCCGGCGGCCGTCACGACGAACTCCGGAGAAGAACATATGTGGTCACTCCGCTGGAGACCTTGTCCGGAGTCGGGCCGGCCAACGTCACGGCGTATTCTTCCGTCTTCACCGCCGGACTCGGCAGCGTGCAGTATGGAGGGCTAGTCGGGACCGAAACGGAGGAGACGGTCGGTGGCGTGCCCGAGCTGAGGCTCTCGGTCACGTCGTACGGCACCGCAGTGACGGTGTAACCGGACGGAATGTTTACCCCCATCGAGGTAAAGTCGGCGTTCTGAAGGGTCTTACAGGCATTCAGGCCCGTCGGAAAGCCCGCGTGCTTGATGGCTTCAGCCGCACTGACCAGGACGCTTTCCTCATTTGCGAGGGCTCGGTGACGAGTCGACCCGGCGGTGCTGTTGACCTCTGTCCCAAGGAGGCCAACGCCGGCAATCGCCATTATCACCACGGTCGCGAGGATCTCGAGGAGTGACTCACCTAGGTCCGACGAGCAATGCGGGCGTTTCATTATTTAGACATGCACCTGTCGGAAGATTCCGTAGAGCGCCGATACCAGGGCGATGGCGACAAATCCGACCACGAGGCCCATTACTATGATGACGGCGGGTTCGAAGAGGTTCGTGAAGCGCTTGAGCTGGTAGTCCAGTTCGCGGTCGAAATACACCGCAGCAGTCTCGAGCTGTTCATCCAGGGTGCCGGTATCCTCTCCTACTCGCAGCATCTGGCGGGCAGCCGGGGGGAATAGTCCCGTCGCCGATAGCGGCCTGGCGAGTCCTTCGCCTCGCATCATCGCCTCGCGCGCGGGTACCAGGCCCTTCTTGTAAACGTAGTTGTTGGTGCCTTCTGAGGTGACAGCCAAGGCATCGGGCAACGGCACGCCAGCCCTGTTCATCGAGCTGAGAATGCGGCAGAAGCGCTCGAGGACGGCGTTTCGGACGAGGTCCTTTAGAACTGGCACCTTGAGAATCAGCTCGTCCCTGATCTCCTTACCACTCTTGGTCGTGGCGCCAAGGGCTATAGCCACCACGATCAGGCCTCCCACCGCAGCAAATATGAACCACCAGGTGGTGAGGGCGTGAGTGATGTTGATCAAGATCCTTGTTGCGAGTGGCAGCTTGGCATTCAGCGAGTTGAAGAAAGTCTCGAATCTCGGCAAGACGAAGATCGTGATCACACAGACAGCAATGATCGACATGACCAGGACAATGATGGGGTATACCAGCGCCTGGGTGATCTTTCGCCGCGCCTCAAGGTCGCGCTCGATGTAATCGGCGAGCTGATCGAGCACGGTGTCGAGAGCCCCGGTCAGCTCCGCAGACCTAAGAATGCTCAGGTAAAAGGCGGGAAATGCCTCTGGGTGCGAGAGTGCTGCCCCGTAGAAGGTAGAGCCCATCCGCAGGTCGCTCGCCATCGCCAGTAGGGTCTGCTTGAAGACCTTGTTGGGGGTCTCTTCAGCAATGACAGTCAGGGCGTCGACGATGGGGATCCCGGCCCGGACGAAGACTGAGAGCTGGCGCGAGAAGTGCATCAGCTCCTTGCGGGGCACCTTCTTCGTCGTGAGCTCGAAGCTCAGGAGCCCCCTCTTCGCCTTCACCTCGGTCGCCTGAAGACCGTCAGAAGCAAGTGCGGCCTCAACCTCCTTGGCGCTGTCCGCCTCCATCACGCCACTGACCTTGTTGCCATCCACCGATAGGGCGGCGTACTTGAACTTCACTGCCATGTCTTCAGTCCTCGCTTAGAAGGCGTAGATCCCGCGGATGACTTCGGCGATGGTGGTGACATCCTCAGTAACCAAGCGGATCCCCTCGTCGGCGAGGGTCCGCATGCCCTGCGATACGGCCATCCGCCGGAGCTCCTCCTGGGTGGCCCAGCCTACGACCAGACGCTTGATCTCCGGGGTGATCCTGAGCAGCTCGTAGACGCCGATGCGGTCCTGGTATCCGGTACCGGCGCAGAAGTTGCAGCCCTTGCCCTCGAACCACTTGGTCTTGGGCTTGCCGCCACCCTCCTCGTAGAAGGCCAGTTCCTCGGCCGTGGGCTTGTAGGGCGCCTTGCAGAAGCTGCAGATCTTCCGTACCAGGCGCTGACCGACAACGGCCACCACGGCCGAGGCGATCAGGAAGGATTCGATGCCCATGTCGAGGAGCCGGTGCAGGGCTGCGACGCTGTCAGTCCCGTGCAGCGATGAGAGAACGAAGTGGCCGGTCAAGGCCGACTGCACGGCGATACGGGCCGTCTCGGCGTCGCGGACCTCGCCGACCAGGATCACGTCGGGGTCCTGGCGGAGGATCGACTTGAGGCCCCCGGCGAAGCTGATGCCGGCCTGCTCATTGATCTGGATCTGGTTGATCGAGGGGAACACGTACTCGACCGGGTCCTCGATCGTCATGATGTTGCGATGCGCCTCGTTGATCTCGGTCAGCGTGGCGTAGAGGGTGGTGGTCTTGCCGGAGCCGGTCGGGCCGGCGCAGATGACCATGCCGAAGGGGGCACGAATCAGCTTGCCGTACGTGTGGTGGGTGTCGTCGGGCATGCCGAGGTCGCCCAACCGATAGAGCGGGCGGCTCTTGTCCAAGATCCGGAGCACGCACTTCTCACCCCAGATGGTGGCGACGGTGGCGACGCGGATGTCGATGGCCCGACCGTCCACGTCCATGGCGATCTGGCCGTCCTGCGGACGCCGGCGCTCGACGATGTTCATGCCGGCCATGATCTTCAGGCGGCTGACCAGGGCCGGTCCCATGGTGCCCGGCAGGTCGAGCGCCTGATGGAGGGCGCCGTCGATTCGGTAGCGGATCTGGACCTTGTCGTCCTGCGGCTCGATGTGGACGTCCGACGCCCGGTCACGCAGAGCCTGGGTGATCAGCAGGTTGACCACCTGCACGACGGGGGCGTCGACCCCCGCCAGCTCCTCGGCCGCCGGCTCGGCACTGAGCCGCCCGGCGGAGGTCTTCTCGAAGGCGCCGACGAACCTCTCGATGCCGACAAGGGCCCGGTAGGAGCCGTCGAGGGCCCGCTGCACGTCCGAGGCCGGCGCGACCAGCAGGCGCACCGGATGATTGACGGTCTTGGTGAGCTTGCCGACGAGCTCATCGGACGGGTCGGCGGCGACGACCTCGAGGATGTTGCCGTCGAACCGGAGCGGCACCACGTGGTTCTCGCGGGCCACGCTCTCGGGCATGACGGCGATGGCGTCCTTCTCCGGGACCGACTGTCCTAGGTCGGCGATCTCGAGCCCCAGCTGCTCGGCGAGGACCAGGACCAGGTCCCGCTCGTCGAGCATGCCCTGCTGGACGAGGAGTCGACCGATGCGCTGGCCCGTGTCGGCCTGCTGCAGGAGTGCCTCGGCCAGCTGGCTGCGGTCGATCAGCTTGGCGTCGACCAGCAGCTCCCCCAGGCGCTGGCCCCCCTTGACGATCTCGGGGGGGGCGGTGGCCGTCGGCGCGGCCGGACCGTGCCCACCGGCACCGACCTCCTCCCGCTCGGAGCTCCTGCTACGGCGTGCGGTTCTTACCATCTCGTGGTCACCTCAACTCGACTCGTAGGTGCGTTTCCCCAGGTCATCGCCCTTGTCGAGACCTCTATGGCGCCGTGCACCCCAGAACAGGACTTCGCCATGCCGACACTTTCGGCGGGCAGCCCCAAGTTGTGACCAAGGGATTATCAACAGTTGCCCAACTCCGCCGATATCTTTGGCGTGATGGCCGACCGGCAGATGTCTGGTGAGGCCGCGCCGCCGTCTGGGGCAGGCGGTCGGCTTCTGGTGGTGGACGACGACCACGACGTCCGCGGGATGCTGGCGCGCCTGCTGGACGCCGAGGGCTACCACGTCGTCGAGGCAACCAACGGAGCCGAGGCCCTCGCCGCTCTCGACCAGAACCGTGTCGACCTGGTGGTTCTCGATGTAATGCTCGGCGATGAGGACGGACGCGACGTCTTGGCCAACATCCGCAAGAAGGCCGAGATACCGGTCATCATGCTCACCGGCCGGGGCCAGGAGTCGGAGCGGGTCCTCGGCCTCAAGCTGGGGGCGGACGACTACGTGGTCAAGCCCTTCTCCCCCGCCGAGCTGGCGGCCCGGATCGCCACCGTGCTGCGCCGGACCCGGCCCCGCACCCCCGGGGCGTCGATGGAGTTCGACGGACTGACCATCGACGTGGCCAGCCGCGAGGTCCGAATCGGCGGCGACGAGGTGGAGATGACCGCCAAGGAGTTCGACCTGATGGCTTTCCTGGCCGCCTCGCCCCGGCAGGTGTTCAGCCGCGAGCAGCTCCTCGAACACGTCTGGGAGTCGTCGTCGGCCTGGCAGGACGCCAGCACCGTCACCGAGCACGTCCGGCGCATCCGGCGCAAGATCGAGTCGGACCCGGACAATCCCCGCTGGGTGAAGACGGTGCGGGGGGTCGGCTACCGCTTCGAGCCCTGACCGGCCCGCTCGAGGGCGTCGGCCACCCGGCGGGCTAGCTCGGCCGGCGGGAAGGGCTTGGGCAGCAGGTCAGCGCCGGCCGGAAGACGGCCGTTGGCCAGCTTCTCGTCCCCGCTGTACCCGGAAATGAACAGGACCGGTATCTCCGGCAGCTGCTTGGCCAGCTCCGGGCCGCTCATGCGGGGCATGACGACGTCGGTGACGAGCAGGTCGATCTCGCTCCGGTGCTTCTGGGCGACGCTGAGACCGGCCTCCCCGTCGGCCGCCTCGAGGACCCGGTAGCCCCGCCACTCGAGCTCGCCGCAGACCAGACCCCGGAGCTCGTCTTCGTCCTCCACCACCAGCACGGTGCCGGTCGCCTGAAAGTCGTCGCTGCCTTCCTCCTCGACCCGCTCGGAGGCCTCCGTGTTGACCGCCGGGAAGAGGAACCGGAATGTCGTGCCGGCGCCCGGCACGCTGTGGGCGGTCACCTGGCCTCCCGCCTGGGTGACGATGCCGTGCACGGCGGCCAGGCCCAGTCCGGTGCCCTTGCTCTTCTCCTTGGTGGTGAAGAACGGCTCAAAGCAGTGCTCGAGGATCTCGGGGGTCATGCCATGGCCCGTGTCCGTCACCGCCACGGCGACGTAGGTCCCGGGCTTGATGGCTCCGATCGGCAGCAGGTCGTCGCGCACCCGCTCTCGACTGACCGAAACGGTGAGAGACCCCCCGTCGGGCATGGCGTCACGGGCGTTGATGGCCAGGTTGAGGATGGCCCGCTCCATCTGGGAGGGGTCGACCAGGACCTGACCGGCGTTGTGGGGGAGATCCAGCCGGAGCTCGACGTCACCGCCCATGACGCTGCGCAGCATGGGCTCCATGCTGGCCACCACCTTGGCGGGCTCCAACACCTCGGGATTGACCATCTCCCGGCGGCCGACGGCCAGGAGCTGGGCGGTGAGAACAGCGGCCCGCTTGCCGGCGCGGCGGATGGCCTCCAGCTCGTTGCGCTGGGGGTCGGCATCGTCCAGCCGGCGGAGCAGGACGTCGGTGTAGCCGAGTATGACGGTCAGCAGGTTGTTGAAGTCGTGGGCGACCCCACCGGCGAGGCGGCCCATGGCGTCCAACCGCTCGGCCTGGTGGAACTGGTCCTGCAGCCTCTTGCGCTCGGTGATGTCCTCGACCAGGGCCATGATGCCCGTGACCGACCCGTCGTCGGCCCTCATCGGCGCCGTCGAGATGGAAAGGTGCAGCTCGGGCTTGTCGCTGGCCCGGTGGACCTCCACCTCGACGCCCAGGGTCTCCTGACCGCGCACCGCCCGGTACCAGAGCTGGCTCAGCCGCTCGGCCACCTCGTAGTCGAGGGGCGGCGGCCGCAGGCCCTTCTGGCCCGGCTCGGGCCAGCCGAAGAGATTCCGAGCCGCCCGGTTCCACCATCGCGAGTTGCCCTCGAGGTCCAGCTCGATGATGGCCAAGGGGGCGGATTCCATCAGGGTCGAGAGGCGTTGGCCGTTGGCCTGGACGGCCTGGTAGAGGCGGGCGTTCTCCACCGCCACCGACCCCATCTGGGCCATGGATACGAGAATCGACTCGTCCTCGGCGCTGAAACCGTCCTCGGGGCCTCCGACGAGGACGATGCTGCCCAGGTAGCCGCCGGCCGAGTCGTTAAGGGGGGCGGCCAGCCAGTGGTCGTTCGGCATGCGCAGACCGGAGCGGGCGGCGTCGGCAGCCCCTCCCCGGATGGCCCGGTTGCCGGACCGGAGAAGCTCTTCGATGCCGGTGTACTGGAGATTCGACGGCGCCCGAGCAGGAGCCGGAGTCACGGCCAGGAGCAGCTCGCCGTCCGGACCGGCCGCCGCCACCACCGCCCGCTCGGCCTGCATGACCCACCGGGCCTGCTCGGCGAGCACGCGGAGCACCTCGTTCTCGCTGGGGGGGCCGTTGACGGCGAGCGACGCCTCCATCATCCGGCGCAGCTGGGCGGCGTGCTCGATGGCGGAGCGCTCGGCCTGCTGGGCCTCGCGGTACAGGAGCACGCGCTCGACCGCGATCCCCACCCGCTGGGAGACGGCCTCGGCCGTGGCCATGTCGCTCGGGCGGTATCCCCGGCGGCCGGCGCCAATGGCGAAGGCCAACACGCCGAAGGAATCGCCGTGCACCCGCAGGGGCACCAGCATCAGGCACTGGAAACCGAGCTGGCCGAGGATCGGATGGTGCCGACCGCCGCGGTCGAAGGGGCCCTCGAACATCAGCTCGGTCTCGCCCTGGGTGCGGACCATCTCGATCAGTCGGTTCCACTCCGGGTCGCTCCACCGGATCCGGTCGAGGCGCTCGCCCTGGCCGTGCTGGACGGTGACCGACACGGCCCGGCGCAGTTGCAGGTCGTCGGTGTCGGCGACATCGACGGCGAACCAGTCGGCGAAGGCCGGCACCACCACCTTGCCCAGAGAGGTGAGGGCCGGCTGGTAGTCGTCGAGGGCGACGGCCAGGACCTCCCCGGCCTGCGAGAGCAGGGCCAGCTGCTCGCGGGCCCGCTCGGCGGCCAGGTGGGCCCGGCGCTGTGACTCGTCCAGGCGGGCCCGCTCGACGGCGGCGGCGACCCGGTCGGCAACCATCCGCAAAAGCCGGAGATCATGCTCGGAGAAGCCCCGCTTCGAGCGCGACCCGAGCTCGAGGACGCCCATGACGCCGCCTTCGACGGTCAACGGGGCAGCCATCACAGACGAGATCCCCGGGACGTGCCCGGCATAGGTAGTCGACATCGACTCGGCGATCACCGGCTCGGCCGTCGCCGCCACCTGGCCGGCTACGCCCTCCCCGATCCTCACGTCCGGCCCCAGGGGCGAAAGCTCGTCGTAGCCGGCGCAGGCTTTGACCTCGAGGCGCTGGCTGTCCTGGCTGAGCAGGAAGATGGTGGCTACGTTCACGCCGAGGACGGTGATCACCCGGGCCAGCAGCTCGTCGAGCAGCTTGTTCAGCGACAGCAGGGCCAGGCTGGGCTCGGTGACGACTTGGATGGAGCGCAGGATGTCGTCCATGGCGCCCAGCGACGACCTCGATCGGCGTTCGTTCTCCAGTCGCCGGAAGAGGACCACCGCCAGCGCCCCGCCGGTTACCGCCACCAGCAACCAGCCAGCCGCCGAGTAGGCGGCGCTGTGGTGGCGGGGCTCCGCCAGGAAGTGAGCCAGCAGTTCGACCCCGAACAGCCACGCCGCGGTTATGGCGACGAAGATCAGGGCGGCCAGACGCGCCGGCATGTGCCGGCGCCCCACCGGGTGCTCTTCGACCGGTTCGAGCTCTTGATCCTGATTGACGGCTTCCGTCACGGGCGCGCCCTGTCGGTAGAGGATCGACGTCCGGACTGGCGCGCCTCGGACGAGCTGATGTGCCCCCGTCTCCGCACGGGCTGTTTATCGGCTGTTGGGATGGGGATGTGAGGCGGTCGGTGAGAACCTGCGAACCAAGTGCGGGCGCGACCGCCTAGTAATCGGGGTACGGCGCGCCATGAGGGTCGCGCCGGCTCACCGACCTGACGGCTGTGCTCGGATCGACTGTCCCCGCCCCCCGGCTGGGCATGCTCCCGACGACTTGGGTACATACCCATGGTCCAACCACCAGCGAGGAGCTGCCATGACGGTTCCCAGCCCCACCCCGAGCCCCATCCCGGGGCCCGACCCGTCGCCGCTGGACCCGCCACCGCCGCCGCTCGATCCGAATCCCGACGTCCCGATGCCGGGCCAGCCGCCGATCCCGGATCCGCAGCCGGCCTAGGTGAGCCTGTCGAGGTGGTGGGCCTCGTTGTAGGAGCGGAGACTGGGTCCCCGCGGGCCGATGGCGATGCGGGTGATCGACGCCACGCCGAGGAACATCCGCCACGCCACCTCGTCGCCGACGCCGAGCGCCCAGGCCACCGCCGCTTTGATCGGCGACACGTGGCTGACGACGACCACGTCCTCGGTGGACGCCAGGGTGGCCAGGTCGTCGCACGCGGCGCGCACCCGGCGGCCCAGATCGGTCATCGACTCCCCCCCGGGGGGCGTGTAGTCGTTGTTGCGCCGCCAGGCGTCCCACATCTCAGTGGGCACCTCGGCCAGCGGGCGCCCGTCGTACTCGCCGTAGTCGAGCTCGATCCAGCGGTCGTCGACCTCGACCGGCACTTCGAGGCCCAGCGCCTCGGCCGTGGCCACCGCCCGGCCCAGCGGGCTGGCGATGAGCCTCGCCGGCCGGCCCACGGCGGCCCGGGCGGCCCGGGCCTGGCGTTCGCCGAGTTCGGTGAGGGGCGGATCGGCCCGCCCCAGCAGCAGCCCCGACGCGTTGGCCGCCGTCTGGCCGTGGCGCAGGAGGATGATCAATCGCGCACCAGGATGCGGCCGCACTGCTCGCAGGTCACCACGGTGTCGGGGGCGGCCCGGCGGATCTGGTCGAGCTCGGTAGCCGACAGGGTCAGGTGGCAGCCCTGGCAGGTGCCGTGCTCGAGGCGGGCGATGCCGGTCCCCCCAAGACGCTGGCGGAGCCGCTCGTAGCGGGCCAGCAGGTCCTCGGGTATGCCCGACACGTCGCGGGCAGCGAGCTGCGTGGTGATCTCCTCCTCGATCTCGGCCACCGCCCGGTTGAGCGCAGCTCTGAGCTCGGCGGCCCTCGCCTCGAGGGAGGCGATCTCGCCGTCCAGGCCGGCCGCCACGGCGTCGACCGGCTCGCGCTCCTCCATCACCTCGAGGACGTGGTCCTCCAGCTCGCGGCGGCGGGCCTTCAGGTGGTCGGCCTCCTCGGACATGGCCTGCAGGTCCCGTGCCGCCGCCACCTCGCCGGAGTACAGCCGTTTCTCGATGGTGGCCACCCGCTGCCCGGCCGCATCGGCCTGGCCCTCGAGCTCGGACTGCCGCGTGGCCAGCTCGGTCAGCGTGGCCTGGACCTCCCGGCGGCGGACTCCGATCTCGGACAGCTGGGCCTCGACGACGCCCAGCTCCTGTAGCAGGGGATGGTGGTCGCGGCGGTGCCGGAGCTGGTCGAGGGCGGTGTCGTGGTCCTGCACCTCGAGCAGCCGGTGTAGCGCGTCCTGCACGGCAACAGGCGTAGGCGACCCAGCGCCGGTCCGCAAGCCGGTCAGGCCGCAGGGCCTCCGGCCACCAGCACGGCGGCTCCGTTCACCCGGTCGTGGGCGAGGTCGGAGAGAGCCCGGTCGGCCTCCTCGAGCGGGTAGCGGGTCGTCACCGGCCGGATCGGTATGCGGGCGGCCAGCTCGAGGAACTCCTGGCCGTCGGCCCTGGTGTTGGCCGTCACGCTCACCACCTCCCGCTCCTCGAACAGGTGGCGCTGGTAGTCGAGGGCGGGGATGTCAGAGAGGTGGATTCCGGCGATGGCGAGGCGCCCGCCCCGGTCGAGGGCTTCGAGCACCGGGGGCACCAGCGTGCCCACCGGCGCGAACAGGATGGCCGCGTCCAACTCTTCCGGGGGCGGGTCGGACGCCCCGCCCGCTGAGGCGCAGCCCATGCGCCGGGCCATCTCCTGCGCCTCGGCCGAGCGGGTGAGGACGTGGACCCGGGCCCCCTCGTACAGGGCCACCTGGGCGGCCAGGTGGGCGGAAGCGCCGAACCCGTAGATGCCGAGTCGGCCTCCCGGCGGAAGCCCCGAGCGACGCAGGGCCCGGTAACCGATGATGCCGGCGCACAGCAGCGGCGCCGCCTCGACGTCGTCGAAAGCGTCGGGGACGGCGTAGGCGTAGGCCCCGGGCACCACCGCGTAATCGGCGTACCCGCCGTCGGCGTCCCACCCGGTGAAGCGGGGATCCACGCACAGGTTCTCGTCTCCGCGCTGACAGAACCGGCAGGAACCGCAGGTCGAGCGGAGCCAGGCGATGCCGATGCGCTCGCCGAGCGCGAACCGCGAAGCTCCGGGGCCGAGGGCGACCACCCGGCCGACCACCTCGTGGCCGGGCACGACGCCGGGCCGGCGGGGCGCCAGGTCGCCCTCGGCCAGGTGCAGGTCGGTGCGGCACACCCCGCAGGCCGACACCCGGACGAGCGCCTCGCCGGGGCCGGGCTCGGGCCGGTCACGCTCGACCAGGCGGAGGGGACGGGTGTCGATGGGACCGGGGCTGCCGACCTCCCAGGCCTTCACGGCTCCGCACGGTAGCGGCGAGGCCGTTTCAGGCTCCTTTCAGATTGGGACTTTGGCCCCGGCGAACCCCCGGGAAGACTTCTCCGTACCATGGCCCAGCGACAAATGACCCGTCCCGGACCCTCTCCCCGATCCGACCGCGGCCGGCCCGAGGACCGGTGGCTGTCGCTCTCCCTGCCTCCGGATCCGCTGCGCGCGCCGGGGGTGATCCTGTTGCCGCTGCGGGCCTTCCTCGGCATCACCTTCTGCTTCGCCGGGCTGCAGAAGCTGGCCAACAAGAACTTCCTCAACTCGGCCAGCCCGGCCTCGATCCAGGCCCAGATCATCGCCTACGAGCGCACCAGCCCCATCCACCGGCTCCTGGCCGTGCTCGCCCACTTCGGCCCGCTGGTCGGCCTCGGCATCGCCTTCGCCGAGTTGGCCGTGGGCCTCGGGGCACTCCTCGGGCTGTGGACCCGGCTCAGCGCCCTGCTCGGCATGGCCATCACCTTCGGGCTGTTCCTCACCGTCAGCTTCCACTCCAACCCCTATTACACCGGCGCCGACATCGTCTGGTTCTTCGCCTGGACGCCCCTCCTCCTCGCCGGCTCGGGCGGCGTGTGGTCCCTCGACGCGGTCATCGAGGCGTTCGTGGCCCACCGGGTCGCCGGCCTGCGCCGGGCGCCTGATCCCGAGGACGTCGCCCGCCGGACCGTCGTGCTCAAGGGCCTGACGGCCGGGGCGGTGGGAGCAGGGGCGCTCGTCTTCGGGGGGATCGTCGCCGCCGTCGGCCGGGCCATGGGCGGCCCGGCGGCCCGTTCGACCACCACCCCAAATCTCGGGCCCGGCGCCGGCACCTCCCCGTCGACCACGGCGGCGCCGGCGCCCACCACCACGGCGGCATCGTCGGGTTCCAAGCCCGCCGGGGTCGCCATCGGGCCGGCCCGCGACGTCCCCGCCGGCGGCGCCGCGTCCTTCCAGGACCCCGGCAGCGGCGACCCCGCCCTGGTCATCCAGCCGGCCCGCGGGGAGTTCGTGGCCTTCGACGCCATCTGCCCCCACGCCGGCTGCACGGTCGAGTACGCGGCGTCGGACGGGGTGTTGGTCTGCCCGTGCCACGGGTCGCAGTTCAGCGCCAAGTCGGGGGCCGTCGAGGTGGGCCCGGCCCAGACCGGCCTGCGGGCGATCAAGATCGCCGAGGGCTCCGACGGCCAGCTCTACGTGCAGTCCTAAGGACCCTCCGCCGTCGGCAGCACCACCTCGAAGCGGGCCCCCCGGCCGTTGGCGTCGGCGACGGTCACCGACCCGCCATGGGCCGTCACCAGCTCGCGCACGATCGCCAGCCCCAGCCCGGCGCCCCCACCCTGGCGGGCCCGGCCCTCGTCGAGGCGGGCGAAGCGCTCGAAGACGGCTTGACGGTGCTCGGGGGGCACGCCCGGCCCGTCGTCGGTCACCGCCAGCCGCACGACCCCGTCGTCGGTCACCAACTCGAAGCCCACGCCGGCGGCGGCGTGGCGTTCGGCGTTCTCGGCCAGGTTGCGCACCACCCGTCCCAGCTGGCTCTCGTCGCCGACCACCCGGCCCACCGACACCAGCCGGGTGTCCACCGCCACCCGCCCGCGGGCCCGCAGCCGGCGGGCCTCTTCCAGCACCACCTCGTCGAGGTCGACCGTCCTCTCCCCTATCCGCAAGGTCCCCTCGTCGGCCCGGGCCAGCAGGAGCAGGTCATCCACGATCCGCTCCATGCGGCCGGTCTCGGCGAGAACGTCGGCGGCGGTGGTGGGCCAGTCGACGTTCGGTGACGCCAATCCGACCTCGAGCAGGGTGCGGGCGGTCGCCACCGGGCTGCGCAGCTCGTGGGAGGCGTCGGCGACAAACTGCCGCTGGCGCTCGGCGGCCCGCTCCAGCCGGTCGAGCATCCCGTTCATGGTGCGGGCCAGGCGGGCGATCTCGTCGGACGACGCCGGCTCCGGCACCCTGAGATGGAGGTCGCCGGCCGAGATGTCGGCCACCTGGGCCCGGATGGCCTCCACCGGGCGCAGCGAGCGCCCCGTCAGCCACCACACCGTGGCCCCGACCAGCAGTACGAGCACGGGCAGGCCGGCGGCGAGGGCGGCCCCCACGGTGCCGGTGGAGCTCTCCGCCGCTTCCAGCGACACGGCCACGAGGATGGTCGACCCCCGCGCCGGCCCCCCCACCCCGATCGCCACCACTGTGTAGGGGAAGCGGTCGTCGTCGTGGGGCTCGCGCAGCGGGGTCTCGTCGTCGACCGGGATGCTGCGCACCTCCACCACCTGGCTCCGCCCGGCGGCGGGGCGGAGCCCTACCACCGGTCGCTGGGGGCCGGGGGCGCTCGATGCCAGCACCGCGCCGGCCGGCGAGACCAGTTGGGCGACGCCGTCCCCGCGGGGAGCCGGAAGGGGCGAGGTGACGACGCCCCGCTGCACCAGGTCGGCGAGGCCGGCGGCCTGCAGGCGGGCGGCGTCCTCGGCGCTGCCGCGCAACGAGTCGCGTAGCAGGTGCAGCAGGCCGAGGGAACCGACGGTGAGGGCGCCGGAAACGACGAGCACGGCCACGACGGTGGAGGTGGAGCGCACCGACAGCCGCCAGCGGCGGCCCACTACGCGTCCTCGTCGATCCGGTAGCCGACGCCGCGCACGGTGCGGATGGTCGAGCGGTCGAACGGCGCGTCCACCTTGCGTCGCAGGTATCCGACGTACACCTCGACGATGTTGGGGTCGCCGTCGAAGTCGGGGCCCCACACCTCGGCCAGGAGCTGCCGCTTGGGCACCACCTCGCCCCGGTGGCGGAGGAGGTGCTCGAGCACGGAGAACTCGCGCCGCGAGAGGGGAACCTCGACACCCGCCCGGGTGCAGCGGTGGGCGGCCGGGTCGAGGACGAGGTCGCCGGCCGACAGGGACGCCGGCCGCTCCGCCCGCCGGGTCAGCGCCCGCAGCCGGGCCAGGAGAACCACGAAGGAGAACGGCTTGGACAGGAAGTCATCGGCGCCGGTGTCGAGGGCCTCGGCCTCGTCGAGCTCGCCCTGCTTGGCCGTCAGCATGAGCAGCGGCGTCCAGTTCCCCTCCTCGCGCAGGGTGGAGCACACCTGAAAGCCGTTGACCTCCGGCAGGAGGATGTCGCAGACGATGGCGTCGTAGTCGCGCGAGCGGGCCCGGCTGAGGCCCTCCGCCCCGGTCGCCGCCACGTCGACCTGGTAGCCCTCACCTTCGAGGCCGCGCCGGATGGCGTCGGCCATGCGCGCCTCGTCCTCGACGACCAGGACCCTCATCCCTCCAGCATGCCTGGTCCGCTGGGGACGCCGGCAGGCGGCTACCGGTCGAGCCAGCCCAGCAGATCGTCCACCGACAGGACACCCGCCGGGCGCCCCTCGTCGTTCACCACCACCAGGTGGCGGACGCGGTGGTGGACCATCAAGCGCACGGCGTCGCCGACCCGGGTGGTGGTGGAGGCCCACACTGGCGCCCGCGACGACAGGGCCCACCAACCACTCCGGGGCGAGATGCGACAGGGCCTAATGTCCCGAGGTCTACATTCGGCTCCGTGCCGTTCGCCGACATCGAGGACCCGGCCCGCCTGCGCCGGCTGCTGCAGGCGGTGCTCCTCCTCGAGTCGGACCTGGCCCTTCCGGCCCTCCTCCAGCACATCGTCGAGGAGGCCTGCGCCCTGGTCGACGCCCGCTACGGGGCCCTCGGCGTCCTCGACCCTCAGGGCGGCCTGTCGGAGTTCCTCACCGTCGGCATTGACGAGGAGACCCGTCGCCGGCTCGGCCCCAACCCCGAGGGTCACGGCGTGCTCGGGCTGCTGATCCTCGACCCCCGTCCGCTGCGCCTGGCCGATGTCGCCCAGCACCCCGACAGCGTGGGCTTCCCGCCCGGCCACCCGAAGATGACCTCGTTCCTGGGCGTGCCCATCCAGGCGCGCGACCGGGTGTTCGGCAACCTGTACCTGACCGACAAGCAAACCGCCCCCGAGTTCAGCGAGGATGACGAGCAGGTGTTGACCGCCCTCGCCGTGGCCGCGGGCGTCGCTATCGACAACGCCCGCCTGCACTCCGAGGTGGCCGAGCTGCAGCTGTGGGAGGACCGCGACCGCATCGCCCGGGCCCTGCACGACGAGGTGATCCAGCGGCTGTTCGCCACCGCCCTGTCCCTACAGGGGACGGTGCGCCTGGCCGAGCAGGCCGAGGTGGCCAAGCGGGTGCAGGGGGCCGTCGACGATCTCGACGACACCATCCGCCGCATCCGCACCACCATCTTCAACCTCGAGGCCCGGCCGACCGACGCCGGCACCCCGCGGGCCCAGCTGCTCGCCCTGGCCGTGGAGATGGCCGAGCCGTTGGGCTTCGAGCCCCCGGTCGTCTTCACCGGCCCGGTGGACAGCGCCGTCACCGACGACCTCCTCACCGACCTGTTGCCGACATTGCGCGAGGCGCTGTCCAACGTGGCCCGCCACGCCGGCGCCTCCTCGGCCCAGGTGGAGGTCACCGTCACCGACCGGGTGGCCCTGAGGGTCACCGACGACGGGGCCGGCCTGCCGGCGTCGCGCCGGGCGGGCATGGGGCTGGCCAACATGGTCGCCCGGGCCGAGCGGCGCGGCGGCCGCTTCACGGCCGAGGCCATCCCGTCCGGCGGTACCCGGGTGACCTGGGAGGTGCCACTTCCGCCGTCGTGATCAGGCGGTGCGGGGCCCTCTCCGCTCGGCCAGCCGGGCGGCGTACACGGCCGCCTCGGTGCGGCGGTGCATGCCCAGCTTGGCCAGCAGGTTGGACACGTAGTTCTTGACGGTCTTCTCGGCCAGGAACATCGAGTCGGCGATCTGGCGGTTGGTCCGACCCTCGGCGATGAGATCGAGGATGCGCCGCTCCTGCTCGGTGAGGCGGCCCAGCATCTCGTCGTCCTCCGGCTCGGCCCGCAGCCGTTGCAGCACCCGCAGGGTGACCGCCGGGTCGAGCAGGGACTCCCCCGCCGCCACCCGCCGGATGGCGCCCACCAGGTCGGTCCCCCGCACTTGCTTGAGCACGTAGCCGGCGGCCCCGGCCATGATCGAGCTGAAGAGGGCTTCGTCGTCGGCGAACGAGGTGAGGATCAGACACGACACCCCGGGCACAGCCGAACGGACCTCGCGGCAGACCTCGATGCCGTTGCCGTCGGGCAGGCGCACGTCGAGGATGGCCACGTCCGGGGAGCACAGCGGTATCCGGTTGAGGGCCTCGGCCGCACTGGCGGCCTCTCCCACCACCGTCATGTCCTCTTCGAGCTCGAGCATGCCGCGCAGCCCGGCCCGAACCACTGGATGGTCGTCGAGCAGGAAGACTTTGATCATCGGGCCTCCACCCGCCGGTAGTGCTCACGCCAGATGAGGCGGTACACGCCCAGCCGCCGGGGCAGGGACCGCAACCCGGGTATGAACGGCACGCAGATCAGGGCCAGGGTGAGCACGAGCATGATCCCCCAGATGAGGGCGTCGGCATTGCCCGACGTCGAGAACGGAGGGATCTGGTACCACATGGTGTACAGCCACAGCCACGCCTGGCCCGGGTAGCGGCCCGTCTCGTTCATCATCCCCCACTGGTTTCCATGGAGGTGCTCGGACTGGGCCTTGGCGGCGAGGTAGGACCCGTCGGCCAGGAACAGGAGCGGCTTGGTGTAGTCGGTCCCGTAGAACTGCTTGCTGGACAGCAGGTAGCCGTCGAGGGCGCCGGTGCGGGCCATGGTCGTCTCGGCGGAGATCAGCGTGCCCACCGGCCCGTAGCCGCCCGGTGGCACCACCAGTCCCGTCGGGCCGAAGGTGGCCTTCTTGACCGCGTCCTCGTAGGCCGAGGTCCACTTGCCCTGCTGGTCCGCCGACGCTGACTGGTACTGGGTGAGGGCGGCCGTCAGGGCCGGCTGGTACCCGGCCACGGTGTGCAGCGGCGACAGGACGAAGTCGTTGGCCGTGTCGACCGGCGTGCGCACCCCGGCGAAGCTCTGCAGGCCGATGGGCCCGATCTTCTGGCCCGCTCCGGGGACGTGGGTGTACGGCGGCCCGTACTGGGCGGTGCCCGACGAGCCGTCCAGCTCAGATATGGCCGTGGTGGCGAAGTCCACCGGGTCGGCCTGGGCCCAGTTGCTGACCGTCAGGGCCCGGTCGTCGGGCGAGGACAAGACGGCGGCCAGGGCGACGGTGAGCATCGTCACCACCACCAGGGCGATGACGAACTCCTTGACGATGTCGTAGCGGACGTAGGGCCCCTGCCAGGAGGCGGGGCGGCGACGGGCCTGGCGCCGCTCGGCCCGGGTCGGCGCGCTCGGGCGCTCGGCGACGAGTGTCACTTGACCACCTCCTTGGTCATGGGGCCGGCGCTCTTGCCGTTGCCGTGGGCCGAGGAACCGTTGGTCGTGGGGAGCGGGAGGTGGGTGACCTCGTCGACGGTCTGCTCACCCTTGGCCGGGAAAGGAGGTACGACGCCGCGCAACCTCACCATGAGGATGTGCAACGCCACCAGCGCCCCCAGCCCCAGGGGGAGCAGGAGGATGTGCCACATGAACATCTGGCCGAAGTTCAACACGTTGAAGAAGGCGCCGATCCCGACCGAGTTGAGACCGTCCTTGGCCTGGGTCGAGATCCACTGCGAGTCGAAGTTCTGCTGGCTGAGATAGCCGGTGAAGGCGGTGGCGATCGAGGTGATGAAAGCCACGGCCCCCGTGATCCAGGTGAGAGCCCGCTTGCCCCGCCAGGCGGCCATGAAGAACTTGCCCCACAGGTGGATGACCATGAAGAAGAAGAACAGCTCCACGCTCCACAGGTGAAGGCTGTTGAAGAACAGGCCGACGTTCGACGTGTGCCACCACGAGGGCCCCTTCAACGCCAGCACGCAGCCGGACGCCACCACGACCGCCAGGGCCGACAGGGTCAGCACGCCGAACACGTAGATCCACGAAGCCACGTAGCTGGGCTGCCGGTCGGGCAGCAGCCGGTCCGGGGGAAGGGCTCGGACGGCGGCGCCCCGGAGCCGCGCCGTCCACATGCGACTGTCCTGGTCCGTGACGGTCACTGTCGGTTCCTCCTGTGGGGGAAGGGCAGGAGGATGGCGAGGGCGAACGTCACGATCATCAGGGCGATGACCGTCAGGTTGGCCACCGAGATGGTGATGAACCACCAGTGCAGGTACCGCCCCGGATGGTTCATGTTCCAGACGGCGGATAGGACATTGCCCACGGCTGCGATCACATTGACGCCCAACTCCGGTACCTCCTGTCCGTGCTCCTGGTCATGGTCGGCCGTGTCGGCGCCGGAGACGTAGGGTCGAAGGTCCCGGGCCGCAGGGCCCTCGGACACTCTCGGTGGAACCCCGGAGCGACGGACCATGGGCCGGTGGACAACACACAGCTGGTCGGACCGGGCACCAGGGTGGGCCTGCTCCATCTCGTTGCGCCCGTGCAGGCCCGGCCCGACGAGTCCCTGGGGGTCGTGGCGGGACGAATGACCGACGCCGGACTCTCGCTGGCGGTGCTCTCGGGCCCCGGCGAGCCCGCCGTGGTCAGCGAGCGCGACCTGGTGAGGGCCCTGGCCGAGGGGCTCGGGCCCGAATCGCCGGTGGGTCCGGTGGCGACCCGTCACCCGGTGGTCGTCGCCGCCGACACCTCGCTGCGGGCGGCCGCCGACCTGATGCTGGCCCAGTCGGTTCGCCATCTCCTCGTGGTGGACAGCGGGGGGCGCCCGGTCGGGGTGTTGTCGGCCCGTGAGGCGCTACGCACCCTGCTGCGTACGGCGTCACCCGACTGGGGGGACTCCTAGAACGCCGGCCAGCCCATGCTGGGGTGGCCGCGCATCGCCGCCTGGGACAGCCGGGCCAGCATCACCGGCGTGACTCCGGCCGAGCCCCGCTCCTCCGCCGCCATGAGCGCCAGCTCCAGCGGCACCAGGGCCCGCCGCTGGAGGAGCGAGAGGACCTCAGGCTCCCCGTCGGCGGCGTCGAGCACGTCGCGGGCGATGGCCGCCAGCGCCGCCCTCCAGTCCGGGGCCGCCTGCCCGGCCGGCAGGCGCCGCGGCCCGTTCGCCGCCAGCCGCTCGAGCTCGCCCGGGTCGGCGTGGGCCACCCGGTTGAGCCACGCCCAGGACGGGATCGCCCATCCCCGGGCCACGGCGTGCTCGCAGAACCGCCCGGCGAGCAAAGCCTCGGCTTCCCCCACCGGTCCGTCGAAATCGAACTCGAGCCCCTCCCAACCCATGGCCATCTCCTCGCTCCCGACATCACGGTGGCGCGTCGCCCATGGCGGCGGGGAGGGACGAAAGTCCCTAGCGGTGGGGACCTTGGGACCGGTCGCGTGACCCCTGTGGCCCTACTGGGGCCCCGAGGCGGACGGCCACCCTGGTGGTGGAGGTGATGCACGGTGACGAGGATCGTCGTTGGCATCGACGGATCGGACGCCTCGCGCCTGGCCCTGCGTTGGGCGTGGGACGAGGCGGCGCTGCGAGGCGCCGAGCTTCACGTGGTCCACGCCTGCACTTATCCGGTGGTGTCGGGGTTCGGCGCCGTAATGCCCCCGCTACCGGCCCCCGGGCTCATCCTGGGCGAGGCCGAGCGCATGGTCGACCAGCAGCTGGAGGAGGTGCTGGGAGAGGCGGCCGGCGACCGGGTGGTGCGCGAGGTGGTGTTCGGCACCGCTTCCGGCGTGCTGGTCGAGGCCAGCAAGGGCGCCGACCTTCTCGTGGTCGGGGCGAGGGGCCGGGGCGGGTTCACCGGCCTGCTGCTCGGGTCGGTAAGCCAGCAGTGCGTGCACCATGCCCGGTGCCCGGTGGTGGTGCTGCGAACGACCGACTGACGGGTTAGTCCTTGGACGTCGGGTGGTAGGCGGGCGCGTCGGGGACGTCGCGCAGCTTGGAGACCGCCGCCTTCACCTTGCGCACCACCGGATTGGTGGCATGAGCGGGCCCGGCGTCGGGGTCGGCCCGAGTGGGGGCCCGGCCTCTCGCGTCCTCGAGGCGCTCGGTCATCTTGCGCAGCTCCTCGGCGGGGACCTCGCGTCGCAGCAGGGGGATGACCTCCTCCTCTTCGTGGCGCAGGTGCTCCCCCAACAGGTCGCGCAGCTGGGCGACCGTTTTGTCGAACTCCCCGCTCGAGCTGAGATGCAGGTCGCGGCTGGTGACCCCGGCGCTCATCTCGTCGAGGGAGCCGAGGATCCGCCGGCGGGCGGCGGAGTTGGCGTCGAGGCGGTCGGCCAGATCCTTGCGGCCCAGGTCGTGGAGCAGCCCGTGGATGATCTCCTCTTTTACCGTGTCCTGCACGGAGCAGCGCTCGAGCAGCTGCTTGCCCAGCGCCGACCGGCGCACGTGGTCGCCCTCGGCGAAGTACTCGTCGAGCAGCCCGCGGATCCCCTCGTCTTCCTGTTGCAGGGCATCGATCACGTCGTGGCCGTAATCCACACCGCGCATCGTCGACCTCCCGGTCCGGCTTCCGCGTCTATCTACCCAACCGGCGCCCGGGGACAACCGGTCAGCGGGGCAGCGGCTTGCGCCCGGCGAACCCCTCCTCGGGCAGGTGCCACCAGCCCAGGTCGGGATCAGAGAGCTTCCAGCACAGGAGGTAGATCACCCCGTCCTCCCCCCGGGCCGGGAAGTCGATGAGTCCGGTGCGCAGGTCCCGTACCACGATGCCGCCCTGCTCCAGCTCGGCGGCGGCGTCGACCGCCGCCTCCTCGGCCTGGGCCACGCGGTCCTCGGCCACCTCCCCGTGGCCGTTGCCCCGGGCGGTGGCCGCCGGCGAGGCCCGCTGCAGGGCCTCGATCAGCTGGCGGGCCCGGGGGAGGTAGGCCCGCGCCTCCTCGACGCTCCAGTAGCGGGCCACCCGAGAAGGCTATGTGGGCTTGCCGGCTTCGAGCCCGAGGAGCCACTGCTTGCGTTCGAGGCCCCCGCCATAACCGGTGAGGCTGCCGTTCGCTCCGATGACCCGGTGACAGGGGACGATGATGGCCACCGGGTTGCGCCCGTTGGCGAGGCCCACGGCCCGGGCGGCGCCGGGCCGGCCCACCCTGGCCGCCAGCTCCCCGTAGGAGATGATCTCCCCGTAAGGGATCGAACGTAACGCCTCCCACACCCGCTGCTGGAACGGCGTGCCATCGAGCCGGACGTCCACGTCGAAGGAGCAGCGGTCGCCGGCGAAGTACTCCTCGAGCTGCCGGCGGGCCCGGCCCAGGGCGCCGTCGTTCGGATCGTCGGAGGGACAGCCGATCGAGCCGGGTGCGGGGGCGTGGCGCTGGTCGTGCATATGCAGCCCGACCAGGACCCCGTCCTCGGCCACCAGGGTCAGGGGGCCGATAGGACTTTCGAGGACGGTGTGGGCGCACTCGGCGGTGGTGGTGATGGTCATGGCTCCTCCATTGTGGTCACGCCGGTCGGGCATCGGCGGGCAAGCGGTTGATGGGATGATCGACGACGGACCAGAGGTAGGCCACGGCGTAGGACCGCCACGGCCGCCACCGCTCGGCCCGAGCCGTCAGCGCCGCCGGTGAAGCCGGCAGGCCCAGAGCCTCGGCGGCCACCCGCACGCCCAGGTCGGTGGGCAGGAAGGCGTCGGGATCGCCGAGGGCCCGCATGCAGATCGTCTCGACCGTCCAGGGGCCGACGCCGGGTCGGGCCGCCAACCAGCGGCGGGCCTGCTCCCAGTCGCCGCCGGCGCCCACCCCCGCCCCGTCCTCGGCCAGGGCGGCGGCCAGGCCCATGAGGGTCCGGCGGCGGGCGGCCGGAAGGGCCAGCGTGTCGGGGTCGGCTCCGGCGACGGCCTGGCTGGTCGGGAAGAGCCGTTCGAGGCCTCCGTCGGGGTCGGGCACCGGCTCGCCCAGGGCCCGGGCCAGTCGGGCGGCGTGGGTGCGGGCGGCGGCGGTGGACACCTGCTGGCCGAGAACGGCCCGTAGGCACAACTCACCCTCGTCCACCGTCCGGGGGACCCGGCGCCCGGGGGCCTTGTTCACCAGCGGCGCCAGGGCGGGGTCGGATGCCAGCTCGGCGTCGACGGCCTCGGGGTCCGCATCGAGATCGAGAAGCCGCCGGCAGCGGGCCACGGCTGTCGACAGGTCACGCAGGTCGCCCAGATGCAGCCGGCAGGCCACGTGGTCGGGACGGGGGGCGAGGGAGACGACGCCCGAGCCGTGGGGCAGACGCAGGGTCCGCCGGTAGGCGCCGTGCCGCCATTCCTCGACACCGGGTACGGCCGTGGCGACCAGGTGGCCGAACAGGGCCTCGGCGCACAGGGGCGGCCGGAAGGGCAGTCGGACGGCAATCGCCCCGCCGCCCACCGCCTGTTCACCTCCCGCCCGCCGACGGAGCTCGCTCGGCGTCGCCGCGAACACGTGGCGGACGGTGTCGTTGAACTGGCGGATGCTGGCGAAGCCGGCGGCGAAGGCGACCGCGCCCAGGGGCAGAGTGGTGGTCTCGACCAGCAGGCGGGCCGTCTGGGCCCGCTGGGCCCGGGCCAGGGCGATGGGACCGGCGCCCAGCTCGGCGACGAGAAGGCGTTCCAGCTGGCGGACGCTGTAACCCAGGCGGGCGGCCAGGCCCGGCACGCCGTCGCGGTCGACCACTCCGTCGGCGATCAGGCGCATGGCCCGGGCCACGACATCGGCCCGCCAGTTCCACTCCGGCGACCCGGGGGATGCATCGGGCCGGCAGCGCTTGCAGGCCCGGAACCCGGCCCGCTGGGCGGCGGCCGCGCTCGGATAGAAGCGGATGTTCGTGCGCTTCGGCGTCATGGCCGGGCAGCTCGGCCGGCAGTAGATGCCCGTCGAGGTGACGGCGGTGAAGAACCAGCCGTCAAAGCGCCCGTCGCGGGACCTGACGGCCCGCAAGCAGCGCTCGAAATCCTCGACCATGGGGGCAGTATGACCCTGGGCCGGGCCACCGTCTGGCGGTTTTGCGACAGGGGCATCGGCCGGCACGGACGGCGGAGCGCCCTACCGCGATATCGTCCGTAAAGCTCGTAGACCTTGGGGGACTCCGATGAGGCGCCGGCGGAACAAGGGAGCAGATCCGGGCTGGACCGGAGACGTCGCGGCCGAGTGCCAGGCGTTCGTGGACGGCGAGCTCGCCCGTTACCTCGACCATCGCCGCCGGCCGGTGCCGGCCTGGGCCTGGGTGAACGCCGTGGCCCACGTCGGGCGCGACGTGCTGGTGGACCTGGCCCACGGCCGGGTGGGCCAGTGGAAGAAGCGGGCGGCCCGGTCGTGGGCCCGGGCCACCCTGCCCGCCCTGGCCGCCCGCCTGCTGGAGCAGAGCGGCATGAGCGAGGAGGAGATCCGGGCCATCCAGCTCGAGCGGCTCATCCCCCTCGAGCTCGCCCTGATCGATCGGGCGCCGCTCACCCGGCCCGAGGAGCTCGTCGACCGGGTGACGACGGCGGTCACGCCGCCGGTGACGGCCAAAGGGGTGGCCCCGGCCCTGGGTCGAGGGCTCGGCCGGGGCCGGGTCAACCGGGTGGCGTTCATGCTTCTCGGGCCGGCCACGGTCTCCCCCGGCGTGGTGTCCACCCGCACCGCGCCCCAGCGCTGACCGCCCCAGTGACCGACTCCTTCAGCCGGGCGCGAGAGCGCCGCGGAGGCATGCGGGCCGCCCTCGGTGAAGCGGAACGGTCCCTCGCCTCGCCGGTGGTCGGCCGGCTGGAGTCGTGGTCGCGCACGGTCCGCCAGGACCTCGAGGCGCTGCTGGCCGCGGTCGACCTCCACGTCTCCAGCACCGAGGCGCCCGGCGCCGTGCTCGACGGCATCGTCGCCGCCGCCCCCCACCTGGCGCCGAGGGTCGACCAGGCCCGCCACGAGCACGAGCTGATCCGCTACCGGCTGCGCAGCGCCCTCGACCTCCTCCCCGCCACCACCGAGACCGCCGCCCACACGGCGCGGGACCGGGCGGTGGAGGCCCTCGAAGCCATCGTGCGCCACCGCCAGCTCGGCTCGGACCTGGTCTACGAGGCGTTCAAGGTGGACATCGAGTCACCCGAGTAGCCCGCTGCTAGCCCGTCCGCGCCATCGCAACCGCCTCAACGGGCCATAGGAGCGACCCGGCGGCCGTCCTACGGTGGAGCTGACGGCCACGTCACCGGTGGCCGGGTCAGGGCCATAGGTGAAACAAGGTGCTGAGCACCGACCAGGACACCGTGGAGCCTGCGCCGGCGGTCCCCGGACCGCTGCGGCTCCTCCTCGTCGAGGACGAACCTGACATCCGCCGGCTGCTGCGCATCTACCTCGAGCGGGTGCCGGGGCTGCGGATCATCGGTGAGGCCGCCGACGGGGCCGAGGCGCTGCGGGCCGCCACAGCACTGGAGCCGAACGTCGTCGTGCTCGACCTGACCATGCCGGTGATGGACGGAACGGCCGTCCTGCCCCGTATCCGGTCGCGTCTACCGGACGCGGCCATCGTCGTCTTCTCCGCCTACCTGTCGCTGCTCGCCGAGCGCTCCCTCGCCGAGCTGGGCGCCGACGCCATCATCAGCAAGGCCCAGCCGCTGTCAGTGCTGAAGACGGCGATCCTCGCCGCTTGGGCCCTGCGCGACGGCTAGTGGGCGCAGCTGGACTCGAACCAGCGACCGCCGCCTTGTAAGAGCGGTGCTCTGCCAACTGAGCTATGCGCCCCGCCCCGCCATGGTAGGGGACCTCCCTAGTCGAGGAAGACGGGGGGTCGGCCCTCGCGCCGGGCCTTGATGGCCTCCTCGAAGTTCTGGGTGGTCAACCTCACGTAGAGCTGGGCGTGGCCCTCGTGGTCCATGTGGGAGTGGAGGCTGCCGGCGTCGAGGCTCGACCACAACAGGCGCTTGGTGACCTCCACGCCGACCCGGCTGTAGGAGATGATGCGCTCGGCCAGCTGGTAGCAGGCATCGAGCAGCTCGTCGCCCGCCACCGCCCGCGACACCAGCCCGATCCGCTCGGCCTCTCCGGCATCGACGTCGCGCCCCGACAGCATGATCTCCGCCGCCCGCGACGACCCGATGGCGCGGGGCAGCAGGTAGCTGAGGCCGAGCTCGGACGCGGTCAGACCGTTGTTGATGCCGGCGGCGCGGAAGAAAGCGTCGTGCGAAGCCAGGCGGATGTCGGCGGCCAGGCTGAGGCAGAAGCCTCCGCCGATGGCCGGGCCGTTCACCGCGGCGATGACCGGCTGGTGGAGCCGGCGGATGGTGAGGATCACGTCGTCGAGCAGCTCGAGGGCCCGCCGGGCGATGGACGTCTGGGTCAGGCCGGCGATGTTGGGCACCGTCCCGGAGTCCTCGAGGTCGGCGCCGGCGCAGAAGGCCCGGCCCGACCCGGTGATGACGACGACGCGGACGTCGTTGTCGGAGCCGATGTCCTCGAGGGTCTGGCGGAACGGGACCATCACGTCGAAGGCCATGGCGTTCATCCGCTCGGGCCGGTCGAGGGTGACCACCACCGTGTGCGGGCGAGGGCGCTCCACCCGGACAAAGGACATGGCCGGCGACATTAGATGCTCAGTAGGGGCACAGCGTCTGGTTGGCGGGCAACGTGCCGGCGATCACGTAGCCGGCGACGATCGAGCGCACGCACGGGCTGTAGAAGTAGGCGACGTGGTCGTTGCCCTGCCGCCCGACCAGCACGGCGTTCTGCAGCTCCGCCGCCAGGCGCACCGCCCACAGATACGGCGTGGCCGGGTCGTGGGTTGTGCCGATCACCAGTATCGGCGGGGTACCGGCCGCCCGGATCGGGTGGGGGACCCGCTGGGAGGGCACCGGCCACACCGCGCAGGTGGCCGCCCCCCACGCCTCGATCGGGCCGAAGAACGGTGCGCCCTGGGCGGCCGCCTGGGCCGTGGCCGGATAGGTCGACAGGTCTCGGGAGGTCGGGTGGTCCAGGCAGGTGATGGCGGTGTTGGCGTCGATGGTGTTCGGGCCCCCGTGGGTCTGGTAGCCGTCGGACAGGGCGACGATCCCCCCGCCGTCGCCCCCCTCGGCCCGGGCCAGGGCCCGGCCGAGGGACGGGAAGAACGAACGGGCGTCGAGGGTGCCGAACACCGCGTTGACCAGCTCCCCGGGGCCGGCCTGGCGGCCGCCGCCGGCGGGCAGCGGTTGACGGCGCAGCCGGTCGAGCAGGGCGATCAGGGCGCCGCGAGAGTCAGAGCCCGGGCGCCACGGGCACGCTGAGGATCCCGCGCACCACGAGAAGAAGGCATCGAGGTTGCCCTCGAAGGCCTCGGCCTGCTCGAGGTCCATGTCGTCGGTGGAAAGCGCCGGGTCGACAGCGCCGTCGAGCACCAGGGCCCGCACCCGGTCGGGGAACAGCTCGGCATAGGTGGCGCCGAGAAACGTGCCGTAGGACTGGCCCATGTAGGTGAGGCGGGCGTCGCCGACCGCCGCTCTGATCCGGTCGAGGTCGCGAGCAGCGCTGTAGGTGTCTACGAACGGGAGGATGTCACCGCTGTGCTTCTCGCAGTCGGCGGCGTAGGCCTGGGCGTTGGCGATCAGGGCCTGCTGGGCGGCCGCCGTCGTCGGCGCCGGATCGGGGAGCAGACCGGTGCTCCCCGACGTGCCGCAGTCGACGGGACTGGAGCGCTCGACGCCCCGGGGGTCGAAGGAGACGATGTCGAAGCGGTCCTGCACGTCGGCGGTGATGACCCTCAGCTCCACCGGCAGTTCGTCGACCCCGGAGTCCCCCGGTCCCCCGGGGTTGATGATCAGCGAGCCGATTCGCTCCCCCGGCACTCGGGCGGGGTGGCGGGCAACGGCGATCTGGATCATGCGGCCGTCGGGGTGCTGGTAGTCGAGGGGCGCGGCGACGGTGCCGCACTGCAACCCGTCCTGGCACGGGGTCCACGCCACCGGCGGAACGGGGGGCGCCGGCGGCACGGTCGTGGTGGTGCTGGTGGTCGTGGTGCTGGTGGTGGCGGTCGTGCTGGTCGAGGATTGGGGCGCGGCCCGAGGCGTGGTCGAGCAACCCGCGGCGAGGAGGACGACGAGCGCCGCCGCCCGGTGTCGCACTACTTGGCGAAGAGGTCCTCGGGGAAGTCGCCGTTTTTCGACAGCTTCCATGCGGGCGTCCGCTTCTCGAGGAACGACAGCGGCCCCTCGCGGGCGTCGGGTTGCTGGGCGGTCCAGCCGAACAACCGGTGCTCCTTGCGTTGAGCTGCCTTGCGGTCGGTGTCCCCCAGGTTGGAGTAGACGAGACGCTTGACGATGGCGGCCGAAACTGGCGCGACGTTGGCGGCGATGTCACCGGCCACGTCCATGGCGGCAGGAAGCACCTCGGCGGCGGGCACCGCCGCCGACACCAGGCCGATCTCAGCGGCCTCACGACCGGTGATGATCTTGCCCGTGATCAGCAGTTCGAGACCCCGCGAGACCCCGACGATGCGGGGCACGATCCAGTTGGCGCTGAGCTCCGGGATCACGCCGCGGCGGCTGAACACGAAGCCGAGCTTGGCGTCCTCGGCTGCGATGCGGATGTCCCACTGCGTGGTCATCGTCAGGCCCACCCCGACGGCGGCGCCGTTGATGGCGGCGATGATCGGCGTGTTCAGCTCCCAGTAGTCGCGCTCGTCGTCGACGCTGAGGTCGGTCGGATCGGCGTCGGGCCGGCCGTCTCCGCGGGTGAAGGTGTCTCCTCCACCTCCGAGGTCGGCGCCGGCGCAGAACGCCCGCCCCGCCCCGGTGACGACGATGGCACGGATGTCGTCGCGGGCGTCGAAGGAGAAGATGGCGTGGCGGACCTCAGCGCCCAACCGTGCCGTGTAGGCGTTCATCCGCTCGGGACGATTGAGGGTCACCACCCCCACTCCGTCCCTCTCTTCGGTCAGTACCTGCTGGTAGCCAGCCACCGCGGCCCCCCGGTCATCGCTCGGCCCCAGTCTGGCCGACCCGGGCGGCGAGCGTCAGGGGCCCTCGTTCACCCCGTGGGCGGGCGGCGGGGGGGTAGCGGAGCCGGTCAGGGAGGCGGCGACCGAGCGGAACGACCCCGGCAGGGTGCCGGTCGCCGCCAGACCGCCGGCGAGGGGCACGAGGCCGGCCAGGGCGCCGACCGCCAGTTTGGCCGAACGGGTGCGCAACACCCCCGACCACGACCAGACATCGTCCTGCAGGGCGGAGAGGATGGCGGCGACCGTCTCCTCCTCCACGTCGAGGTCGCCTCCCTCACGGCACAGCTCCTGCAGCACCGCGGCCATCTGGCCGCGGTCGGCCCCGCCTTCGACGACCGCGTCGTGGTGGAACCCGCCCGTCGCCCACAGCCGGGCCCGCCCGTCGGCGTCTTGGGCCCGCTGCTGGCGGCGCAAGATCATCTCGAGGCCGGAGGCGGGCAGGGCGGGGCTGAAGATGAACCCCTGCGCCTGCTCGCAGCCGTTGCGAGCCAGGTAGGACAGCTGGGCGATCGTCTCCACGCCCTCGGCCACCACCGTCAGGCCCAGGCTGTGGGCGAGGGATATCACCGCTCCTACCAGGGGTGCCTCACCCTGGCCCGCCTGGATCCGCCGGACGAAAGACTGGTCGATCTTGACCGTGTCCATGGGGATGTCGGCGAGGTAGCTGAGGGCGCTGTAGCCGGTGCCGAAGTCGTCGATCGAGCAGCGCACGCCCATCGCCCGCAGGGCGACCAGGCTGTCGACCACCGCGCCACGATCCTGCATGAACAGGCTCTCGGTGAGCTCGAGCTCGAGCAACTCCGGATCGAGGCCGGTGCGGGCCAGTGTCTCGGTCACCACCTCGACCATCGGGCGGTCCATGAACTGCTGGGGCGACAGGTTGACCGACACGGGTATGCCGATGCCGGCATCCGCCCAGGTCTTGGCTTGCCGGCACGCCTCTTCGAGCACCCACTCACCGAGGGGGGCGATGAGCCCGGTCTCCTCGGCGAGGGACACGAAGGCGAACGGCGAGATGTAGCCGAGGTGCCGGTGCTGCCAGCGCACCAGGGCCTCGACAGCCGCCACCCGCCCGGTCGCCACGTCGACACGGGGCTGGTAGAAGACGCTGAGCTCGCTGCGGCGCATGGCCGCCCGCAGGCTGTTCTCGAGGGCGAAGCGGACGTGGGCCCGGGCGCTGAGGCCGAGGTCGTACACCTCGGCCGTGTTGCGGCCCGCCGACTTGGCTCGGTACATGGCGGTGTCGGCGTTCTTCAGCAGGGACTCGGCGTCGTCACCGTCATCGGGGAAGACAGCGACGCCCACGCTGGTGGTGACGGCAAGCTGGCGGTTCCCGAGGCGGAACGGGCGGGCGAAGGCGCCCAGCACCCGGTCGGCCACCTCGAGGCAGGCCTGGTGGCCGGCCACATCGGGCAGGAGGATGGTGAACTCGTCCCCGCCCATGCGGGCGACCAGGTCGTGGTCGCGGACGCTGGACTCGACCCGTTGGGCGACGGCGCGCAGCAGCTCGTTGCCGACGGCGTGGCCCAGGCTGTCGTTGACTCCTTTGAACCGGTCGACGTCGAGGAACATCACTCCCACCTGGGTCCCCGACCGGCGGGCGACCGTCACGGCGGCATCGAGGTGGTACTCGAACAGCGTCCGGTTGCACAGGCCGGTGAGGGGGTCGTGCTGGGCGTGGTACTCGGCGTTGGCCCGGCTGTAGACCTGGGCGACCAGGTAACCGATGACGAGGGCGGGCACCAGCACGGTACCGGCGACGAGGTCGGCGGTGTGAAGCGAGCGGCCCATCATCGGCAGGGCGAAGAACAGGGCCGGACCGGTGGCGGACGAGGCGATGACGGCGGCCACCCGCACGTTGGAGGCCCGAGCGTTGCGCTGGGGGACGGAGGGGAAGGGCCGGCGCTGGGACGGGTGCAGTATGGCCACCCCCCACAGCCCCCACGCCCACAGCTGCAGGATGTTGTCGCGCTCGACGGGGAGGAAGCCTCCTGGTCCCATCAGCTCGCCGACCCGCAGGGCGTCCCCGAGAAGGAGCAGCCCCATCGCCCCGGCCAGGTACTTGTAGGCGGCCGGGGTCCGCGACGTCACCGCCAGCAGCTGCAGCAGCTGCCAGAGGACGAGGGTGTCGAACAGCGGCACGGAAAGGCGCATCAGGCCCAGCCCGGCCGACCAGCGGTCGAGGCTGCCGGGTTCGATGACGAGCGTCCACAGCACGACTCCGGCGGCGGCGACCGGGGCCGCCCCCTCCAGCAGCAGCTGGGCGGCCCGGCCGGGCAGGCGCATGCGGATCATGCGAACGAGCCCGTAGAGGCAGGCAACGTCCGTGAGCAGGCTCAGGGCGGCGGCGGTCCCGTTCGGGACCGACCCCGACGCCGACCACTGGCGAGCGAACCCGGCGGCGACGGCCAGAGCGAGGGCGACGCTCTGGGCCCCCCACACCTGGCGCCAACCCACGGCGTGGCGGCGCCCGTACACGACGAGGGCGACGGCGGCGGTCGCCAGCCCGGCGCCCCCGAGAATGACCGCGCCGCTCGGGGAGTGGGTGACGTTGGCCAACTGGATGACCACGCCTCCAATCCCGAGGAGGAACACGGTGCGTAGCCGCCGGAGCACGATTCGAGGATAAGGCGACCTGGCGTAGCCCTTAAATAGTGCTGGGTCGCCATTTGCCGTATCCCTCGTTAGCCCTTCCTGGCACAACCAGGGGCCAATTCGGGCTAGTCAGGCGGCGCCTGGGGAGGACGACCAGGGCGGGCCGGCTCAGGGATGAGCGGTTCCGCCTGAGGCGCCCTGGGAGTTGCCTCCGGCGTTGCCGGGCGCGCCGACGCCACCGGCGCCCGCCCCCGGGGTGTTGTTGTTGCCCACGCCGCCGGCGCTCCCGGGTGTTCCCGGTGGGGTGCCACCGTTGCCGTTGCCGGCACCAGTTCCGCCGTTGGTGTTGCCTGGGCCGTTCCCGGCGCCGGTGCCCGGTCCGTTGCCGTTCCCCTGGCCCTTGCCGGTGGACCCGCCACCGGACCCGGCTCCGACACCAGTACCTGACGTCGAGCCGCCGGCACCTGAGGACGACCCGGGGGGAGGCGCGCCCTGCCCCGGGCCGCCCTTGGGAGGAGGCGTGCCCGTTGACGGTCCGCTGGCCGGGGGGGCCGGGGTGGGGCCGCTTCCGCCGGAGGTCGCGCCGCCACCGCCCGAGCCCACTCCTCCGCCGTGGGTGACGGGCGGAGCAGGGACGGGCACCGGGCCGGGCGTCGAGGCAGGAGGGGCGCCGGCGGGGGGCGCGGGCGTCGAGGCAGAAGGCACGCCGGCGGGGGGCGCGACGACCGGCTGGACGGGAGCGGCGACGGGGAGGTCCACGGGCGCTGACGCCTGGTCGGCCAACAACGCCGGCGGCATGGCGTTCGCATTCCCGTCGCCGTTCGGTTCGCCCGGGGACTGATGGGACGAGCGGTCCAGCGCCGAAGGCGCACCGCCGGCCGAGCCGGCCCCCGTCGGCGACCCGGACGGGCCCTCGCTCGACATGGCCAGCACGTCGGACGGCTGGGCCGAGGCGTTGCTCGGCTGAATACCGAGGCCCCCGCTCAAGGCGGCGGCGACTCCCCGCAGGGACCCGGGTATGAACCCGGCGCCGGCCACCGATCCAGCGAGGGGCACCAGGCCGGCGAGGGTGCCGACGGCGACCTTCATGGACCGTGACCGGAGGCCTCCGCTAGCGCCGCTCACCACGTCGCCCTGAAGGGCGGTGAGGATCGCTTCGACCGTGCTGTCGTCCAGGTCAGCGCTGCTGGCGGTGTCCTGGCAGAGGGCGTGGAGCACCTCGGCCATCCGGCCCGGGCTGATGCGGCCGCTGGCGAGCTGGTCGACGCTGACGGTGGTGGGATCCTCGAAAGGCGCTCCGTCGAGCGGTGACGTCCATAGGGGCATCAGCGCGCCGGTCTCGTCCGACCGCCGCTGGCGGCGAAGGATCAGCTCGACCGTGGGGGCCGGCAGCGCCGGGCTGAAGATGTAGCCCTGGGCCTGCTCGCAGCCGGATAGGCGCAGGTACTCGAGCTGCTCCTCCGTCTCGACCCCTTCGGCGACGACCGAGAGCCCGAGGCTGTGAGCCAGCGAGATGACCGCCCCGACCAAAGGCGCCACGGTGGCCCCGCCCTCGATGCGACGCACGAACGACTGGTCGATCTTCAGGGTGTCCATCGGAATGTCGGCGAGGTACGACAGGGCGCTGTACCCGGTGCCGAAGTCGTCGATCGAGCACCGGACACCCGTATCGCGCAGGGCACCGAGGCTGGCCACGACCGCCTCACGGTCCTGCATGAACAGGCTCTCGGTGAGCTCGAGCTCCAGCAGCTCGGGAGCCAACCCGGTGCGGCCCAGGACGTCGGTGACGAGGTCGAGCATGGGACGGTCGGCGAACTGCTGGGGCGACAGGTTGACCGATACCGGGACCGGACCGAAGCCGGCGTCGGACCAGGCCCGGGCCTGGCGGCAGGCCGCCTCCAGCACCCACTCTCCGAGGGGAGCGATGAGCCCGGTCTCCTCGGCCAGGGACACGAAGGCGAACAGCGAGATGAACCCGAGGCGGCGGTGGTGCCAACGGGCCAGCGCCTCGACCGCCGCCACCCGCCCCGTGGCGATCTCGACGCGGGGCTGATAGAAGACGGTCAGCTCGCCCTTCTGCATAGCGGCGCGCAGGCTGTTCTCCAGGGCGAAGCGGACGTGGGCCCGGGCGCTCATGTCGGCGTTGTAGGCCTCCACCGTGTTCCGGCCCGCCGCCTTGGCCCGGTACATGGCGGTGTCGGCGTTCTTGAGCAGCGATTCGGCGTCGTCTCCGTCACCGGGGAACAGGGCAACCCCCACGCTGGTGGTCACCGCCAGCTGCCGGCCGCCCGCCCGGAACGGGCGGCTGAAGGCCTCCAGCACCCGCTCGGCGATCTCGACGCCGGCCTCCCGGCTGGCGAGGTCGGGCAGGAGGACCGTGAACTCGTCGCCGCCCATCCGGGCGACCAGGTCGTGGTCGCGCACGCAGGACTCCACCCGTTGGGCGACCGCCTTGAGCAGCTCGTTGCCGACGGCGTGGCCGAGGCTGTCGTTGACACCCTTGAACCGGTCGACGTCGAGGAACATGACACCGACCTGGGTGCCGGACCGCCGGGCGACCGAGATGGCCGAGCCCAGCTGGTACTCGAACAAGGTTCGGTTGCACAGCCCGGTCAGTGAGTCGTGCTGGGCGTGATACTCGGCGTTGGCCCGGCTGTACACGTGGGTGACGAGGTAGGCCACAACCACGACGGGGATCAGGGCGGCGCCGGCGACGAGATCGGCGGTGTTCAGGTGACGACCGAGCAGCGGCAGGACGACGAACAATGCCGGCCCCGTCACCACGCAGCCGAGCACGGCACCGACCCTCATCCCGCTCGGACGGGCGTTGCGGGCCGGCACGGCGGGGAACGGCCTGCGCTGTGACGGGTGGCTGACCGCCACGGCCCACAGGGCCCACGCCCACAGCTGCAGCACGTTCGTCGGCTGCACGGGCATCAAACCGCCGTGACCCAGAATCGTCGCGGCCCGCAACCCGTCGCCTACGAGGAGCAGGACGAACGCCGAGGCCAGGTACTTGTAGGCGGCCGGAGTGCGGCTGGTGACGGCCAGCAGCTGAAGCAGCTGCCAGAACACCAGGGCGTCGAACAGCGGGACTAAGAGCCGGGCCAGGGTGATGCCGACGCCGAAGCGACCGGTGGCCGCCGGCTCCACCGCCAGCATCCACACGACCAACCCGATGGCCAGGACGGGCACCGCCCCTTCCAGCAGCAGCTGTCCGGCCCGGCCCGGCAGGCGCAGCCGCATCATGCGGACCAGGCCCAGCAGGGCGGCCAGGTCGCCACCGATGCTGAGGGCGGCGGCGGTGCCGTTGGGGACGTGGGAGGGCGCCCACTGCCGGGCGAAGCCGGCGCCCACCACCAGGAGGAGGCCCACCACCTCGGCCCGCCAGACCTGCCGCCACCCGTCCGGGTGGTGCCGACCGTGGCGGAGCACGCCCAGGACGGCACCGCCCACCACCACCGCTCCGATGGCGGTGACGGCGACCGGCTCGGCGGCGACCCCCAGGATCTGAATCACCAGGCCGCCTGCCACCAGGAATGCCACGGACAGTAGGCGCTTGGTCACAGAGAGAAGGATATGGCTCGATGAGCTGACCCGGGAATAGCCCGTGGGTGCCATTTGCTCGATGGCCCGTCTACCCCCGCTTACACAACTGACCTCCAACTCGGACTAGTGACCGCGGCCGGCGGCTCGTCCGATTCCCGGCGTTGCGGGCAGGATGACCGGCTATCCGGCCGGCGCTTCAGGGGCGGGTGAGGCCGTCGGGGCTCGCCGGGGTCACGTCGGGCATGGCCACGACCACCACGGTCATGGGCGCCTGCTCCAGCACCTGCTCGACGTTGTGACCGAGGAATGGGCGGCCGTCGAGGCGGCGGACGGTGGCCCCCATGACGATGAGGTCGGCCTGCACCTCGCCCGCCGCCCCCAGGATCTCCTCGGAGGTGGACGTGCCGGTACGGGTGATGGTGGTGGGCGCCACGTCGAACTCCTCGGCGACGCCGACGGCCTGGTCCAGGACGGCGTCGGCGGCCGACCCGGAGCGGAGCCCGGGTCCCACCCGTCGCTCCCCCACCGCCGCAGCCATGGCCGCCACCGGCTCGGCGTCGGGACGGTTCACCACGTGGGCGAGGACGATCCGCGTCCCGAGGTTGCGGCTGAGCCCGAACGCCAGCTCCTTGGCGGCCCGGGAGGCAGGGGTACCCGACACCGGCACGAGGGCCCGGACAAAGGCCGACGGCGTAGCCGTCTCCTGCTTGCGGGCCCTCCTGACCACGACCAGCGGCACCGGACTGTCAGCCAGCAGGTCGTCGACCACGGGGGACAGCAACCCGTCGGTGGCGACGGCGTCGTTGACCCCGACGCCGATGGCCGTGTAGCCGAGACGGACCTCCTGCAGGATGGCCCCCAGCGTGTCGCTGTCGACCTCGCGGAACTCGGTCTCGCGGTCGGCCAGGACGTTCTCGATGGCGGTGAGGTCCGGGCCGCCTTCCTCCCCCTTCACCGACAGCACGGTGAAGGGGACCTCGTCGGGCCAGGCGAAGTGGAGGATCTGGGCGGCGACGATGGAGTTCGGTCGGCCCCGGCTGGGGATGAGCAGGCGGCCCGGCCTGACCAGCAGGTTGCGGTCGAGGAGCGCCTCCTTCTCGAGTCGCTCGCGCTCTTCGGTCTCGCCTGGCCAGTCGCGCATGATGAGGCGCAGCAGCGGAGGCGCCATCATCGAGGTGACGATGGCCATCACGACGATGGCGGTGTAGGCCGGCATGCCGAGCACGCCGAGGGACAGGCCGACGGTGGCGATGACCACCTCGACGGCCCCGCGGGCGTTGAGGGCGGAGCCGAGGGCCAACCCTTCGCGGCTGCCGAGCCCCCCGACCCGAGCACCCAGATAGGCGCCCCCTGCCTTGGAGACCACCGCGGCCACCAGGATGCCGGCGGTCCACAGCAGGGTGGACCGCTTGGCCAGCACGCCGAGATCGAGACGCAACCCGGCGGTGGCGAAGAAGACCGGCGCCAGCACGGACATGGTGATGGCCTCGAGGTGCCGGCCGACCTCGCGGTGCTGGAACCGCGAACGACCCAGGATGATGCCGGCTAGGAACGCACCGAGGACGGCCTCAAGCTTGATGGCCTGGGCGATGACCGCCATGAGGAAAGTGACCAGGAGGGTGACGGTCATCGGCGGCACCACTCCCTGGGAGCGCGACCGCACGGTGCGCAGGACGCGGTCGACTGACCGCTGCCCCACGGTGAAGGTGGCGACCAGAAGGACTGCCGCGGCCGCCAGGGCGAACATCAGCCGGCCGCCGGAAAGCTTGTGCGACTCGGCCAAGCCGGCGATGACGCCGAGGGCGAGCCAGCCGACAAGGTCGTTGACCATGCCGACGGCCACCGTCACCTGGCCGAAGTTGCGGCGCATGAAGCCGAGGTCGCTCAGGATCTTGGCGATGACCGGCAGCGACGAGATGCTGAGCCCCACGCCCACGAAGAGGGTGAACACCACCCGTTGGGAGTGGGCGCCGACGAAGCCGGCGGGCAGCAGCGTGCCGATGAGCAGCCCGCAGCCGAACGGGATGGCGAGGGCTCCGGCCGCCACCGAGCCGGCGGCGCGCCCCAGCCGGCGGATGATCTCGACGTCGGTCTCGAAGCCGGTGAGAACCAGCAGCAACGCCACCCCGAGCCACCCCACCGCGCCGAGGGCGCTGGCCTGGGTCTTCCCCGTCGGGAACAGCCAGTCGAATCCCCCCGCCCACACCTTGCCGAGGATCGAAGGGCCGAGAACGACACCGGCGGCCAGCTCGCCCACGATGGGGGGCTGGCCGAAGCGCTGGAAGAGGGCGCCGAGGCCCCGGGCCAGCCCCACCACGACCAGCAGCTGGGCCCAGAAGACGAGCAGCTCGTGCTCGCTCAGTGACGGGAAGTGGGACATAGGCCGGGATCCCCGCGCTCTGCCACGGGCCCCCTGTCCATTCCCTGCCGCCGGTACGTGAAACCGACGGCGGGTCGCCGCCCTGGGCTCAGGCGCCCAGGGCCGCGACCGACAGGTGCTTGGGCGGCCTGCCCCTCTTCCGCTTGAACGGCAGGATCACCCCGTTCAGGAAGAGCTGACCGCCCCACACCCCCCACGGCTCGCGCCGCTCCAGTGCCCCTTCGAGGCACGGCTCGACGAGAGCGCAACCGGCGCAGACGGACTTGGCCCGTGCGATGTCGTCGAGCCGCTCGGAGAAGAACAGCTCGGCGAGGGAACCCGTCCCGTCACGGCACGCGGCCTTGGACCAGTCTGGCTCTTCGGTCACCTCTCTTTGGACTCTCTCGATGGCGAGCATCTCGCCCATCCCCTTTCACTGATCGGGGTGTCCCCCCGGGAAACAGAAAGGCCGCCGGCTGATGCCGGCGGCCTTGGGGCCTTCTCCCTGCGAGTCGGGCTCTCAGCCCGATCTCCCTTCGCAGGGGCCCCGCAGCCGCACGGCGGTGTCGTTGGAGCACACGCCGTAGTTGGCGGTCCAGGCGAGCATGTGGGCGAAATGTCCACGCGGGCGCGCCGGGACGCCGGGCTGGCCAATCGGCTTGGCGGCGATCCTCGTGTACGTGCCCATGCTCATCTTGCTTTCTGCCCCTCCCCCGGAGAGACGCTGTGACCGGCGGCGCGCCGGCCCGCTAACTCCATCACGGCCGGCCGGAACTAGTCAACCTATTTATTGCCTGTCGCCTCTGGCGCTCAGACGGCGAAGGTGGCCCGGAACTCGAGGAGGGAATCCAGCAGCTCGGGGGTCGCCCCGGCCACGGGGGTGCGCCGGTCGTGGTGGCCCCGGGCCACCAGGTCGCGCCCGGCGGCGTCGGCGACGGCCACGCCCACCTCGGAGCAGACGAGCGTCGCCCCGAGGTAGTCCCAGGGTCCCAGGGCCGACGGGACGCAGTCCACGAAGCCGTCGACCGTTCCGTCCGCCACCGCGCACAGTTCCAGGGCGGCCGCCCCGAACATCCGGCTCTGGGCCCACGGCGGGCGAGCCGGCGGCAACCCCGACATGGCGACCAGGGCCGAGCTCGGGCTGGTACGCCCGGACGGTGAGAGAGCGCCGCCGTCGCAGGTCGCCCCGGCCCCTCGCACCGCCTCAAACCGGCGCCCGGACGGAAGCTCGGCCACCAGGGCGACCCGGGGGCCGTCGTCGTCGAGGACGCACAGGCTGGTGGCGTACCACGGGATGCCCCGCGACGCGTTGGTGGACCCGTCGACCGGGTCGACCACCGCCAGCAGGGGCCGCTCGGCATGGGTGAGACCCGACTCCTCGCTCAGGACCCCGAAACCGGCCCCGGAGAGGACCTCGACTGCGGCGGCGTCGGCGACGACGTCGTGGCGGTACTGGCCCCGGCGTTGGCCGGACAGGCCCCAGTCCTCGAGGCCGGCGAGGGCGGTCACCACCGCGTCGACGGTCCGGTGCAAGACGTCGAGCACACGGTCGTCGTCCACCACGGGACCCTACCGTGAGCGGCGTCGGGGACCCCTACTCTGTGGGGCGCCATGGCAGTGATCGACGTCGCCGGCTACGTGGCAGAGCTCAAGGATCATGCCGTCGACCACGGCTTCCACGT
>JAJPHE010000159.1 GCA_021325435.1 Actinomycetota bacterium | reverse complement strand
CCGCTCGTGGAGGACCCCGCCCGGGTCGGCCCGACAGACAAGCTGGGCGTGGACGAGACCGCCTGGCTGTCGGCGACACCGTCACATCCAACCCTGTACGCCACCGGCCTGGTTGACCTGGACGCCCGCATCGTCATCGACTTGGTCGCCGGAAACGACGCCAAAACGCTGCGGAACTGGCTGGGGTGGCAGGACCCGGAGTGGCTGGCGGGGATCGGAACGGTGACCACCGACCTGGCCGAGTCCTACCGGGCCGGCCTGTCACCGCATCTGGACCACGCTGTGCGGGTAGCCGACCCGTTCCACGTGGTCCGGGTCGCCAACCGTGCCTCGACACGGTCCGGCGCCGCGTCCAGCAGGACACCCTGGGGCATCGGGGCCGCAAACGTGACCCGCTATACCGGGTCCGCAAGCTGCTCGTCGCCGGCTACGAACGCATCGACGACCGGGCACGGGACCGGATGCTGCTTGGCCTGCGCGTCGGCGACCCCGACAACGAGGTGCTCGGCGCATGGCTCGCCAAAGAGTCCACCCGCGAGGTGTATCTCACCGACCACCCCGGCGACGCCGCCGTCCTGCTCGACAAAGCGATCCGAGGCTGCCTTCAAGACCAGGTCCCCGAGATCAACTCGCTAGGCCGGACCCTGGCCAACTGGCGCAGCGAGATCCTCGCCCACCACCGATCCGGCGCCTCCAACGGGCCCACCGAAGCGCTCAACCTGTGCGTCAAACGGGTCAAACGCTGCGGGCAAGGCTTCCGCCGATTCGATCACTACCGGCTCCGCGTCCTACTCCACGCCGGCGGCGTCACCTGGCCCACACGACCATCCCCACCCCGCATCCGGACCCGACGCCCTCCCTACTCAGACGCGTAGACCCACTAATGGTCCTGCGCTCGGCGGATCCCTGAGGCGCGGGCGAACTGGCTTCGCGCCCGGATTGTGCGCCAGGGCGTCCACCTCGCGGTCAGCCGGGCTGCGGCGGGATGATCAACACATCGTCCGGTCTCTCACCGGCCAGCGCCACGATCCCCTCGTCCAGGGTCGCCAGCCGGCCGCCGTGGCGGCGGGCGAGCGCCAGCAGGTGTGCGTCGGTGACCATCCGATGGGTGACCACGTGGGCCGGCTCCACGTGGGTGACACCGAACACCAGCTCGAGATCGTCAGCCAGGAAGGCATGGCCCGGTACCGCTCGCAGACGGTCCAGCAGAGCCAGCGCCTCGATCGGGGTGACTGCAGTTGGGATGGCCGCCGGGTTGGATGACACGCGGACAAAGCCGCTCTCGGTCACCGGCGTCGTGGCCCAGGGTCGCTCGCCTCTCCCGCGGAACCAGGTTCGGGCCCGCCGGTGGTGGACGTGATTCGGCCACGCCAGGGCGACCAACAGGTTCACGTCGAGCAGGTCACTGCTCATGGTTCGTCGAGCGCCGCCTGCACCATCTCAGCGGTGATCACCGGGGCGTCCTCGGGCACCCGAAACACGGGGAAGCCGTCCTCCTCCTCTGCCGAGCGGTCGGATCGCGGCGTCAGCCCGCGCCTTGCCAGCTCCGAGATCACCTCTCCCACCGATCGGTGTTCGGCGCGGGCCAGGGCGCGGGCGGCGCGGAGGATCTCATCGTCCAGGTTCAACGTCGTCCGCATCACGTCATCGTAGCATCGCATCTTGATGCGGCCACCCATTCCAGAGGCATGGCGTCAGGTGCCACCAACTTGGGATGTGGGCGTCGTACCGCAGGGTCATACAGTTGGTTATACTGGCAGTATGACGCAGATCGCCGCCAAACTGCCCGACGACCTGGTCCGTCGCGTCGACCAGTTGGTGGCCGACGGGCTTCTGCCCAGCCGCTCCTGGGCGGTGCGTCGCGGCCTCGAGATGGTGGTGGCGGACACCCGCGCCAGCGCGATCGACCGGGCGTTCCGCGAGGCTTATTCACGGGTGCCCGAGACCGGCGCCGAGTTGGAGGAGGCCCGACAGCTGGCGCTGCGCTCTATACAGCAGGAGCCCTGGGAGCGCTGGTGGTAGCCCGCGGCGAGCTGTGGTGGGGCGAAGCCCCCGACGCCAAGGGCCGCCCCTATCTGGTAGTCAGCCGTGACGCGGCCAACGAGGTCATGCAACGGGTGCTGGTAGCCCCGGTGACCATCACGGTGAGGGGGGCACCCAGCGAGCTCGGCCTCGGCGGTGACGAGGGCCTGCCGCGCACTTGTGTGGCGTCCTTCGACAACCTGCAGCCCTTTCCCAAGGCCATGCTCGTCCGCCTGCTCGGTTCCCTGAGCCCCGCCCGCCTGCATGACATCTGCGCGGCTGCCGGAGCGACGCTCGACTGCTGACGGCGTTGGACTCGCGGATTGGATCTGCGTCGTTCCGTGTGCTGCACCCTCAGGGGGTGACCACATCTTCGTCAAAATCCTGTCTCCTGCTGTCCCCCAACCGGCACGATCGTGCCGGTGCTCGGGCTCACGAACGACCTTTTCATCAGAACTGGGCCAGACCGGCAAGATCGTGCCGCCTGCGATCATCGGTCCCCGCGCCTCACAAAGACGTGAGCCCTCAGGGCAACCATCGATCTGCGTGTAGGCAGACGAAGCTGGCATCGTACCTTGAAAATCCGCCATTAGACGATAGGACTTCAAGGTATGCCGCCTTCCCTGGTGCGGAGACCTGCGGACGAGGAGCGGCTCCGGGCCGCGCTCGGGCGCATGCCGATCGTCCTGCTGACCGGACCTCGCCAGGCCGGTAAGTCCACCCTGGCCCGCGTAGTCGTCGAGCCGGCCGCCTCGAATCTCTTCGACCTGGAGGACCCTCGGGACCTGGCCAGGATGGGGGAGCCAACGCTCAGCCTTCCGGGCCTGAGCGGCACGGTGATCATCGACGAGGCTCAACGCCGCAAGGACCTGTTCCCCGTGCTGCGGGTCCTGGCCGACGAGCAGCCTGAGCCCGGACGGTTCCTCGTCCTCGGCAGCGCCTCCCCGGGGCTTGTCGGGCTGGCGTCCGAGTCCCTGGCGGGGCGGGTCGCGCTCATCGAGCTCGGTGGCCTGCGCGTCTCGGATCTCGGGGCGGCGGAGATGGACCGTCTGTGGCTGCGGGGAGGCTTCCCACGCTCCGCGCTGGCGGGCGACGAGCACGCGTCGGCAGCCTGGCGGGACGATTTCATCGCGACCTTCCTGGAGAGGGATCTGGCCAACCTCGGCTTCCGGCTCCCCGCTGCCACGCTGCGCCGCTTCTGGACGATGTTGGCCCACTATCACGCGCAGACCTGGAACGGAGCCGAGCTGTCCCGTGCATTGGGCGTATCGGAGTCGACCGTGCGCCGCTATCTGGACGCTCTGTCCGACGCCCTGGTCGTGCGCCAGCTCCAGCCGTGGTTCGCCAACATCTCCAAGCGTCAGGTCCGAGCACCCAAGGTGTACATACGCGACAGCGGCCTCCTCCATCGGTTGCTAGGTGTGGCTTCGAGGGACGAGCTGTTGGGGCACCCGAAGGTGGGCGCCAGCTGGGAGGGCTTCGTCATCGAGCAGATCCTGCAGATGGACATCGGCGCCCCCTGGTTCTGGGCGACGCACGCCGGGGCCGAGATCGATCTGGTGACAATGGTCGACGGGACCCGGGTGGGGATCGAGGTGAAGCGCACTGATCAGCCGCGCCTGACACCGTCGATTCGCCATGCGCTCGACGATCTGGACCTCGAGCGACTTGTCGTGGTCCATGCCGGGCCGACCTCCTTCCAGCTGGCCGATCGGGTGGTGGCCGTCAACGCCGCCGCCTTTCTGGTCGAGGGCCTCCCGGCGGCCCTGCGGGCCGTATGACGGTGTCCGTGGCTCCGGTCGTTAGAGCCGGACGGCGGCGACCGTGACCGAGACCAGGACGGACATGGTCGCGACCATCGCCACCAGGACCCGCCAGGTGAGAAGGCGCAGTTCGTGTTCGAGGCGGGCGTTGAAGCGCGCCTCCATGGTGTCGAAGCGGGCCTCCACCTGCCCGAAGCGGGCGTCCAGCCGGGCCTCGAGGGCGTCGAGGTCGCGCTTGGTGGCCACATCGGCCCAACCGACCGGAGGCAGGTGCTCCCATCAGGACGTTGGCGTGGTCCCCGCCGAGCACTTCGCTGAGGCGGTTGTAGAGCTGGTGACGCGACTCCTCATTGATGGTCATCGTGGCTCCCTTCAGACCGTACGGCAAGCAGACCCGTCGGGATCGCGTCCGTAGAGGAGGTCGGCGATTCGTTGGGCGGCCTCTCCGTCCATGCCGGGCAGCAGGTGCTGGTACACGTCGGCGGTGAAGGCGGCGGTGGCGTGCCCCAGTCGGGCGCTCACGATCCGAGTGTCGACCCCCGAGGCGAGGGCCCAGGAGGCATGAGTGTGCCTGGTGTCGTGAAGGCGGATGCGGGGCACGCCGGCCGCCCTGACGGCTTCGGCGAACCAGCGGGTGACCGCCTCGGGGTGCAGCGGACGGCCGTCGGCCCGGCAGAAGACCAGGGCGTCGGGGTCCGGGGTGGCCGCCCCCCGATGGGCGTCGAGCACCTCCACCATGCGGCGGTCGATGGCGACGGTGCGCCGCCCCCGGCTGGTCTTCGGCTCGGTGAGGATGGGCACGTGCCCCGCCGGCACCCAGGCCCGGTGGATCCGCACGAAGCCTCGCTCGAGGTCCACGTCGCCCCAGCGCAGGGCGAGGGCCTCCCCCCGACGAGCGCCGGTCGACAGATAGAACAGCCACAGCGGGTACCGGCGGTCGTCGACCACCGCGTCGAGGAAGCGTCGGCCCTCGGCGGGCGTCCACGCCCTCATCTCGGTCCGGCGGGATTGGGGCGGGTCGGCGGCGGCGGCCGGGTTACGTTCGAGCAACCCCCACCGGACCGCGTCACGCAGCGCCCGGCGGAGCACGTTGTGCAAGCGGCGCACCGACGAGGGTGATATCGGCGCCCGCCCCGACCAGCCGGTGAGGCACTCGCCGTAGAAGGCGTTGATGGCCGGGGGCGTCAGTTCCGAAAGGGCGAGGTGGCCGAAGGCGGGGACCAGGTAGACCTTCGCCGTGTCGCAGTAGGACGAGAAGGTGGTCGCCCGCACCGTCGTGCGGGTGGCGGGGAGCCAGGTCTCGGTCAGGAACGAGCGGATGGTCGGCTCGGGCACTGCTCACCTCGGATGGGAAGCCTGGGGCCGGTCTGGGGCCGGCAGGCGACTCAGGGCCCGGCTCCGGCCGCGGCGGGTCGAGGCGGGACCACTTCGAAGGGGAGCACTGGGAACCTGCAGGTCCCCGTCTACGACAACCGGGACCGGGCCGTGCTCCGAAAGCCGAGGCCGACCCTAGGCCGGGGCTGTAACGCCGATGGCCCTGCCGGTTGCCCGGCCGGGCGGGGGGTGACGTCGCCGTCCGGGCGGGCCATTTCGGGCGTAGCTCTCAGGCTGTGACCGGTTTGTGCCGAGACGCGTGGTGTGACGGTCGGCTCGAGGGGGGCTAGCCCCGATGCTTGTCCAACGGGTGCAATAGCCGCGCCTGCGGGCCGGCCCGACGTGTCGTCGTGCCCTGACGGGTACGCAGCGCCGCCCACGCGGCTCGACCCGGAGGTGTGGAAAGCGTTCTTCGAGCGCAACCCCGCCCCCATGGCGGTGTACGAGTCGTCGAGCCTGGTGGTCGTCGCCGTCAACGCCGCCGCTCGGCAGCTGTACGGATACGAGCCGGGTGCGTGCGTGGGGATGGCGGTGTTGGACCTGATCCCGCCGGATGAGGTGGAGGTCAGGCGCCGAGAGCTGGCCTCCGGCTCACCGGAGATGCTGGGTGGGCCGCGGGTGGTGCGACACCGGCTGGCCGACGGTCGCGTGGCGGAGATGCAGGTGACGTCCGGGCCTGTTCTGTGGCGGGGCAACCCGGCCCGGGTCGTCACCATGGCCGACGTGACACAACTCCGGCGGGTGGAGGCGGAGTTGGCCGCCGAGACGGCCCGGCTGCAGTGGGTGGTGGCCCTCCAAGCGCAGCTGGCGGAGGCCGGGCCCGACGTCGATCTCGCGCTGCGCCTGGTGGTCTCCGGGGTCGCTCATCTGGTGGAGGCGGCCAACTCCAGCGTGTGGTGGGCAGAGGGCGATCGCATGGTCGTGCGGGCCACCGAGGGCTCCCCTTCGACCTACTCGGTGGGCGACTCGGTGCCGGTGGAGGGGAGCCTCGCCGGCTCGTGCTACACCTCCCAGCAGCTGATCCACCTCGAAGACACCGCCACCCAGTCCGATTACTCCCGGGCGTTGGCCGCCCGGACGGGTATCGGCTCGCTGGTGCTGGTGCCCCTGGTCCACGCCGGCACCCGGTTGGGCGCTCTCGGCGTCTCCGCCCGGGCGCCGGGGGCGTTCAGCGCCGCCGCCCTAGAGGCGCTTCGACTGGTGGCGGGGCTGGTCGCCGGGGCGGTTCAGCGCTCCGAGGCCACCGACCGGCTTGTTCATGCCGCCGCCCACGACCCTCTCACCGGGCTCTCCAACCGGGTCCATTTCACCGAGATGCTCGAGCACGCCATCGCCGTCGCCACCCAGCACGGTTCCAATGTCGGGCTTTTGTACATCGATGTCGACCGGTTCAAGGACATCAACGACAACCTGGGCCACCACTGCGGAGACGAGGTCCTCGTGGCGGTGGCCGACCGCCTCAGAAGCGCGGTCCGCGAGGTTGACACCGTGGCCCGGCTAGGCGGCGACGAGTTCGCCATCGTGCTGTCCGACGTGTCATCCAGCTCGGATGTGTCGGCTGCCGCCCAACGCATCCGGATCGCCTTGGAGGCGCCGGTGGCGACCGCCGGGGTGGAGGTGTGTGTGGGCGCCAGCATCGGCGCCGCCCTCACCGACGCCGGCCACCTCAGCGCCGACGAGCTGCTCCGCCGAGCTGACGCGGCCATGTACCAGTCCAAAGCGGCCGCCTTGGCATGTTCGGGCGTCGCTGGCGCCTCGTTGAAGCTTCGCCGGGTCCCGCCCCTCGGGGGCTGAGGTAAGCGCCCGCTCCGACGCGCACCCCGGCCTCTAGGGACCGGTGAGGTCGCTGGCCACGTCGACAGCCGTGCTCACCGGGTCGGCCGGGTCGGCGATCCGGGCGGAGCCGGTCTGCTGGCTGGTCGCTCCGCCCGAGTCGGTGACGGTGACGGTGACCGGGTAGGTGCCGTCCTCGGCATAGGTGTGGCTGCCGGTGACCTGAAAGCCCGGGCCGTTGGGGGACGGCGACACGGTCCCCGCTGAGCAGACGCCGTCGCCCCATCGGATGGTGGCCGTGTAGTCGCCGGCTTGGCCGGCCGGGTCGGCGTCAGTGAACTGGGCGATCGCGCCCGAGACTGGAGTGGCGGGGGAGACCGCGGTCCCCTCTACACCGTTCAGGGCGGCGACGGTGACGGTCAGGGGGGCGTCGGTCGTCGAGGTCGCCGCCGGGGCCGAGCTGCGGGCCGCGTTGTAGGGGTCCCCGCCGTAGGCGGCGGTGATGGTGTGGGCGCCCTCCTCTGGGGGAGTCCAGGAGATGGCGGCCTGGCCGGGGCCGGTCACCGGGGTGCTGCCGATGGGGGAGCCGTCGGCGTAGAAGGTCACGTTGCCGCTGGCCGGTGTCGCCCCGGGCTGAACCGATACCGAGGCGTTGAGCCAGGCCGGCTGGCCTTCGACCGTCTGGGTTGGGGCGTTAACCGCCACGGTGGTAGCGGCCGGTGCCGGGCAGCTGTCGTAGCAGTAGCGGGCGGCGAGGGTCGGGCTGTAGAAGCTCTGTTGCGGCTCGGTGGTGGGGTAGGCGGCGAACTGGATGTCAACGGAGCCGGTGTCGCCGGTGGGCACGACGGCGGTGAGATGGCTGTCGTCGACCCGGGTGAAGGAGCGGGCGGGGATGCCGCCGAAGGCGACGGCGAACACTTGGTTGAGGTCGTGGCCGGTCAGGGTGACCGTCGTTCCGCCCGCCGACGGGCCGATGGGCGGGCTGACGCTGTCGACTTCGGGCTGGGTCTGGTACGTGAAGTGGTCGGAGCTGACGAGCGGGCTGACGCCGGCGGGGGCGGTGACGGTCACGTCGACGGTTCCCGGCGACCCCGGCGGGGTGATGGCCGTGATCTCCGAGTCCGAGTCGACCTCGAACTGGGCGGCCTGGGTTCCGAAGTCGACCTGGGTGGCCCCGGTGAAGCCGGTGCCGCGGATCTGGACCAGGCTGTCGCCCTCCGGCGGCCCGGGCTGGGGGGACACCCCGGTGACGGTGACCGGGTAGGCGCTGGTCATAGCGGCATTGATGCCGGTGACGCTCTGTCCGGGCGACAGGGTGATCTGGGCGGCCGACATCTCGCCGGTCTGGTTGTCCCACCACTGGGTGGCGTAGATCGCCGGTTGGTTGCAGTCGCGGAAGCGCACCTGGTAGGTGCCCGGGGTGAGGCCGAACAGCGTGTAGCCGCCCAAGCCCCCGGACTGCCCGCCGTACTGCATGGCCCCGCCGCTCCACGCCTCGACGCAGGCGTACAGCGGATTGCCGGCGGTGTCGGTGACCGTCCCCGAGATCTGGGCGCCGAGGGTCAGCTGGTCGTCGATCCCGGCGGTGTCTTGCCCGGCGGTCACCGTCACCGGGGTGGGCGTTCCGCCCGGCGGCTGGTTCAGGTAGGTCTGGGCCAGCCAGGCGGAGTTGCCGCACCCGCCGAACTGGACGGTGTAGCTCCCGGGCGGGACGTTGCGGAGCTGGTATTGGCCGGTGCTGTCGGCCGTCGTCTGCCCGTACGCGCTCACGCAGGCGCCGACCGCCGGCGCTCCAGACGTGTCGGTGACGGTTCCGGAGATCGAGCCGGCCTCGCCGAGAGCGGCGTTGATGCCGTCGGTGGTGGACCCGTCGGCGATCGACAGATTCTGGGCGCCGGACGGGCTGGACGCGTCCGGATACCACTGCGACAGGTGGTTGCCGGCGGCCTGGCACGGGGCGAAGGACACCGCGTAGGTGCCGGCGGAGAGCCCGTCGATTACATAGCGGCCGGTGTCGTCGGCCGGTACGTCCTGCTGGGTGGCTGACCCGGGCCCGCCCATCACCACCTCGGCGCTGGCGCAGGCGCCTGGTAGCGGAGCGCCGCTGGCCGAGTCGGTGATGACGCCGGTGATGACGGCGCCGGGGGCGAGGACGGCGTTCACCCCGGCTGTGGTCTGGCCCCGGCCGGCCGTCACCTGGCCCGAGCTGTTCTCAGCGACGTAGTTGCCGGTGTCGCACGGGTCGAAGTACAGGCCGTAGGGGGCGTCGGCCCTGACCGGCAGCTGGTAGTCGCCGTTCGAGTCGGTGCGGACCCGGTCGGCGGTCTCGCCCTGGGTGCCGCCGGTAACGCACACCCCGCCGAGGGGCGTGCCGTTCTGGTCGGTGACGGTGCCGGTGAGCAGGCCGCCGGGTCCGAGTGAGACATCGACTCCGGAGGTGTCCTGGCCGGCGGTGACCGTCACCGCCTTGCCCATCCGGTAGCTGGCCCCTTGCGGATACCACATGGGGAACCGGTCGTCCCCCGAGCAGTCGGCGAAATGGACCCGGTAGCCGCCCGGCGCCAGGCCGGTGATGCTGTACTGCCCCGCCCCGTTGGTGGGGCTACCGACGGTGCCGCCGGTGGTCGGCGGGTCGATGAGCGAGGGGTTGTCGGGGTAGGCGGTGGCGCAGACCCCGGCCAGGGGGCTGCCGGAGGCGTTGGTTACCGTGCCTGAGATGGACCCGGCTGAACCGGCTGCCCGGGCCGGCTGTTGGCCGACGGGCGCCATCACTGTCAGGGCGGCAGCAGTGGCGGCCATCACCGCGTACCCGCCCGCCCGCCATCGGCCTCGAAACACCAGCACCGCCCCGTACTTGGTTATGACGGCCTAAATATTCGCTAGGCCGGCCCCAATTCCTCCGGCCGGTGGCCCGCGCCAGTGGCGGTCGTGGTCGGCCCGGCGCCAGCTCAGGCGGTGGCGGCGGTGAGGAGGATGGTGGCGCCGCGCTGGTCGCCGACCAGGTTCCCTTCCATCCGGTTCATCACGTAGGAGACGCAGAGCCGGGTGTCCATGT
>JAJPHE010000145.1 GCA_021325435.1 Actinomycetota bacterium | reverse complement strand
GGGATCAAGGACCCAGCACAGCGGCTAGCCCTGGCCGACGCGATGGGCCGGGTGTCGCACTTCCGAACCCTGCGTTGTCGCCGTGCGCTGCTGCGCGAGCAACTGCTGGTGGCAATGCACGAACATTTCGGACGCCCAATGTTCCGCCCGAAGCCTTCGGACCCGCTAGGCCTCGGTGTGCACTGGGCGTTCCTCGGCAAGGAGAGCCTGATGGGGATCTATTCGACCGAGACACGCGAGCCGGTCGTCTCAGAAGCTGTCGGTGGCGAGATGCTCTGTCGTTGGAACCAGTGGACCCAGATCCACCTGATGGCCGGTCCCCCCGATGATGAGGTCCCTCGCATGCGCGAGCACTACGGGTACGCGCCGGAGAAGGCGCACGACGCCGGCACGGACCGTCTCGCGTTCGAGCAATACTTCGAAGCGATGACCAAGGAGGAGCCGGTATCAGCGGCCGAGATGAGGTTGCGGGTACAGGCACGTGAGGTCATTCATGAGAACCTGGACCTGATCGTCGAGATCTTCGATGAGTTCGCCATGCCCATCCGGAACTTGAGCGGTGGCTTCGATAAGGAATCCGCCCGGGCCCGCAAGTTCATAATGGGCTTCTTCGACTCGATGCCAAGCGTCCGCGTCGCGGTGGACGCCAAGCTTGGCGTCTACTGGGACCGCCAGAAGCCATGGGCGCAGGGCGACGTCTACGACACCGACGCCGTGGCGATAGCTGTGCCGTACTGCCATGTCGTCGTGCCCGACGGAGCCGCCGCCGACGCGCTGGTCCGCCGGAAGACCGGTCACCGTACCGGCACCGTCGTCACCAAAAAGCTCGACGAGTTCATGGAGGAGCTTCCCGAGCTTGCCAGCGGGCGCGCCAACTCCCAGACCCCAGCGGATGGGACCGGGTGTGCCCCGGAGTCGGTTGGAACCCAACTGGCCCCGAGAAGATGGCTCGAACCGCGTGACCGATCCGGAGGGTCGGCCGATCCTCGACCAGTTCAACCTGGTCGTCACCGACATGGAGGCGACCGTCGCCTTCTACCGGCGCCTCGGGCTGAGCATCCCCGACACCGACCCGGAGTGGCAGCCCCACCATCGCAACGCCCAGAACCCGGGCGGGATCGATCTGGACTTCGACAGCGTCTCCTTCGCCCGCCACTGGGACAAAGGCTGGCGCGGCGGTATGGGGGTGCTCGGCTTCAAGGTCGACTCCCGCGAGCGGGTGGACGAGATCTACGCCGATCTGACCGGGGCGGGATACGCCGGCCAGCAGGCGCCCTATGACGCGTTCTGGGGGGCCCGCTACGCCGTGGTACAGGATCCCGACGGCAACCCGGTCGGGATCATGAGCCCCATCGACCCCGAACGTCGCGGAGATCCGGGTTTTCCCTGACAGCGATGCCGAAACAGATCAAAGGGAACGCATCGCGAAAGCCGCCCGAACCGGCGGCCGGCCACTCCGACATCGACTGCTGGTTCGACCGCCAAGTGCCCCACCTGCAGCCGATCGTGCGGCGCCTGGACGAGTTGATCCGAGCGACGATCCCTGGCCTCCAATATGCGGTCAAGTGGAAGCGGTCCTACTACGGCCTGGCGGACCTCGGCTGGGTCATAGAGCTGGCGGCCTACGACGTCTCGGTGAACGTCGTTTTCCTCGGCGGTGCCGACTTCGGCTCTCCGCCGCCTCTGGGGACCACCGGGCGGACCCGGTACGTCAAAGTCACGATCGTGGACGACGTGGACACCCCGGAGCTACAAGGCTGGATCAAGGAGGCAGGCAAGACTCCGGGCTGGAGGTAGGGCGGCAGATGACCGCGACGGTTGGCCGCCGCCGCGCCGCTCCGGGGCTGATGCTCAGGCGTCGGAGAAGGCGGTCAAAACTCAGCTGGGAGGCCAGTCACGCCCATGTAAGTCGTCGTGCCCACCACGATCTCGGGCCCTGATGAGCGATCACCTCGCAACGAGGACCCCGGGCGGCTGAGGGGCCACGGCCCGCCAGGACACCGCGCCGCCCGAGCCGCCATAGCGGCGAATTACAATCCCGGGGTGGCGCTTGGAGGGCGCCGCCGGGTCCGCGGGAAGGACTGAGTCCACCTCCGAGCAAACGAGCAACCTTTGGTGCTGTGGCCTCTTCCTCGGCCTGAGCAGCGGACCGCAGGCGAAGGAGGGAGTCGCCATGTCCGAATCGCTTCCCGAACGGCCTGACCTCGGCCAGCTGCGCCGCCGGGCCAAGGAGCTGCGCGATGCCGCCCGCAGCGGCGACCAGGCCGCTCTGGCCCGCCTCGCCGCCCACCACCCGACGCCCGGCCAACGCGGGATGACCCTGGCTGCGGCCCAGCTGGTGATCGCCCGCGAGCTCGGCTTCTCGAGCTGGCCCCGGCTTAGAGCGGCCGTCGAGGCGGCTGTCTCGGGCCGCCCGGATGTCTCGGACCTGGTGGCGGCGGTGATCGACGGCCGCCACCGCCGAGCATCCGAGATCTTGGCCGACGATCCAGGCATCTGCGGGCGGGACCTGCGAGCGGCGGCGGTACTGGGCGACGCCGCCGCGGCCGCCGACCTCGTCGCCGCCGACCCGATAGCCGCAGTCGCCGTCGACGAGGAGCGCGGCTGGCCGCCGCTGCTTTACGCCTGCTACTCGACCTGGCACCACTTCGATCCCTCGGCGGCCCAAGGTCTGGCCCAGGTGGCCCGGCTGCTCATCGACGCTGGGGCCAGCCCCGATACCAACGACGGCGGCCGCCCCCGCTACCGCTCGGCCCTCAAAGGGTCGGTGGAGGCCAGCAACCCGGCGGTCACCGAGGTCCTGCTGGCGGCCGGAGCCCATCCCGACCCTGGCCAGCCCATCGTCGAGGCGATCGGGCGTGGCGATCACCGATGCCTCCGGCTACTTCTCGCCCACGGCGCCCGGGTGGAGCGGACCTGGGCGGTGGGCGCAGCCGTCGACCGTGACGACGCCGGGGCCCTGGCGCTGCTGCTCGACGCCCTGGCGGCGGCGGGGGCCCCGGTCGACCAGATCGCCACCGAGGCGCTGCCCGACGCGGCGGCCAAAGCCTCCCTGGAGGTGGTGGCGGCGCTGCTCGCTGCCGGCGCCCGGCCCGATTCCGCCGCCGAGGGGGTGTCGGCGCTGCGCCTGGCCGTGCGGGCCGGAAGGC
>JAJPHE010000050.1 GCA_021325435.1 Actinomycetota bacterium | reverse complement strand
CCCTACCGGGAGTTCCTGGTGCGGTGGGTGGGGAGGGGCAAGCGCGGCAGCGCCGACCTGGTGGCCTACTTCCTGCTCGTCGCCCACGCCATCCTCAGCCCGAACGGGCAGGCGGGCCTGATCGCCACCAACACCCTGGCCCAGGGCGACACCCGGGAGGTGGGGCTGGACCGGCTGGTCGCCGACGGCGTGACCATCCGGGCCGCGGTCAAGAGCGCCAAGTGGCCGACACGGAGCGCCAACCTGGAGTACGCGGTGCTCTGGTCGAGCCGCCGGGAGCCGGCGCCCGAGGCGGAGCGGCTGCTGGACGGGCGGCCGGTGTCGGGCATCACCCCTTCGCTGGAGGCGGCTGGCCGCATCACCGGCAACCCCTTCCGCCTGAAGGCCAACCAGGGTATCGCCTTCCAGGGTTCGATCGTGCTGGGGATGGGCTTCACCATGAGCCCGGAGGAGGCGGAGCGCCTGATCGAGCGCGACCCCCGCAACCGCGGGGTGCTCTTCCCCTACCTCAACGGAGAGGACCTCAACTCACGCCCCGACTGCTCGCCGAGCCGCTGGGTGATCAACTTCCGGGACTGGCCGCTGGAGCGGGCGGAGCAGTATCACGATTGCATCGAGATCGTGCGGCGGCTGGTCAAGCCGGAGCGGGAACGCAACCGCTATAGCAAGAGTGCCAAGGAGCGATGGTGGCAATTCGAGCGGGTGCGTCCGGAACTCCACGCAGCGATCGAGGGCATGGACCGGGTGCTGGCGATCGCCCGCGTCAGCAAGACTGTCCTGCCGGTGTTCGTCCCGACTGGGATCGTTGTAAGTGAAGATACGGTCGTCTTCGCCTACCACGACGATGCCCACCTGACCCTGCTCTCCAGCGCCTTCCACTACTGGTGGGCGATCCGGCACGCGTCGACCATGAGGACCGATCTCCGTTACACACCGAGCGACGTCTTCGAGACCTTCCCCCAGCCAGTCATGACCGCCCGCATGGAGGCGGCCGGCGAGCGACTGGACGGCCTCCGGCGCCCGCTCATGCTCGACCGCCAGCTGGGCCTGACCGCGCTCTACAACCTGGTCCACGATCCCTCGGTCCACGACCCGGACGTCGAGCGACTGCGGGAGCTGCACGTCGAGGTCGACCTGGCCACGGCCGAGGCCTACGGCTGGGACGACCTCTCGCTGGGCCATGGCTTCCACCCCACCGATCGGGGGACGCGCTTCACCGTCTCCGAGGCGGCCCGGGCCGAGCTGCTCGACCGCCTGCTGGAGCTGAACCATCGGCGCCACGCCGAGGAGGTGGACCGAGACCTGGTCGCCCCCGACGGCCGCGGCCGGCGCCGGACCCGCCAGGCCGCGCTGAGGCTGGAGGCATGACGCTCACCTCGCCCCGGGTGCGCGACGCCCTGGAGGAGATCCTGGAGCGGGACCTGCTCGGTCCCTGGGACGGCCCGGAGGAGGAGCTGCCCGGCGACCAGGGACCGCGCTCCCGCTACCTGGTGGGCATGGTCGCCCCGATCGACGTCCACAACGACCCCGTGATCACTCCGGAGCAGGTGGACAGCACCCTGGGCGACGCCGACGACGAAGCTGGGGAGGGGGTCGACCGCGCCGCCCCCGCCGCCGCCTCGACCATGTTCCCGCGCTCCTTCGGGCTCATGTTCGCCGTCCCCCTCTCGACGCCGGCGGTCCGGGTGACCGCCTCCTGGGGACGCTACGTCAAGGTGCGCTCCGAGTCGCTCCTCACCGAGCAGGGAGAGCCGAGGCTGGTCTGGCGGCGCCAGCAGGTCGAGCACGAGCTGGAGGTACCCCTGGACGAGGGGCGGCGGGAGCTGCCCGAGCCGGCCTGGCCCGAGCACCCCGAGGTCCGGCTGGCGGTCACCTGCCGGCGACGCGGCGACCGCCGGGTGGTGGAGCTGGCCCTGGTCAACCGCCAGCACGAGCCACGGCGCAACCGGGACGAGGCCTGGCTCTTCCAGCCCCAGCTTCGGGTGACCGCGCTCGACGGCGAGACCGCTGTCTTCCTGCCCCAGGAGGAGCCGGACCCGATCGGCCTGATCGAGCCCGAGGAGCGGCAGCTGGCCATGCTCTACCGGGACTGCCTGGAGTTCGCGGTCGGGCGCAACGTGGCCGTGGCCGCCGAGCGCCGCCGGGGCGAGGCCCGAGCCCACCTCCTGCGCACCGAGTGGCTGCCGGCCTACGAGGTGCCGCAGACGGTGGCCCCCTCGCCCGACGAGCAGCCCCTTTTGAGGGGCCTGCAGCTGGACATGAAGGTCCTGGCCGCACTGCCCCCGGCCGGGCTGCGGGCGGCGCTGCTGCCGCTGGCCGCCGGCTACGAAGCCTGGCTCGATCGGCAGGAGGCGCGGATCGAGGCCGAGCCCGACCTCGCCCCCCACCGACAGGCGGCCAGGGAGGCCATCGCCGAGGCCCGGCGGGCGGCGGAGCGGATCCGGGCCGGGATCGAGCTGCTCTGCGCCGAGCCGGCCGGGGAGGCGCTGGAGGCCTTCCGCTTCGCCAACCAGGCCATGGCCCTGCAGCGGCTCCACACCGAGGCCGGCCGGCTCATGGCCGCAGAGAGGGGGCTCGACTTCGAAGCCGCGGTGGCGCGGGTGGACCTCCCCGCCAACCGCTCCTGGCGGCCCTTCCAGCTGGCCTTCATCCTGCTCAACCTCCCCGCCCTCACCGACCCCCTCCACCCCGAGCGATCCCAGCCCTACACCGCGGTGGCGGACCTGCTCTACTTCCCCACCGGGGGCGGCAAGACCGAGGCCTACCTGGGGCTCGCCGCCTACACCTTCGCCGTTCGCCGCCTCCAGGGCGTGGTCGGCTCCGGCGCCGACGCCCGCGACGGCTCGGACGGGGTGGCGGTGCTGATGCGCTACACGCTGCGGCTGCTCACCGCCCAGCAGTTCCAGCGGGCGGCGACCATGGTCTGTGCCTGCGAGCACCTGCGCCGCGAGCGCGCCGCCGCCGGCGACCTCCGCCTCGGCACCACCCCCTTCCGGATCGGCCTCTGGGTGGGCGCGGGGGTGACGCCCAACTCCTACGACGACGCCGCCAAGGAAATCCGGAGCGCCAAGGGGATGGGCAAGGGCGCCGGCAACCACGTGCTCCAGGTGCTGCACTGCCCCTGGTGCTCCGCCCCGCTCGAGGAGGGCCGGGACCTGGAGCCCCAAGACGGGGAGCGTCGCATCCACCTCTATTGCCCGGACCCCGAGGGCCGCTGCCCCTTCTCGCGCAAGCGGTCGGAGGAGGGGCTTCCCATCCTGACCGTGGACGAGGAGATCTACCGCCTCACCCCCTCCATGCTGATCAGCACCGTGGACAAGCTGGCCCAGCTCACCTGGCTTGGGCAGACGGGGACGCTGTTCGGCCAGGTGCGCCGGCGCTGCTCCCGCCACGGCTACCGCCACCCCGACCTCGATGCTCGGACCGGCTGCACCGACTCCCACAGGCCCAGCAAGGACGGACGGCTGCCGGCGGCCACCACCATCGAGGTCCTGCCCCTCCGGCCTCCCGACCTTGTCATCCAGGACGAGCTGCACCTGATCTCGGGGGCGCTGGGCACCATGGTCGGCCAGTACGAGACCGCGGTCGACGCGCTCTGCCGCTGGCGGCTGGGCCAGGACGTTGTGCACCCCAAGGTGGTCTCCTCCACCGCCACCGTGCGCCGGGCTCGGGAGCAGGTCCACCAGCTCTTCGCCGCCAAGCTTTGCGTCTTCCCGCCGCCGGTGCTGGATGCCGGCGACACCTTCTTCTCGGTCCAGGTGCCGGTCTCCGAGGCCGCCCCAGGCCGGCGCTACCGCGGCCTCTGCGCCCATGGCATCCGGCTCAAGCAGGCTGAGATCCGGGTCGCCGAGACCCTGCTCACCGCCACCCAATACCTCTTCGATCGCCATGGCCGGGCTGCCGACCCCTACCTCACCTACGTCGCCTACTTCAACGCCATGCGCGAGCTGGCGGGGATGAAGCGCCTGGTCGACGACGACATCTCGATCCGGGTCCAGCGCGGCACCGACCGGGGGCTGGCCAACCGCCCCGTGCCCATGGAGGTGCAGGAGCTGACCTCGCGCACCCCCTCCAGCCGCATCGCCCAGACCTTGGGCCAGCTTGAGGTGGCGGCCGACCCCGCCCTCGACTCCACCGCCGCCCGGTCGATGAAGCCGCGGCCGACCCGGGAGGGGCCGAGGCCGATCGACGTCCTGCTCGCCACCAGCATGCTCCAGGTCGGGGTGGACGTCAGCCGGCTGGGCCTGATGGTGGTCACCGGCCAGCCCAAGAACACCGCCGAGTACATCCAGGCCACCAGCCGGATCGGGCGCGACCCGCGGCGGCCGGGGCTGGTGGTCACGCTCTACAACTGGGCCCGTCCCCGTGACCTGACCCACTTCGAGACCTTCTGCCACTACCACGAGGCCTTCTACCGCTGGGTGGAGGCGCTCTCCGTGACCCCCTTCTCTCGGCGGGCGGTGGACCGGGGCCTGACCGGGGTCCTGGTCGCCCTGGTCCGCCATCGCGACCTCGAGTACAGCCCCAACCTGGCCGCCCAGAGGGTCGACGTGCACGGGCCGGTGGCGGAGGAGGCCCGGAAGATCATCGTCGAACGTGCCGAGCGGGTGAGCCAGAGCGCCGCCGTGGCCCAGTTCGTGCGCGACGCGGTCCAGTACCGGCTGGACGGCTGGGGCAGCATCCAGACCCGCCTGGAGGCGACCCGGCTCGCCTACCGCCCCACCCGCGACGCCATCCCCCTGCTGCGGGAGGCCGGGGTCGAACCTTGGAGCCAGTGGACCGCGGCCAACTCCCTGCGCGAGACCGAGCCGGAGATCAACCTGCTCCTGCCCAGGAACTCGCTGGTCGACCGCTCGCTCCAAGAGCAGCCGGGCTGGGCTTACCCTGAGTCCCCGGCTCCGGACGACCCCGACCTGGACGGGAACGCGGCCCCGATCCCGGAGCCGGCGCCTTCGGAGGGGGAGGTATGAAGCCCGTGCCCGCGTCTGACGCCGGCTCGCCGAAGTACTTCCGGCGCGTCGGCACCGCCCGCCCGAGCCACCTGCTCTACGCCTCCGGGGTGGGGGCGGCGATCGATCTCCCCGGGATCTCGGTCCTGGTCCGGGGGCTGGACGAGTGGGACTACTCCAACGTCCCGGTGCAGACGATCACCGAGGACCGTCTCCTGTACGGGGTCCGCGCCCTGCTCGGCCCCCAGGTGGAGCAGCTCCGGACCCCGCCCTGGCTGCCCGAGGAGGGCGATGACCCGGCCGGCCCCGCCTCTCGGGTGGGCGTTCCCGTCATCCCCTTCCCTCAGTGGCTCCGCTGCACCGCCTGCAACCGTCTGGGCCGGATCGACGACGGCCTGGTCTGGCGCTTCGACAACCGTAACCCGCGACGACCGGACCTGGCCCGTTTCGTCCACGCCCAGTGCACCTGCCGCAAGGACCCGCCCGCGGTCCCGGCCCGGTTCATGATTGCCTGCCCCCAGGGCCACCTGGACGACTTCCCGTGGGTCTCCTTCGTGCACCGCGGCCACGCCTGCCCCAACGGGCCGGGCAGCCGGCTCACCATGAAGGACCGATCCGGCAACGTCGGGCCGGATGTGGTCGTGAGCTGCGAGTGCGGCCTACAGCGCAACCTGATCCAGGCGGTCGGGGTCGGCGCCGATGACCGGCTGCCCCACTGTCGCGGCCGGCACCCCCACCTGGGCATCTTCGAGGAGTGCCGCCAGCCCACCGCGGTGCGCACCTTGATCCTAGGTGCCTCCAACCAGTGGTTCCCGGTCGCCATCTCCGCCCTCCACCTGCCCAGCGGGGCGGAGGGGCTGGCGGCGCTGGTGGAGGCCAACTGGGACCTGCTCCAGCACGTCGACAGCCCGGCAGCGCTGCCGTTCGCGCTGAAGACCCACCAGCCTCTGATGGAGCTGCGGCCCTTCCCCCCCGAGGCGGTCTGGGAGGCGATCGAGGAGCGGCGGCGCAAGCTGACCCAGCCCGGGCCGACCTCGATGGCCGACCTGCGCATGCCCGAATACCAGGTCCTGACCCATCCGGCGGAGACGCCCTCGGACGAGGACGTGTCGCTGAGCGAACGCTGCGTCCCGGCCTCCCTCCAAGGGGTCCTGGAGCAGATCGTCCTGGCCGAGCGGCTGCGGGAGGTGAGGGCCTTCGTCGGCTTCACCCGGCTGGACGCCCCGGAGTGGGACGGCTCGCGGCCGGCCGCCCTGGTCCGGCTCACCCGGGACGGCAAGCCCACCTGGGTGCCGGCCGTGGAGACCCGGGGCGAGGGCGTCTTCCTGCGCCTGCCCGAGCAGGCGGTGGCGGCGTGGGAGGCACGGGTCGAAGACCACCCGCACCTGCGTGCCCTCCACGCCGCCTACGTGCGCTTCCGCAAGAAGCGCGGCCTCGACCCCAGCGGCTGGCCGCCACTGCGTTACTGGCTCTTGCACACGCTCTCCCACCTGCTCATCCGCCAGGTGGCCCTGGAGTGCGGCTACGCCGCCGCCAGCATGACCGAGCGGATCTACTCTGGGAGCTGGGAGGAGCCGGCGGCGGGCATCCTGATCTACACCGCCGCCCCCGACAGCGAGGGCACCCTGGGCGGTCTGGTCGCGCTGGGTGAGCCCGAGCGCCTGGAAGGGCTGCTCCAGGCCGCCTTCCACGATGCCCGCTGGTGCTCCTCCGACCCGCTCTGCGCCGAGCGAGAGCCGGTGGAGCCCGAGGACCTGGTCAACGGCGCTGCTTGCCACGCCTGCCTCTATCTGCCCGAGACCACCTGCGAGCGCGGCAACCGTTTCCTCGACCGCTCCCTGGTGGTGCCGGTCGGCCCCGACCCAGCCCTGGCCTTCCTTCCCGAGTGAGCGACGACCGGCTGACCGAGGCGGTCCTGCGTCTGGCGGCGGAGCTGCCGGCGGCGAGCGTGGAGCAGGCGGCGCGGACGATCGCCGGTACTTTGGGCCCTGAGGGCGGCGAGAGGGTGATCGGAGCTGTGCCCCAGGCCAACTACCGTCGCCTGGCCACTGGACTGGTCGAGGCCTGGCGGAAGCATCCCCAGGTCCGGCCAGATGAGCTGGCGGCCATGCTGCGAACGGCGGCCGCGGCCCGGGCGGCGGCTCGGGCCGAGGGCCGGGTGGAGGTGGTATGGACCGGTCCCGAGACCCCCCAGGTGCCCTCCCGCCTGACCGAGGCGGTGGTGGAGGAGGTGGTCGAGGCCGCCCGTCACCAGCTCCTGCTGGTGACCTATGCCGCTTTCCCCTATCCGCCGCTGGCCACCGCCCTGAGGCGGGCGGCCGCGCGGGGCGTCAGCAGCCGTGTCCTGGTCGAGACCCGGGCCGGGGCTGGAAGGCTACTGGAGATCGAGCCCGCGCAGGCCTTCGTCGGCATTCCTGGAGTGACCCTATATGAGTGGCCACCGCAGCAGCGACGGAACTCTTCGGGAGGCGGGAGGGGGCACATGCACGCCAAGCTGATCGTCGCCGACCGCCAGCTGGCCTTCGTGACCTCGGCCAACCTGACCGGCAGCGCCATCGAGGACAACCTGGAGTGCGGCCTGCTGGTCCGGGGCGGCCCGGTGCCCGGCCAGCTGGCCGACCACGTCGATGCCCTGATCCGGCAAGGGGTGTTTCGGCCGCTCACGCTCGGCGGGTCCGGCGGTGGGGGCTGACGGTGGCGTCGGCCGCGCTCCGATCGGCGGTGGTCGTTTCGTCTCTGGGGAGCTCGAAGGATGGGCCTTTTCGAGGACACGAATCCGCGCAAGCTGAGGGAGTTCCTGGTTCAGATACACGAGGGAGAAGCTGCTCTCCCCGATTTCCAGTGTGATTTCGTCTGGGATCCCGGCGCGACGCAGGAGCTGATCGTCTCGATCGCTTCGGACTACCCGGCCGGCAGCCTGCTCCGCATCCGCAACACACGAAACCTGTTCGCCTGCCCTCTTGTTCTACCCTGAGCGCGACGCCCAGTCGGCCGTAAATCGTGAGTTGAACAGGCGGGAAGGGGCACTACGCCATGGCAACGACGCAGCAGTCGGTTCGACGGCGGCCAGCGCCCCGGCGCCGGACCCGGAGGTGCCGAAGCGGCGCGGACCTGGACCTTCAGCCCGCGCTACAAGCTCGACATCCTGAACCAGTACGAGTCGCTGAACAAGCAGGGCAAGGGTGCGCTGCTGCGACGCGAGGGGCTGTACAGCTCGTTGATCTCGGAGTGGCGCAAGCAGCGCGACAGGGGGGCGCTGGAGGCGCTCTCACCGCCGCGGGGACGGCCGCCGGCGGCCCCGCGGGAGTGGGAGAACCAGCAGCTGCGCCGGGAGGACCAGCGGCTGGAGGGGGAGCTGGTCAAGGTGCGCAAGGTGATGCGTGTCCAGGGGGAACTCTCCGCGCTCTTGGAGGAGCTCGCGTCCGAGGGCGCGGATGTGGCCAGCGAGCTGACCAGATGATCGATCAGGCGATCGCGGAGCTGGCGCCGGTGGTGGGCACCACGGCGGCCTGCGCGGCGGTGGGCCGGGGGTCCGCCACGCACTACCGCCGGCACCCCAAGTGCCCACCCCGGCCGCGTCCGGCGCCGAAGCCGCCGCGGCCTCAACCACGGGCGCTGAGCGAGGCGGAGCGACAGGGGGTGGGCGAGGTGCTGCGCTCCGAGCGCTTCGTGGACATGGCGCCGCCGGAGGGCCACGCTCCTGGACGAGGGCGTGTACCTGGCCTCGGTGCCCACCATGGACCGGATCCTGGGTTCGGTCGACGAGGTGCGGGAGCGGCGGCGGCAGGCTGTCCACCCGGCGTACCTGAAGCCGGAGCTGATGGCCGAGTGGCCGAACCAGGTCTGGAGCTGGGACATCACCTACCTGTACGTCGTGCTCGACATCTTCAGCCGCTACGTGGTGGGCTGGATGCTGGCCATGCGCGAGAGCGCCAGCCTGGCCGAGCGCCTGCTCGCCGACAGCATCCACAAGCAGGGCGTCGAGCGCGACCAGCTCACCATCCACGTCGACCGCGGCTCCTCGATGAGCTCCAAGCCGGTCGCCCTGCTGCTCTTCGATCTGGGCGTGACCAAGAGCCACTCCCCGGCCCCACCGCTCGAACGACAACCCCTACTCGGAGGCCCGGTTCGAGACCCTCAGGGACCGGCCCGAGTTCCCCGACGTTCGGCTCGGCCAGGACGCCAGGGCCTTCAGCAAGCGCTTCTTCGGCTGGTATAACGACGACCACCGCCACTCCGGCATCGGCTACCACACGCCCGCCGACGTCCACCACGGCCGTGCCGGCAAGGTCCGCGAGGCGCGCGCCGTGGTCCTCTCCGCCGCCCATGCGGCGCACCCCGAGCGCTTCGTCCTCCGGCCACCGCCGCCGCCCCAGCTTCCACGCCCGGCCTGGATCAACCAGCCCACCCCCGACGAGGCGGCCCAGCCGTGAACACGCGCATGGCCGACCTCGACCGCCAGCCCTCGCGGCCCATTGGTAACGGTTCCGGTAACGGCGCCGAGCCCCGCGGTTGCCTGGTCTGCGACCTCCCCACGCGGGGTCGCTCCGCGTACTGCTCGGACGCCCATCGTGTGCAGGCCCACCGGCTCCGTAACCGCCAGCAGCTCGCCTTCCGGTCTGACGCTCTCCAGGCTGAGCTCCACCGCCGCCGACTCACGGCCTTCACCGTATACGTCTGCGAGACTGCGGCGAGCGCTACCTCGGCGTGCAGCGATGCGAACAGTGCGATCGCTTCTGCCGGGTGGCCGGCCTCGGCGGGCGCCGTCCGGGCTGCGACGAGCCGGTGCTCCTCACCGAACTGCTCGGCGGGCTCGGGGAGACGCAGCCATGACCACCCGCCGACTCGACCATTGCCTGGCCTTGGCCGGCTCGGACACCCCCTCCCCCGGAGCCCAACCTCCGCTGTTCTGTTTTCCGTATCTACTGTCTCAATTGGGTTGACAAGTTCCGCGGTTCACGATCCTGAGGTGGTGACGAAGTCACCGGTACACGACTGGGGAAACGGGCGAGAAACGAGTCGGTAGCCATGCAGCGCTGTCGGTTCAGACTGAACGAGCGTCACGGGCAGCCGTCGGCCGAGGGGCACACCCCGTCGCTCCCTCGGATGGGCGCTCTCAAACTGGTGACGAAGCGGCAGTGGTGGGTCGTGACCAGCAGACGAGGGGCACCGAGCAATGGCCTGCGGAAAACCCTTCCGACCCTCTCCTCATCGCGCGCCACGTGACCGTCGATGACCAGCTCGGTCACCGCCCCCATCCTGGCCATTCACCCGTCTCACCGACCCGGAACTGGCCTGCCCGACCGTGGCTCAGGGCCGCGCTCGGCTCCCGCCCTGGGTACCGCTGGCTGCGGTCGGTGCCAGCCGGCTCGGTCACCTCTTCCACTCCCAGTAGCGGTCGGTATCTTCCGTACTCGCCACCGCACCGGCCTGGTGGAGGCGCGGAGTGCGCAGAAGAGCAGAGCCGAGAAGCTGCGGGAGAACGCCGGCACCGCGCTCTCGGTGGCGGCCAGCGAGCGCTTCGGCAAGTCCGGGCGGGCGATGATGGCGGCCTGACGCTGGGGAACCCGATCCCAGGGGTCCTAGCACGGCTGGCCCGCACCCGGATGCGGGGCGAGCCCCGGGCCCCGGAGGAGACCTTCACCGAGCACCTCCCCGATCACCGCGCCTCCCTGCCGGCCGAGAGGCTCACCCGTATCGACGCCGAGGTCGCCGGGCCAGACGCCAAGATCGAGGAGAGGCTCGCCCCTGGCACGGCGGCCCGGCCGATGAGATCTTCGGCATGGGCTCGGTGGCGGCCATCATCACCGCCGGGGTGGGGGCCGACCGGAGCCGCTTCTCCACCCCCGGTCACCTGGCCTTGCAGGCGAGGCTGACTCCCGGGTGAAGGAGCCCATTGGAATGAGAGCCATGGCAACCGATACCTGGCTTGGGTCCTCGGTGAGCGCTACCGGCGGAGCGCCCGCCGCTAGGGCGAGGGCTGAGACATCGTCGTGGTCGGTGGCTCGGTCCTGGTCATCGCCTGGCACCCGCCCTCCAACCCCCAGGCCCGTTCCCCGACCTCGGTCCCGACACCTCCGATCGGCGGATCAGCCGCCGCACGATGCGCGCCCATGTCCGCCAACTCTCAGCGACGAGGCCACCCTCGCTCCTGCCGCCCGACCAGCGTCTCCTCCTCACGCCCTCGTCAGTGGCGCGCGCTCTGCCGCCTATCCGGTCACCGGCCGATTGCCGGATCAGGCCTTCCCGGCGGTTGTCCTACTGCCGGGCCTCCGAACTTCCTCAGCCGGATCGCTCAGCGCGCCGCCGGCACACCCAGCCCCAGCACGGCCTCCGCGTTGCGCGCGAACACCATGGCCTCCTGCTCGGGGCTGAGCTGTGCCTCCTCCATCACCCGCAGCGCGGCGAGCGGATCCCAGCACGGGTAGTCAGTCCCGTACACGACCCTCTCTGCTCCGTAGAACTCGACCGCGGTTCGTATGGTCAGCGCCTGGGGGGCGACCGTGTCCACGAACATCCTCTTCAGGTACGCGCTGGGCTTGTCGGAGAGGCCTGTCACCGACCTCGAGTTCTTGTCGATGCGGCCGGCCTGGTACGGCAGCAGTCCGCCGGCGTGGGTGTGGATGATGTTGAGGGCGGGATGACGTTCCAGCACGCCACCGAAGATCAGACGCAGGACGGTCAGGCTCGAGTCCAGGAGTCGTCCGATCGTGAGGTGGACGGCCCCCTCGTAGCCATGAAGGACTTCGCCGTAGAGGATGTCCGTTGGATGGACGATGAGTGGCACCCCTAGACGTTCGACCTCCGCATAGAATGGCTCGAGCCGACCAACGTCGACGAGATCGCTGCCCGCAACCGCGGGGAGGTTCACCGCTCGCAGATGAAGCTGGTTCACGGCGTGGTTGACCAGCCGGATCGCCTCCCCGGTGTCCTGGAGTGGGATCATCGCGGTCCCGTAGAAGCGCCCAGGATGTCGCTGTTGCATGGTCGCCATCTGCTCGTTGTACTCAGCGGCGACGTCGACCGCCTCTTCGGGTGGGAGCTGGTCGACGAGGCCCGAGAGCACCCCTGTGGTGCACACCACGGTGGTGTCGTGTCCGGTCCTGTCCATGAAATCCAGGGCGGCGTCGAGATCGAACCAGACTGGCGGCAGCCTCAAGTTGCTGCGACCCTGGTTGTAGAGGTACACGTAGTCGTCGCCATGGCGTTCCACCCGGGGGTAGGTGTTTCGTCCCCGCAGGCGTTCGAAGTGTGCGCGCGGATACCAGTGAAAGTGCGTGTCGACGATCCGCAACTTGCCCTCACCTCCGTTTGTGCCTTGGTCTTCGCACCGCTGCTCCAAGTCGTGACCTACGATAGGTGGGTGAGGGGCACCTGGCAAGGCGCGAGCTGGCGATGGGAAGATAGGCAGATGACCATGGGATCGGTCCGTGCCCTGCGCGGCCGGCAGAGGCGATGGATCGCCCGATGCCTCATGAGGGTCGCCCTCGTACCGGCCCCTGCCTCCCAGGGTTGGCGTCCATCTGGCCCAGCCGTTTGAGCAGGAGGTCCCGCAGGTTCCGTTCCGCCGGCGTTAGCGACCTCCCCGGCAGATAGGCGAGGCGAACCTCCATCGACGGAAGCGGCACGGCCAGGTCGAGAACCACGAGGTGACCCCGCTCTACGTCCTCCTTGACGCTCGACCACAGCAGGGCAGCGACCCCGAACCCCGCTCGAACGATGCCACGGATCGTGGTTGAGTCCTCGGCCTCCATTGCGATCGGGTGACCGATGATCCCCGCCCGCGCGAGCAATCGCTGCACGGTTTGATAGTGAGACGACGATCGCAGCGCGGTGACGAAGGCGCTGTCGCAGAGGTCTCGGGGCCTCAGGCTCGACCTCTCGGCCAGATGATGCCGGGGGGATGCGATCAGCACCAGGGGTTCGGCATGCAGGAAGATCGACTCCAAATCCGGCAGGTCTCCCTCGGTCACCACCACCGCCAGTGACACCACCCCGGCGAGCAGTAGCTCGCGGATCCTGCTCAGCGTGCCGGTGTGCACCGAGAGATCGACCTGGGGCCAGCGCTGGGCGAACTCCACCAGGATCGGTGCCAGCATGGTGTGCGCGAGCGACCTCTGGACGCCGGCGACCACCGTCCCCCACTCGCCTGCCCCGAACCTCGCGAAGAGGCGACGGAGGTCCTCCGTTCCCTCGACCACCTGACGGGCGAAGTCGTAGAGGATGCGGCCTGACGCGGTCGTCTCTGCCCGCCTACCCCGCCGACGGTCGAGGAGGGGACGGCCTACCGTGCACTCGAGACGGCGAACGTGGGTGCTTATAGAGGGCTGGGTGAGGTCGAGGGCGCGGGCAGCGGCACCAATCCCGCCCTGCTCCACCACGGTGGCGAAGATGCGGAGCTGTCGAAGCGTCGCTTCCTGCATCCTGCCGATATTTCGTTTTGGCCTGGTTCCTTGCCTAGAGGCCGCCACCGTCGTCTCCGATGCGTGTGGTGGCCCACTCATGAGGGCCCCAGGTGCGTTCGGAGGAGCCCGATGAGATGCTGCTCGGCAGCGGTGAAACGCTTGCAGTGGAGGTAGAGGAGACGGATGCTGATCGGTCGGAGGGCCGGCGACAGAGGCAGAGCCACGAGCGCGCCCAGTCGGAGGTCTTCCTCCACGTTGGTCTCGAGCAAGGCGGCGATGCCGAAACCCTCCCGAACGACGTTCTTGACCGCGAGCTCGTCGTCATACTCCATGGCGACGTGGTAACCGCCGAGACCCGCTTCGATGAGCACGCGGTTGACCAGATGGAAGTGGGACGAGGAGCGGAGCGTGGTCACGAAGGGGTGCTGCGAGAGGTCCTCGATGGTGACGTGTCTGCGCTCGGCCAGCTGGTGTCGGGGGGATGCGACGACGAGCACTCGGACCGAGCCGATGACGCTGCTCTCGAGAGATCGGATGTCGCCGGTCGTGGCTCCGATGCCCAGAGCCGCGACTCCGGCGATGAGCGCCTGTCGGATGTCGTCGAGGCTGCCGGTGTGCACGGAGAGCATCACCTCCGGACGTTGCCTGGCGAAGTCGGTGAAGACCGGGACCAGCAACGAGTGTGCAAGTCCGTCCGACACCGCGAGCGATACTTGACACTGCTGCTCACCGGCCAGCTCCGCGAGCAGCCTTTGGGTGTCATCGGCTGCCAGCAGGATCTGACGGGCGTACTCGTAGACGAGCTCGCCCGCCGGTGTGAGCGAGAATCGGCGGCCACGGTTTCGCTTCAGCAGCGGCTGTCCGATGAGCCCTTCGAGGTTCTTGACGTGACCGCTGACCGACGGTTGTGTGATGCCGAGCGTGGTCGCTGCCGCCTGGATCCCTCCCTGGTCGACAACCGTCCGGAAGACGTGCAGGCGGTGGAGGGTGGCGTCATACATGGGACGATCGCAGTCGCGCAGCAGGTACCGAAGGTGGCTGCGCCAGATCGTGCCAGTTGGGTGCGCACCGGGAAGCCGACGGGTGACCAAGCCACGGGGCGGAGGCTGAGAGCGGCGTGGAGGGGACCCTGTCACCTGTGGTGGTTCGGGAGGACGGCTTCACCTTCGCGTCCCCTGGTCGCTCCATCCCTCCTATCTCCCTCCCTATATTAGTCACGAAAAGGACTGTCGACGAAGAATTGATGAAAATACGATTGCGAACGTCGGCAACCTGATGTAGCCATCCGATCGCTTGGCCCGGGTCGACCCTGACCGCCTCGGCTCACGATCCGCTCTTTTCCCGAGTGGTCGCTCACCCCTCCTCCGCCCGCCGCTGTGGTCAGCCTGTGGGCCTGCCTATCGGCCCGGTACGGGGCGCAAGATGGGGCCGACCTCCTCTCCGCCTGGCTCGGGCCCGGCGGAGCTCGAGTGCACGCAGGACGGCCCTGCGGTATCGCTCGCGTCCGGGACGATTCCAACTCAAGGCAACGAACCCTGGAGCGTGGCGAGACGGAGGGGCGACACGGCGCTTCCCGATCGAGCCGGGATGGCCTACCAGGAGCGCGTCGGATCGCCGACGCCCACGCACCTTCGGCGCGGGTCGGTCGGAGGCTTCGTTCCTGAGGGTTGGCGGGATCCCCGTTCGCGCGAACGGCTGTGCCGTTTTGCCGCATTGCCCGAGCGGGGCCGAGGCCGAGCGCCGGCGCGTCAGGGCCGTGATCCGGTGGCCTTCCGGGTGGGGCTGCTCGACTGGCCTCGAGGTAGTGGCGCGGCGGAGAGCGGCCATGGACGTCCCTGGGACCGGCCCGCGATGGGCCGGCCGTGGGCGGTGTCGGGGACGCTGGTGGAGGGAGAGGATCAGCCCCACCCGCGCCAGGCGTCGAGCCAGCGTTCCAGCCGGTTCGCCCCCTGGGTGAGGAAGACGCCGATCATCGCGGCGATGACCACGCTCACCATCATGTTGTCGGTTTGCAAGGTGCCGGCGAAGTAGCTGATGCTGTAGCCGAGCCCCGTCTTCCCCCCGAAGAACTCACCCGCGATCACCCCCACCAGGGCACGCCCGACGCCCAGCCTCAAGCCTGCCATGAGGTAGGGCACGGATGCCGGCAACGCGACCTTGCGGAAGATCTGGAGGTCGGTGGCACCGAAGGAACGGGCGGCGCGGACCAGGATGTGGTCAACGTTGCGGACGCCGGCGGCCGTGTTGACCACGATAGGAACCACGGTGATGAGGAAGGTGATGGCGACGACGGTCGGCGTGCCCAGGCCGAGCAGCACCACGAGCAGCGGCGAGAGGGCGAAGAAGGGAGCGTTGTAGCTCAACCACAGCGGGGGTGCCAGGGCGTGTGAGAGCGGTCGGTACCATCCCATCACCACCCCGACGAGGACGCCCACCACCACCGACAGGCCGAAGCCGATGGCGAACTCGACGGCGCTGGCGGCGAGGTCGCGTTGGATCGTCCCGTTGGAGAGCTGCTTGGCGAGGGCGGCGACGATGAGCGAAGGGCTCGAGACGAGGACGCGGTTGAGGACGTGGGATCGGGCCAAAACCTCCCAGACGACGACGAGCACGGCGAAGGGGAGGGCCCCCAGCAGCGCTGGCCGGACCAGGCGGAGGCGGGTGGCGAGCCCGGTCACGGTTGCCTCCACGACTGGAACCTCGACTCGACGAGTTGGACGCAGGCGGTGGCGAGGTAGCCGGCGGCGGACACCACGATCACGAGGAAGAAGAGCTGGGCAGCCTCGTAGTTGGTTCCATACGACTGCAGGAGATAGCCCATCCCACGCACGGACGCGTACATCTCGGCCAGCACCACGCCGATGACGGCATGCCCGATGGCGAGTCGCAGCCCGGCCAACAGGGAGGGCACGCTGCCAGGCAGCAGGATCTTGAGGAAGAGCTGGAGGTCGCTGGCGCAGAACGAGCGGGCCAGCCGGACCAGGCTGCCGTCCGCGTCTCGCACTCCGGCCATCCCGTTGACGATGAGCGGGATCACCCCGCCGATGAAGACGACCGCGATCTTGGAGATCGACCCGATCCCCAGCCACACCACGATCATCGGGATCAGCGCGATGCGGGGCATGGCGTTCAGCACCATCACGAGCGGCTCGAACAGCTCACGGACGGTTCGGAACCACCCCATCAGCAACCCGAGGGGGATTCCGACCCCGATCGACAGCGCCAGCCCCATGGCGAACTCGAGCAGGCTGATCTGCGCGTTCTGCCAGAGCTCACCGTCCCGTGCCATGGCGACCCCGGCCACGGCCACGGCTGACGGGGCGGGCAGGTACCCGTGTTTGACGAGGCCCCATCGAGCGGCCAGCTGCCAGGCGGCGAGGAGGACGACCATCGCCATCAACGCCGTCGTCGCCGCCGGGGAGCGCTGGCGAACCGGCGCCCGTGCGGCCAATCGGTAGCGTGCGCCGTCGACGAGGCTCACCCCGCCTTCTCCCTGTCGGCCTCGCCCCTGCCCTCCTGGAACAGCAGGCGATGGAGGCAGGAGCGGTATTCGGCGAACTCGGGCGAGGCGCGCTGCTCGGGCCGGCGAGGCCGTGGCAGGGCGACGTGGATCTCGGCGATCACCCGCCCCGGAGCCGCGCTCATGACGATCACCCGGTCGGCGAGGAAGATGGCCTCGTCGATGTCGTGGGTGACGAAGACCACCGTCTTGCGCTCGACCTGCCAGATGCGGAGCAGCTCGCCGGCCATGACCTCCCGGGTCTGGGCGTCCAGCGCCCCGAACGGCTCGTCCATGAGCAGGATCTCCGGGTTGACGGCGAGCGCCCGCGCCAGCCCGACACGCTGACGCATCCCTCCGGAGAGCTGGTGGGGATGGTGCCGCTCGAACCCGTTGAGCCCGACCAAGTTGATGTACCGCTCGACCCGCTCCGGTGACGGCCGACCGCCCTGCAGCTCCATCCCAAAGGCGACGTTGCCGAAGACCGTGCGCCAGGGAAGGAGCGCGAACTCCTGGAAGACCATGGCCCGATCCCGCCCCGGTCGCGTGACCGGTCGGCCCCGGATCAGGATCTCTCCTCGGATGGGGCGCAGCAGGCCGTCGATGGCGAGGAGGAGGCTGGTCTTCCCACAGCCGCTGGGGCCGACGATCGTGACGAACTCACCCTGTTGGATCCTCAAGCCGACGTCGTCGGCGACGATCGCGTAACGGCTCTCCGAGGGTTTCTTGTAGGCGATCCGTACGTCTCGGAGCTCGACGTGGGGGCTGCGCTCTACCTCCGCCAGCTCTGATCGTTGATCCACTTCGCATCCAGCCACTCGGAATCCGGCAAGCGCCGCTTGAAGATGCCGTTGGCGATGCCCATCTGCCAGTAGGCGTTCATGCTTTTGGCATCGGGGAGCCGCCCGTCCGGATAGAGCTGCTTGATCGTCCCCTTGATGGTGGTGAGGGCGTACTTCTGGGTCGTCACGTGGTACTTGACGATCTCAGCCGCTGCCGTCTCAGGGCTGGACTTGGTCTCCTCCATCCCCTTGACGAGAGCTCTGAGGAAGGCGGTCGTGGTGTTCGGGTATCGGCTGAGGAAGTCTTGCATGGCGAAGGCCGCGTGCAGCGGGAAGGTCGGGAACAGGGAGCTGACCGGGAGGATGATGTTGTACCCGAGATCTTTCGCCTGCAGCGCCTGCGAGAGCTGGAGCACCGTGACCTGGATGCGATCGGCCTGAAGCGCGGCCATAGTGCTGGCGCCGCCCCCGGTCTGGGTGATGCTGACGTCGGAGGCGGGGATGCCGTTGCGCTTCAGGACGTACCTGGCGAGGACGTCCGTGGTGGATCCGAAGGCGGAAATGCCCCATGTCTTTCCTCGCGTGGCCGCTATGGAGTCGATGGGAGGCTTGGCGATGATGTAGTAGTCCGGGGTGTCGAAGCCACCGTAGAAGACCCTCATCGCCTGACCTTGCTGGACGGCCTCGAAGACGTCGCCTGGGCCGGTGACGCCGATGTCCACGGATCCTCCGAGGACGGCCTTGACGAGCTCGGAGCCACCATGGAACGTCACCAGGTTCACGGTCAGGCCCTGCTGTTTGAAGTAGCCCTTGTCAACCGCGATGTAGACCGGCGCCAGGGTCTCGGCAGCGACCGGCAGCCCGACCGTGATCGAGGACTTCTCCGGCTTACCACGCCCTGCGCCCGTGGTCGTGGTCGAGGAGGATGCGCCGCCGCAGGCCACGGCGGGCAGGAGCGTCAGGCTGAGGAGGGCGAGCGCGCAAGCCAACCGATTCACCGGTCTCATGGTCGGGAACCCCTCTCCTTTCTCCTCTGGCCAGAACCTACGGCCTTCGGTGGGATCGCGTAAGGCGCGGCCGACGATGGCGGCATAGCCATCGGCCTATGAGTCGGTGCTCGTGCATGGGCGACAACGCATGGCCGGGGTCCGAGCTGGGGGTGCGTCCCGCCTGACCCTGTCCGTTGGGCGGGGTGTGGCCAAGGGGCAGCCGGAGTGCGCCAGGCGCCGCTCAGCCGATGGCTGGGGGGCAGGACATGGCTCCGGCTCTGAGGGCAACCGTGGACCTCCATCTCCGCTCGGCCTTCCCCCGTGGCCGTCGAGACCAGAGCCGCGGGGGCCCCCACCAGACCTCAGAGGATGGGGGCGACCGGAGGGGGCTCACGGCCATGAGATGGTGTCACAGGCCATAGCGCAGAGGCTATGAGGCGATCGACGGTCATGGCATTGTCGACATGACCGTGTGAAGGTACAAGAGCGGTAGTGGCGACGACCTGGGCGGCGATCCGGTCCGAGAGACGGTGTGCGTCGGCTCACGTGTGAGACGAGATGGCCGGAGCGAGCGTGCTACCGACGTGAGGTGGTGATCGGTGCTCAACAAGACGATGACCTACACAGAGCTCCTGGACGAGGCTCCGATGAGCGGCTTCCTTTGGCTGCTCTTGCTCGGTGTCCTGCTCGCCCAGGTCCTCGATGGCATGGATTATCAGTCGACCGCTTATGCTCTCCCGCTGTTGATCAAGCAGTTCCACCTGTCACCGGTGCAAGCTGGCACCATCAGCTCTGCCTCGAACATCGGCCTCCTCGTCGGCGCGTTCCTCTTCTCGGTCCTGTCCGACCGGTTGGGACGACGGCCGATCTTCATGTGGCTCATCGGCACCTACGCGTTTGGGACCTTCCTCAGCGCGATCGCCCCCAACTACGTGACGATGCTCGTCGCCCGTGGGATCGCCGGCTTCGGCATCGGCGCGGAGTTCCCGATCGCGTTCGCGCTCCTCGCCGAGTACAGCCCGGTTCGCTATCGGCACATCTTCATCCCGCTCGGCCCCGCCTGCTACAGCGGCGGCTGGATCGTCGCCGCCCTGCTCTCCCTCTGGCTCATCCCCTCGTTCGGATGGAGGTCGGTCTACTGGGCCGGCGTTTTCCCCGCCCTCATGATCATCTACGTCCGGCAGTTTCTCCCCGAGTCCATCCGTTTCCTCATGCTTCGCGGGAGGACCGCGGAGGCGGGCCGCGTCGCCCGAGCCATCGCCGATCGCGCGGGGCTGCGAGACGTCGAACTCGTCCCTCCGCCCGCGTTGGCCGCGTCGGGGGTGCCAAGCAACACCCAGCGAACCCTCATCCTTCGGACCTCGTTCCCCGGCATGGTCGCCCTCTCGCTGATCTACTTCTTCTACTTCATCCAGAGCTTCGGCATCAACAGCTGGTTGCCGACGATCTTCGTGCGGCAGGGGTACACGCTGGTCAGGAGCTTCACCTATGTGCTCATCATCACCGCCTTCACCCCCATCGCCCAGCTCGTGGGCGCCTGGCTGCAGGACAAGGTTGACCGGAAGTACGCGTTGCTAGTGACCACGTCGCTGGGGGCGGTCTTCTTCATCCTGTTCGGGCTCTCCTTCCAGCTCAAGTCCCCGATCGGCCTCACGGTTGCCTTCCAAGCCCTCCAGACCCTCCTCGGCGGTGGCGTGATCGCCGTCCTCTACACGCTCGGCACGGAGTTGTTTCCGACCTCCATCCGGAGCTTGGGGATGGGGATCGTGACCGCCTTCGGTCGGATCGGGGCGATCATCGGCCCCTTCGCCCTCGGCGTCTTCCTCTTCTTCGGGGCCGAGATCTCGCACATCGTCTACTTCTTCACGATCCCGCTGGTCGTGGCGGCGTGCTTGGGGCTGTTCCTGATCAAGGTGGATCCGCGACGGAAGTCGTTGGAGAGGATCACGTAGGCGGCCGTTGCGCCTTGACGTACCCACCGTGCTCGGGCTTCTCACGGCGCGAGTGGATGGGAGCATGAAGAGCCTGATGAGAAGAGAAGGTGAGGAGTTGTCCCGTGGCGAAGCCTGATCCGGTGACGTTGGAGGTGATCCGCAACACCCTTCCGGCGATCACCAACGAGATGTCTTACGACCTCCAGCGAACCTCCTACAACATGATGATCTACGAGGTCCGAGACTACTGCTGTGCTCTCCTGGACGTCGAGGGACGGCTTCTGTCACAGAACATCGGGGGCGTCTCCCACTTCGTCTCCGATCTCGGGGTGGTGATTCGAGATGGCATCGGCCAACATGGTCGCGACGGCTTCAGGCCGGGCGATGTCGTCATCACCAACCACCAACGTGTCGCCGGGCAGCACCTCAACAACATCGTCACCTACACGCCGATATTCTTCGAAGGGGCGCTCACCGCGTTCGCCGCGGTTCGGGCCCATTGGATCGACGTGGGCGGCATGAGCACGGGCTTCGGTGCGGGCAGCTCGGTCACCGACCCGTGGATGGAAGGTCTGCAGATCGACCAGATCAAGCTCTACGAGGCCGGTGTCCCCGACCCCAAGGTCCACAAACTGATCTCGGACAACATCCGCTACCCGGAGTCGTCGATGGGCGACCTGCGGGCCCAGGTGGCGGCCTGCCGCCTGGCCGAGCGTCGCGTGCAGGAGCTGCTCCGGCGCTACCGCCGAGATGTCGTCCTGGATGGCATCGAGCTCATCTTCGACGAGACGGAGGCGAAGTGTCGCGCGGTCGTCGAGCGCCTCCCGGACGGCACCTACGAGGCCGAGTCCTTCCTCGACCCCGATCGCCTGGAGCCGGATCGTCCCATCCAGATCGTGGTCCGGGTGACGATCGAGGGCAGCGACATGACGATCGATCTCACGCGCTGCTCCACCCAGCGAAAAGGGGCGTACAACTCGCGGACCCTGGCGGGGGCGTACGTCGCCTACAAGGCCCTGACCACCCCCCTCGAGCCGGTCAACGAGGGCTCGTTCCGCGCCCTGAAGGTCGAGATCCAAGAAGGGAACTTCATGATGGCGCGCTACCCGGCGGCGATGGCCGGTTGGAGCACCGCGCTGCCGACGGTCATCGACACGGTGTTCCGCGCCCTGGCCCCGGCCCTGCCAGATCGGATCCCGGCCGCCCACCTCGGGACGCTCGGCGTCCCGGTGGTGTTCTTCGGCACGGATCCGCGCACGCGACGCCGGTTCGTGGTCCAGAGCATTGAGGGCGGCGGTTGGGGGGGACGCCCCTGGGAGGACGGGGAGTCGGCCACAGTCTCGATCTGCCAAGGGGACGTTCGGAACGGCCCGATCGAGAGCATCGAGCTCAAGTGCCCCGTGGTCATCGAGAGCCGGGAGCTCCGTCGGGATTCGGGCGGCCCGGGCAAGTTTCGTGGGGGCCTCGGGGTCGCCACGAGGGTGACGAACCTCGTCGAGGGGTACTGGAACCTCGGCAACACCCTGCGCACCGGTTGCCCTCCCTGGGGGCTGTGGGGCGGCGGGGAGGGGGCGGTGCCCGCCGGCCTACTGCGGTTGCCGGGTGAGCCGGACTTCACCGCAATCGACGTCACGCACCACCTGGTTCCCCCGGGGACGACGGCGGTGGTCGTGTCCGCCGGCGGAGGCGGCTGGGGCGACCCGCTCGAGCGTGATCCGGAGCGCGTCCGTGAGGACGTGGTCGAGGGATACGTGTCCCTGGAGGCGGCCCAGAGCCGGTACGGCGTCGTCCTCGACCCGACCACCGGCGCCGTCGACGAGCTGGCGACCAGGCGGTGCCGGGCGCGCATGCGGGCGGCCCGTCGGGGGGTGCCGCCGGGGTCAGACGCCCACGGCACTGACCCAGGGAGGACGCGATGACCTTGACCGTGGCCCTCGACATCGGAGGGACGTTCACCGACCTCATCTCGTTCGACGAGGCGACGGGCGTGGTCCGGCACGCCAAGAGCTCGACGACGCCCTCCGACCTCTCGATCGGCATCCGTGACTGCTTGGAGAAGAGCGGCCTGGACGTTCGTCAGGCTGAGAGCTTCATCCACGGATCCACGATCGCGATCAACACCGCCATCGAGCGCACCGGTGCCAGGACCGCCCTGATCGTGACCCAGGGCATGCGCGACGTCTACCGCATCGGTCGTGGCAACCGCCCCGAGGCCTACAACCTCTACTTCAAGCGACCGATCCCGTATGTCCCTCGTCGCCGCACCTTCGAGGTCAGGGAGCGGCTCGGCGCCACTGGCGAGGTCATCGTCCCCTTCGATCCGGAGCAGGCCATGCGGGTGGTGGAGGAGGTCAAGTCCTCGGATGCGGAGGCGGTCGCCGTCTGCTTCATCCACTCCTACCTCAACCCCGATCACGAGGCCCGGATGGGGAGGCTGCTCAGGGAGGCTGTGCCGGAGACCTACCTCTCGCTCTCCCACGAGATCCTGCGAGAGTACCGCGAGTACGAACGCACGTCGACGACGGTGCTCAATGCCTACGTCGGCCCCAAGGTCAGCCAGTACCTCAGCCACCTCGAGCGCCTCCTGTCGTCACTTGGCTTCGACGGCAGCTTCCTGATCATGCAGTCGAACGGCGGGGTGATGTCACCCGACACCGCGAAGAGGATCCCGGTGGCGATGATGGAGTCGGGCCCGGTCGGGGGCATCATCGCCGCCGCGTCCGTGGGGGCCACCCTGGGGTTCAAGGACGTCATCGCCTTCGACATGGGGGGCACGACGGCCAAGGCCAGCCTGGTCGAGGGCAACGTGCCGAGCATCACCCAGGGCTACTACATCGGCGGCTATGCCAGTGGGCACCCGGTCATGCTGCCGGTCGTCGACGTCGTAGAGGTAGGGGCGGGTGGGGGCAGCATCGCCTGGATCGACGAGGTCGGCGCGCTCAAGGTGGGGCCTCAGAGCGCCGGCGGGCACCCCGGCCCGATCTGCTATGGCTGGGGAGGGGTCGAGCCCACGGTGACCGACGCCAACGTCCTCCTCGGGCGGATCGACCAGCGCCGGTTCCTGGGCGGGGAGATGCCCCTGGACGCCGAGCGGGCCCGGCGCGGCGTGGCCGAGCGGGTGGCGGAGCCGCTCGGGCTCTCCGTGATCGAGGCCGCGCTCGGCATCGTCCGCATCGCCGTGGCCAAGATGTCGCTTGCCATCCGAGGCATCTCGGTGGAGCGTGGCTTCGATCCCCGTGACTTCGCCTTGGTGGCCTTCGGTGGCGCCGGCCCGCTGCACGCCTGCGAGATCGCCCGCGAGCTCCACCTCCCCACGGTGGTGGTGCCTCGTCTCCCGGCCCACTTCTCTGCGCTGGGCATGCTGATGGCCGACCTCCGCCACGACTACGTCCAGACCTACCACAAGCCCCTCCTCGAGTCGGACTTCGGTCGGATCCGCGCCATCTGCTCGGAGCTCATCGCGCAGGGCCGGCAGGTCCTCGGCAGCGAAGGGGTTCGAGCGGATCGGATGACCTTCGAGACCTACCTCGACGTTCGCTACGTCGGCCAGGAGTTCTGGATTCAAACCCCGGTCTCCCAAGCCGAGCTCGAGGCCGCCGACCGCGCCCTCATCCGGCGGAGGTTCGACGAGATCCACGATCGACGCTACGGCCACCACGCGCCCGAGGAGCCCGTGGAGATCGTCAACATCAGGGTCACGGCTCAGGGGAGTCGAGACCGGCCGGTCTTCCCGAAGGTGAGGTCGGTCGCAGCGGATCCCCTGCTCGAGCACCGTCGCGTGTACCTCGACGATCCCGGCACGCCGGCCCGCTGCCCGATCTACGATCGGGACCTGCTCGCGCCCGGGATGGAGGTCGAGGGCCCCGCCATCATCCAGGAGTATGCCTCCACCACCCTCCTCTTCCCCGGGGACGTCGCTCGGGTCGCCGACACCGGGGAGATCATCGTGAGCATCGATAGTGCCGGCTGAGGCAGGAGGAGCGCATGGATGTCTATGAGCGGCGTGTGAGCGTGCTGCGCGAGGCCATGGCGACGGCGGGGCTGGATGCGCTTGTTCTGTACAACAACGGAAGCTATCACTTCACCGAGATGGACCCGATCTACTATCTCTCCGGGTTCAAGCCCCTCGGCCCCCACGCGGTCGTGATCCTCCCCAAGGACGACGATCCCTGCCTTCTCTTCATGCCCGTCTGGGACCAGCAACGGGCCAGTCGTCGCTCCCGCGTTCAGAACCTCCGCCCCGCACGTGACTTCGCCCGCGAGTACCTGCAGCTGGTCACCGAGATGGGCCTTCGAAAGGCGAAGGTGGGACTCACCGGCATGGGCAGGCAGAACCGGGCCGTCCATGGGCTCCTGAGCGCCCCCTTCGAGCAACGTCCTCTGCCGGCGGATTCGCTGGTCGAGGAGGCCGCGGCGGTGAAGGACGATCTCGAGCTGAGCCTTGTGGAGAAGGCCACCGAGATCGCGGAGCGTGGGTACGCGTACCTGCTCGAGACCCTGCGCCCGGGGGTCTGTGAGTGCACGCTGGTGGGTGAGGTGGACGCCTACATGCGCTCGCTGGGGGCGGATGACAACTTCCTGCTCATCTCCGCCTCACAGCACAATCGGGCCGTCCATGCCCCCACGGACAGGCGGCTGGACCGGGGCGACATCCTGTTGGCGGAGATCTCGCCCTCATTTGAGGGCCAGTTCACGCAGATCTGTCGCTCGGTCGTGCTCGGCCGGCCGACCGAGCTCATGCGCGAGAAGTACGGGCTCCTTATCGAGGCGATGTGGGCGGGGATAAGACGTTGCCGGAGCGGCGAGACGGCGGGGGCGGCGGTGTCCGAGGTCGATCGCGTGGTCAGCGCGGCTGGCTACGGAAAGTACACGGTGCCCCCGTACATGCGAACGCGTGGCCACGGCATGGGCCTCGGATCGGTGGCCCCAGGGAACCTGACGGCAGGTAGTGACTTCGTCTTCCGCAAGAACATGCTCTTCGTCTTCCATCCCAACCAGTACATCCCCGAGACCGGGTACTTCCTCGTCGGAGAGCCGATCGTCGTCGGGGAGGAGGGGGGACGGCCCCTGACCGGGAGGACGGCCCACCTCGATTCTGTGGAGTAGCAAGCGCGATGCAGACACTGCAGCCGGTGCTCCGGCGCGGACGTTCGGTGTGGAACCAGAGCACCTTCCCCAGCGACGAGTTCCACGAGCGGGTTCGGGTTGTCCGCGAGATGCTCTTGGGGGAGGGGATGCGTGCGCTCCTCGTGGTCGGTGGAGGCGAGCGCTATCACGACATCGCCTACCTGGCCAACCTCGTCCCCATGATGCCGTGGACGGTGATGGTCCTACCGGTCGAGGGGGAGCCGGCGCTCATCGCCGGCATCGGTGGGGGCCGCGAGATCCCGTTCATCCGCACCTGCACCTGGGTGGGCGACGTGCGGGTCGCCCCCTCGCTCGGGGAGGGGATGGTGCGGGTCCTGCAAGAGCGCGGGGTCACGGCCGGACCGGTGGGGGTGGCCGGGTTCGAGGAGCGCCTGCCGGCCCTCCTCTACGAGGAGGTGGTCGGGCGGCTGTCCGGTTACGAGCTGGTTGCGGTCGACGACCGGCTGGCGGCGATCCGGCGCCGCAAGCGCCCTCGGGAGATCAGCGCCATGGTCGAGGCGGCGAGGATCGTGCGGCGTGCGGAGCTGGCGGCGGTGGCGGCCTTCGGGCGTGGAGGCTCGAACGTGGAGGCGGCGGTGGCGGCCGAGCGAGCCGCCCGCACCGCCGGGGCGCACGACGTCCGCGTGCTCTGCAACCTGGAGGTGGCCGACGCGCTCTGGCCCTACGAGGGGCCATCGATGGTGCGCCACGTGCCCTTCTGCGCGTATCTCGCCGTGGAGCACGAGGGGTACTGGGCCGATCGTGCCCTCACCAGCCCGGCGGTCGACTCCGAACGGTACCTGCAGGCCCGCTCCGGGCTGGCGGCGATGCGTGAGGCCGCGCGTGATGGGGCACGTGCCGCCGACGTCGCCCTCGCCGCCCTGCGGGAGATCGGCGATGAGCACCGCCAGACGGCGCTCGCGTACGGCCTCGGGGGTGGCATCGGGCTCTCGCTCGACGAGGCGCCGCGCATCGACCCGGAGAGCGAGGACCGCCTGGAGGCGTCGATGACGCTCAGCCTGCGCCTGTGCCTCGGTCACCCGGGAGAGCCGCTGATGCTCGTGTCCGACCTCGTCCAGGTCGGCCAGAGGGCGGCCTCGAGCTTGCTCTCCCCGGCGTGACCGATCACCACGGGACGACAATCGATCAGCTGGCCGAGTTCGTGGCCGGCCTGAGGGCGGAGGCGCTGCCGGCCTCGGTGGTCGACCAGGTCCGGCGACGGCTCCTGGACACGATGGGGGCCATGGTCGCCGGCGCGCACACGGCCGAGGGGCACGCCGTGCAGGCCCTGGTCGTGGACTGCGGCGCAGAGGGCGGCGTGCCCGCTGGCTGGTCGTCGCTTCGGACCTCGATGGCCATGGCGGCGCTCGCCAGCTGCGCGTCGACGCGGTGCACCGAGATCGACGACATCCACCTCAGGTCGTGTACGACGCCGGGGTCGGTCGTCGTGCCGACCGCCCTGGCGGTCGCCTCCTCGCGACGCGGGGTGGACACGGGCTCGTTCATCGCCGCGATCGTGGCTGGCTACGAGGTGCTGACCCGCTGGGGGGAGGCGGTCGACGGGCCGTCGATCCTCTACCGGGGCATCTGGCCAACGTACCTGGGCGGAGGGATCGGGGCCTGCGCGACCGCGGCCCGTCTGCTCGACCTCCCCCACGAGGAGACGGCTCAGGCGTTGGCCACCGCCGTGATGATGGCCGTCGGGACGAGCGGGCGCAGCGGTGCCGTCGCCTCGCGATGGCTCACGCTCGGCTGCGCGGTCCAAAGCGGGATCATCGCGGCGGTCGCGGCCCGCCAGGGATTCCGGGCCGACACGACCCTCCTCGACGGTCGCTGGAGCGAGATGAGCGGCATCCCCCTGCGGCCTTCCCTCCTCGCCGCGGGGCTGGGGGCGACCTATGAGATCGAGCGGGTGAGCGTCAAGCCCTATTGCTCGGCGAAGCAGGCACTCAGCGGCGTCGAGGGGTTCTTGCGGATCCTGGAGGAGGAAGCCGTCGACGTGGGATCGATTCAGCGGGTGGTGGTGGGTGTGCCTGGCCAGTACGTCCACATGGTCGGTCAGCCCGGGCTCCCACGAGATCGCCTGGGCTCCATCACCAGCGTCCGCTACCAGCTGGCCCTGGCGGCCTACGATCGCGACGGGCTCCTCGACGTTGCCCGGACCCGGCTCCACGACGAGGACCGCTTCCGTGCCTTCATGGACAGGGTTGCCGTCGAGCCCGCCGACGACCTTGAGCCGTACTACCCGGCGGCGTGGCCGGCACGGGTCGAGGTCTCCACCTCCTCTGGCACGGTACGCCGTGTCGTTCACCACACGCGAGGCGATGAGACCGCCCCGCTCGATTGGGGCGAGCTCGAGGCGAAGTTCCGCCGCCTCGTCCACGGGAGGCTCGACGCAACCTCGGCGGACCGATTGATCGTCGCGTGCAAGAGCCTGGGAAGCGGAACCTCGGTCCAGGGGCTCCTGGCTCTGGCATCGCCTTTGGGCGCCGGCTGACCGTGGGCCCCTTCGTCTGCTCGGGCGGGATCTCGACGTGGTGTCGCACCCCGGGCAGGTAGTCGGTGGGCATCCCCGGCGAGCGCAGGTCGGTCACCTACCAGAGCCTCCAGAGGACATGCTGCGCCCGCTGCCGTGCCAGGCTTCGCAGCTCCGGTGGGTTGGCCTCATCCTGGGCGAAGACCGAGATCGGCGATGCCCGCTCGTCGGGCAGCCGCATCCACAGCACGTGCTCGGTGGCGAACCGGACCATGTGGCTCGGATCGGCCCCCGTCTCCTCGCGACCAGGGGCGCCGTTTCGGACCCACACCTCGATCCCCTTGCCGACGGCGGCCGTGAGCTCCTGACTCTCGTTCACGTACTCCAGGACGGCGCTGCGCACCCGATAGGCGGGCTCTCGGTCACAGAAGCGGTCGAGCAGGCGGCGTGCCGCCGCTGAGCAGCAGCCCCGCTAGGGGAAGCTGCCGCCGCGGGGGCATGCCGAGGGAGGTTCCAACTGTCGACCGTTGAGCATGCGCCAGAAGCGAGCGTCAGCTCGAAGGGATGGGCCCGGCAGCAAGGCCTCCATCCCCTGACCACCTACCGCTGGTTCCAGGAAGGGAAGCTGTCGTCCCAGCCCAGCGGGCCAGCCGGCTGATCCCGGGAGCGGCGCGACCGTGGCGATGGTGGCGGAAGGACCACCGTGGACGCCCGCGACCGACCAGAACCGAGCGGTGGCGCGGGGAGCGCCTGGGCGGCCGGGCAGGGGCTTGCGGTGGGTGGGGTGAGGGGCGAGATCGGCTCGGGTCGGGATAGACGCCGTCGGGGTGCCTGGCCTTGCGGCGCGACCCGTCCGTGACCACGTTTGTGGTCGGGCATGGGGAGCGCGATGCCCGTCTCGGGGCCGAGTGGGTGGAGGCGGCGCTGGCGGTCTAGAGGCGTGTCGATGGCCTTTTGAAGCGACGCGGTTATGGCCAACTCAAAGTCCGCGCTGGCGGCCCACGTGCGACCAACCCTCGGCGACCTGGTTGACCGGTTGGGCGGCGAGCCCGT
>JAJPHE010000045.1 GCA_021325435.1 Actinomycetota bacterium | reverse complement strand
ATGGGGTCGATGCCGTCGCCGGCACGGATCGCGTCCAGCAGCTCGGTAACGTCTGTGGTCGAGAGGGCCACCGTGTGTCTCCTTTGTCGTAACCCGGGAAGGTCACGCTGAGGATCACGCGGTGGCCCGCCTCAGTGGTGGACCCGATTTACACCACGCCAGGGGACGTCAACCCGTGGGCCGGTTCAAGGTAGGCTGCCCACGGCGCCGATATGGTATAGTTACTATACCATATTATGGAGTTCGAGTTTGACCCGGACAAGAGCGCAGCCAATGACGCGAAGCATGGAATCAACTTCACCCAAGCTGAGGACCTGTGGAACGATCCCCTGCGTGTCGAGGTGCCCGCTCGAACGGCTGATGAGGCGCGGTGGCTGGAGATCGGCCAGATCGAGGGGAGGCATTGGTCTGCCGTGATCACCTACCGCGACGAGCGGATCAGGCTCATCTCGGTGCGCCGTTCACGAAACGAAGAGGTGGCCATTTATGAAAGCTAAGGAACTGGACCAGCGGTTCGATCGAGGCCAGGACATCACAGGAAGCCTCGACCTCAGCGGCGCGCGTCGACCCGGCCTAGAACAGCGACGTGTCAACGTCGATTTCCCGTCGTGGATGATCGACGCACTCGACCTCGAGGCGAAGAGGCTCGGGGTGACGCGCCAGTCGATCATAAAGGTCTGGATCGCCGAACGACTGGAACATCGGGACCCAGCTGTCGCCTGACCAGTTGATGGCAGGACGGCACGTCGGGCCTCGCGGTCTTGTCAACAGTGGCGCCGAACCAGAAGGCCGCGGGTGCGGACGTTTCTCGGGACGTCCGTCGCGTTTCTCGGGCATAATCGGCCGTGGCGCCCGACATTGAGTATGCAGCCGCCTATGCACTGCGTATGCAGACCTCAGGTGACCAGCGGGTTCGCGGGCGATGAGGCGTCGAGCATGGAGTAGCCCGCGGCCCCCCGCCACCACGACCGCTAGTCGGGCGCGCACCTCGTGCAGGGGTGCAGGCGCCTGACCAGCGGTTTCTCGTTTCGACGCCCGGCGGAGGTGCGAGTTTCTCGGGTGTTTTTCTCGGGGCCTTATCAAGCCTGCGTAGGGCATGCCATGGCAAGGTGGCGCGGCGCGTGCGGCCGCTGAGCTGCGGGTTCGCGGCGGGCTTCCAGACGTGGCCGGTGGTGCATAGGGCTGCGCAGGGCATGCGTACGCAGTGCCCTGATCAACCAGATCCCGGCGAGGCCGCCGCCCGAAGTGGGTGTCGCCCGCCAGCGAGATGGGACCACCCTGAACTGACTTTCGCCAGCAGCATGGGACCAACCTTTCGCCAGTCATGGGACCACCTCTGAGCATCCACCAGCGCCGGCGCCGCTGAGGGTGCCATCGCCACCGGACCCGCAAGCGGCCCGGGAAGGTGGCGATGAGCTTCAGGGAGGTTCAAGTGCACGAAATACGCGAAGTGCTCCGGCTGTGGCTGCGCGGAGAGGCGGAGCGGGCGATCGCCCGGATGGCCTTGGTCGACCGCAAGACCGTCCGGCGCTACGTGGGAGCGGCTCGGGCCGCCGGTCTGGTCCGCAGCGGGACCGAGGACGCCCTCACCGACACCCTGATCGGGGTGGTCTGCGAGACCGTCCGGCCGCATCGCCCTGACGGCCACGGCGAGGCGTGGGCGGTCCTCAAGGCCCACCACGACCAACTCGAGCGCTGGCTCAAGACCGACCGCCTCAACGTGGTGAAGGTCCACGACCTGCTCGTCCGCCAGGGCGTGGTCGTCCCCCAGCGAACCCTGCACCGCTACGCCCTCGAGGTCCTCGGCGTCGGCCGGTCCTCCCGGGAGCGCACCGTGCGGGTGGCCGACGGTGAACCCGGCGTCGAGTGCCAGGTCGACTTCGGCCGGATGGGTCTCATTCCCGACCCCGCCACCGGGCGGCGGCGCGTGGTCTGGGCGTTGATCTTCACCGCTGTCTACTCCCGGCACACGTTCGTGTACCTCTCGTTCCGCCAGACCACCGAGGCGGTCATCGAGGGCTGCGAGGCGGCCTGGGCGTTCTTCGGTGGGGTGTTCAAGGTGATCATCCCCGACAACATGTCGGCGATCGTGGACGACTCCGACCCGCTCGAGCCGCGTCTCAACACCGCCTTCGTGGAGTACGCCCAGTCGAGGGGCTTCCTCATTGACCCGGCTCGGGTGCGCAAACCACAGGACAAGCCGAGGGTCGAGCGGGTGGTGTCCTTCACCCGGGACTCGATGTTCGCCGGTGAGGTCTTCATCGACATAGACCATGCCCAACGGCATGCCGAGCGGTGGTGTCGCAACCGAGCCGGTCTGCGCACTCACGGCACGACCCAGTGCCGGCCGGCGGAGCTGTTCAGCATCGAGGAGCAGCCTCACCTGCTCCCGGTCCCGACCAAGCCCTATGACCTGCCGGTGTACTCCGAGCCGAAGGTGGCCCGGGACCACCACGTCGAGGTGGCCCGCGCCATCTACTCGGTGCCCGGCGACCTGATCGGCGCCCGGGTCAAGGCCCGGGCCGACTCGGCCCTGGTGCGGATCTTCCATCGCGGCGTGCTGGTGAAGGTCCATCCCCGCAAGCCCCCGGGCGGGAGAAGCACCGATCCCGCCGATCTTCCGGCCGAGAAGACCACCTATGCGCTCAGAGACATCGACCATCTCCGCAACCTCGCCGCCGGCCACGGCCCCGTCATCGGCGCCTACGCGTCGGCGCTGCTCGACAGCCCACTGCCCTGGACCAAGATGCGCCAGGTCTATGCGCTCCTCGGCCTCGTCAAGCGCTGGGGCCCCGAGCGGGTGGAGGCGGCGTGTTCCCGGGCACTCGAGGCCGAGGCCATCTCGGTGCCACTCATCGGCCGCATGATCGAGCGGGCCACGGAGTCGGCGCCGGCCGCCCCACCGGCGCGCCGGGGGACCGAGACGGCGCGCTTCGCCCGCGATCTGTCGCATTTCGCGACAGCCCGCAGCAACGACACCGACACCGGTCAACCCGAGCTGTTCGGCACGGGAGCGATGGCATGACGACGCCGGCACCGACCATCTCCGCCGAGCTGCGCACGCTCTTGCGCCAGCTCAAGCTCGGCCGGGCCATCGACACCCTCCCGGAACGCCTGGCCCTGGCCAAGGCCCGCAGCCTCGGGCACGCCGAGTTCTTGGAGCTCATCTTCTCCGACGAGGTCACCCGGAGGGAGACCACCTCGGCCGCCCTGCGGGCCCGCACCGCCGGGCTCGATGCCGACATGGCCTTCGAGAGCTGGGACGAGGACACCAAGGTCACCTATGACCGGGCCACCTTCGATGAGCTGTGCTCGCTGCGTTTCATCGACGCCGGCCACAACGCCGTGATCATGGGACCGGTCGGGGTGGGCAAGACCTTCATCGCCAACGCCTTGGGTCAGGCTGCGGTGCGCCGGCGCTACAGCGTGATCTTCTCGCGCACCGACGTGTTGCTCAAGCGCCTGCGAGCCTCCCGGCTGGACAACAGTCACGACGCCGAGATGCGCAAGCTCGTGCGGGTCGATCTGCTGGTCCTGGACGACTTTGCCCTCCAACCCATGGACGTCCTCGACACGGCCGACATCTACGAGCTGATCGTCGAGCGCCACCGGGCGGCGTCCACGGTGGTGACTTCCAACCGGGAGCCGATCGAGTGGCTGGGCCAGATGGCCGACGCCCTTTTGGCCCAGTCCGCCATCGACCGCCTGCAGTCGGCGGCCTACGAGCTGGTCCTCGACGGCGAGTCCTACCGCAAGCGCCAGAAGCCCGGTCTCGACGTCGGGGGAACCACCCCGCGGCCCCGGCGTCGGCGGCGCACTTGATCTGACCCTCAGCCCGGCGCCATCATCCCGGCGTCGACGCTGATGGGGCGGAGGACCTGGCCCCATGCCACTGGCGAAAAGGTGGTCCCATCAAGCTGGCGAGCGACAAGTGGGCTTCGGGCTGCTGCCGTGGCATCGCGTCGGGCGCTCGGGGCGCGGTTTGGTGTCTTCTGTCTCCTGATCGTGCACACACTGTCCTGCGGCATGCGATCCGGAGCCTCGATCAGCTCGGGTAGGTGGCAAAGGTGCCCCGGTCTTCGGTCTGCCGTTCTGTTGCCGGGTGGTCCCCGAACGGCAAGTATCTGGGCGTAGCCTCAGTTTCGGGCGCGGGGAATTTGGGGGCCGTGGGTTTGCACGCTCCACAGGGTGGCGCTTGGTGACATTCGTGCGGCTCGGAGGACGGGCCAGAATCCGGCGACGGCGTCGATGACGAGGCTCGCGAATGCGACTTGGGTGAGGCCGGCTGGTGTTACGCGACGAGTTCGAACGGCGGGTATTCGTCGGTGAGGAGGCCGACGTATGCCTCGACGCGAAGGCAGTAGCGGTAGGTGGCGACGAGGAAGGTCCGGGCCCGCTCCGGGTACTGGCCGGTGATAATGGTGGCTACAGCACCGTAGAGCAGCGTAGCGACGCTTGCCAGTGCGAGAGCAATCGCTACGAAGTATTGCGGGATGGCGAGGAACCACTTGTAGAGGGGCTTCCACCGGTTCAGGTGTTCTGGATAGGTGATGGTCAGAGTGGTGTGGGCTTCGTGGCCGTCGTCATCCGCGGATGGCATGAACTCGAACGGCGGGTAGTCATCGTGCAGGGCCAGGGCGTAGCTGAACGCCCGCCACTCGTATCGGTAAGTCATGGCGATGGCGTCAAAGAGCGGCCGCGGGATCCGCTCGGTGAACAGTACGGTGACGAGACTGATGAGGGTGAGGAGCTCTCGCAGCGTGCGCAGGGCGTTAGCGACGGCGAGGTGTGGGACGGCAAGAAGCCACTGCACAAGCGGTCGCCATCGGGCGATGCGCCGGTCGGCGTCGAAGTGAACGTTGGCTGCGTGGACGGGGATGGTCACGGCTGTCTCCATTGAGGTAGGTGGGTCAAAGTAGGCCCTGGGGCTCGGGTACGGCCGTTCCGTCGCTGTGCCTGGATGCGGCAAAGAGGGCCTGAATGCGGCAAGGAGGGACGGTCGGTGTTAGGGGTCATAGGGTGGCCGGAGCTGGCTCAGCGTGCAGGTTCAGGTCCACGACGCCGGAATCATCGGGCGAGGCCTTGAATCCCTTGAAGGTCATCCACACGCCGATGGACAGCTCCCAAGCGGCGATCGGCAGAGTCATCAGAAGGGAGACCGACGAGACCTGGTCCCAGGCGCCGAAGAGGCTGGCCAGGGCGGAGGCGACCAGGAGCGGCGCCCCGATCAGGCCGATCGTCGGGATGATACGTGGTACCAGGCGGGTCTGGTAGAGGATGCTGGCGAAGCACAGGGCGTTGAGGGCCGGCATGAGCCCGGGGCCGAGCAGGAACGTCCAGTCGTGGACGGCGACCAGAGACCGACTGGTAGCTAGGAGCGACGCCGGATCGGCGCCGGCTGCGGAGCCGTGTTGGTGCAGCGTGACGATCGACAGTACGCTGAGCACTCCGACGAGAATCATGGCGGACTCAAGGACGCGGGTGGTGACAAACCCGAGGGAGCGGGCTTCGGCGTGGCGCCTGAGGATCGGGAACAACACCACCGCGGTGCCGATGCCGGCTATCGCTAAGAAGATTTCGAGCATGGCCCCGATCAACACGCCGGTATCGCTGGCCCCGCCGAGCACGTATCGGTGGTTTGTGAGGATGTGATGGTAGAGGGGCAGCGCCGGGATCGAGGTGACGAAGGTGATCAGGTAGAGCACGCCCGCAGCCAGGACCGCCCTACGCGTCCTGTCAGTGGGTGCTCGGTTGAGCTTTTGGGTGGGTGCGACCATGTTGGAATCCCTTCGGGCTTTCGAGGCCATCGAGTATCGGTGTCTGAGGTGGAAGCGGACACGTGCGTCCGCGTATGTGGACCGCTCGAACTGCGACTGTCGCGGACCCGTTCGGGATCGGAAGCAGTCGGTCAGACCGCCGATCAGCGCTGTCTTTTCCGATAAGCCAGAAGCGGCGCGGTCGCTCCCACGCCGATCGGCGCCGTACTCGCGGTAGACCACTTCGATCGGCGCGTCGTGTGGCCTTGACCCCGATACCGCGGAGCTTCCACGCAGACCTCGGGAATCGCTTTAGCGGTACCGGGTCTGGAGCATCGCTCCCTCAGTCAGCTATTTGGACTGACTCGGCACGTCAGGGCTCTGGTCGTGCTACTACCTACCCTACACCCTTCCGCCCACCCTGCTGTCAACGGCCATTCGTCGAGCCCCCGGCGTCGTCGATCAACCGACAACATTGGAGACGCCATTCGGTTCTAGATTCGGAGCCGACGGCCAGATGACGACAGAGTTTCTCGGACAAGTATCGAGTTTCTCGGGCAGATCAGCCGGACGCGCCCGACCTTCCCCGGTCCGTCGGCTCGAGCACCGGTCGATGGAAGTGGCGGCCCATTGACCGCCACTTCGTGGCGCAGCATGACGACCTCGAGGAGATCGGTGTCACTGCGGCTGATGAGTCGGATGAGCTGGAGGGGGCAGCAGAACGCCGGTAGAGGAACGAAAGGGTCACGGCCGGATGCTCGCCGCGCCCGAATCCAGGCGTCGCATTCTCGGCACCGAGACTCTTCGGTCCAGGGAATCACGGATATTCT
>JAJPHE010000091.1 GCA_021325435.1 Actinomycetota bacterium | reverse complement strand
GCCCTCGAGGGCCCCGACGGCGGTCGCCCGGTCCAGGCCGGCCAGCTCGCCGAGCAGCTCGGCGGGCGCCTCGACGCCGCCGGCCGGCTGGGCCCGGACCCATCCGTCGCCGACCCGGTGGTAGCGGTCGACCGGCCCGGGACCGGGGTGGTCGCGGCCGCCCCGCGGCGGCGGGGGGCTGCCCGGCCAGCGGGTCAGCTCCCGTGCCTGCAGCAGGGCCGACATGGCAGCGAGGGAGGTGGTCACCTTCTGGCCCCCGCCCCCCCGGCGGCGGTGGAACAGGGCCAGGCAGGCACCCAGCGCCGCCGTGGACGCCGCCGCCACGTCGTTGACCGGGATGGTGAAGAACACCGGGTCGTCGTCGCCGCCCTGGGCGTCCATCATCCCGCTCATGGCCTGCAGGATGGGGTCGAATCCGGGCTCGTCACCCAGGGGGCCGCCCTCGCCGAAGCCGGTGACGGTCACCGTGACGATGTCGTTGTTGACGGCGCGCAGATCGTCGTAGGTGACGCCGAGCCGGCCGAGGACGCCGGGCCGGTAGTTGTCGACGACCACGTCGGCGGAGGCGGCCATGTGCATCAGCAGGTCTCGTCCCTCCGGCCGGGTGAGGTCGACCACCACGGAGCGCTGGCCCTTGTTGTAGCAAGCGAACCCCGGCCCCCGGAAGCTGTCACCCGCCGGCGGCTCCACCTTCACCACCTCGGCGCCCAGCTCGCCGAGAAGCGACGCGGCGAAGGGACCGGCGATGATGGCGCCGAGGTCGAGCACCCGGATGCCGTGTAGCGGCCCGCGGCCCGGCTCGGCCCGGGAGCCGCCCCGCCGTCCGTTGCCGCCCGGCTCGGGTGCCGCCCACACCTCGGCGCCGACGTCGAGCACGGGCGCCGGTCCTCGCACCGAGCCCGGCGTGGCCGACAGCTTCAGCGGTACCCCCGGCATGACGACGGCCCCCGGCGCGGCGTCGTCGAGCTCGACCCGCATGCCGATGGCGGAGAGCTGGGGATGGTCGAGCCAGTCCTCGCGCCCCAGCACCGGCCCGGCGGGCACGCCGGCGCGGGCCAGGCGGTCGAGCCATTCGTGGCGGGGGCGGGCGGCGAACACCGAGGCGATCCGATCGATGACCCAGGCGGCGTGCTCGGGGCGGAGCATGGCCGCCCGCGGCCTCGGACCGAGGCGCTCGTCGGTCATCAGGTCGTCCACCCCGAGCACGGCGAAGGCCCGCTCGGTGAAGCGGGGTGTGAGAGAGGCGAGGAACAACCACTCGTCGTCGCCGCAGCGGTAGAGGCGGTAGTAGGGGACCGGGCCGCCCGGGCCTCCGGGACGGGGACCCTCGGCGACGGGAGCGGCCTGATCGAAGGTGAGGGCGCCGGCAGCGGCGATCATCACCCCGTGCAGGCCCGACACCGTCACCGCCTGGCCGGCGCCAGAGGATTCGCGCTCGTGAAGGGCCGCCACCGCGCAGGCCGCCGCCCACACGCCCTGCACGGTGAGGACGTGGGCGTACACGTCGTCGACGGGACCGCCGTCGAAGGAGAACTGGCGCAGGGCGACGCCGGCCGCCGCCCCCAGCAGGGACTCGGACTCGGCGCCGCCGGCCCACGGCGCGTCGTCCGTGTAGGGGGCGACGTGGAGGTGCACCAGCCGGCGGTTGCGCGCCAGCGCCAGGGCCGGGTCGAGTGGCGTTCCACTCAGGGCGGCGGCCGGGCCCCCGGCGATGCACAGGTCGGCCCCGGCCACCAGTGCCTCCAGCCGGTCGAGGGAGTCGGCGGGGTCGATGACGACGCTGGCCTTGCCCCGGTTGAACACCTCGAAGGCCGGGGTACCCCGCTCGGGATCGCCCCCGAGCGGCTCGACCTTGACTACTTCAGCGCCGAAGTCGGCCAGCAGCATCCCCGCCAGCGGCGCCGCCACCCCGCTCCCCTGCTCGACGACCCGCAGGCCGTCGAGGGGTGGCGGGGGCACGTCAGGAGCCTACGGCGGGCAGCAGCGGCTGACTGGCGGTAGAGGGGCGGGCGCCGAGCCCGTACCAGAGCTGCAGGAAGGCCTCGGCGGTCTTGGCGTGGAACGGGCGGCCGTTGAGGGCGGGCCCGTCGGTGTTCTCCCAGTCCCACCAGATCACCCCGTGCCACCACGGCTGGCCGGAGAACGTCTCGAGCAGCGCCTGGTACAGGTCGGCCTGCAGCTGCCAGTCGGTGATGCCGTAGAAGTTGAGGTAGGGGGCGCGGGCCGCGTACTGGCCGGACATGTAGCCGGCCTCGGCGAACACGATGGGCTTGTGGGTGGCGGCGGCGAGGGCGGCGACGGAGGCGACCCAGTGCCGCCCTCGGGTGGCGGCGGCCGAAGACGTCTGCCAGTCGCCGAGCAGCTGGCCCAGGGTTGGTGCCGGCCGGTCGTCGAGGGGGAAGTAGGCCGACACCCCGACCAGGTCGACAGCGTCGAGGAAGGCGGCGTGGCCGAGCTCGTCCCAGTTCTCCTCGTAGGCGATGGTGCCGCCGAAGTGAGCCCGGGCGTCGCCGACGACCTGACGCCAATGCGGCCCGTCGTTCTCCAGCGAGGACATCTCGCTTCCGACGAAGAGGACCGACACGCCGTCGGCCTGGGCCAGGGCGGCGTAGTGGTCCATGAAGGCGCGGTACGACGCGAAGAAAGCGTCGAGGTTGGCCGGGTGGATGACGCCCCGGAAGTCGCCCTCGCAGCCGGTGCACACGAACACCGGGGTCAGGACGACCCGCATGCCGGCCGCCTCGGCCGCGGCGATCTCGGCGCTGAGGACGGCGTCGGGCTCGGTGCCGGTGAAGCTGTGCACGCTGTCGGCTTGGGGTCCGTCCGCCTCCCACCAGACGAAGAACGAAACGGTGTTGAGCCCGTCGCCCCGCAGCTTGGCCAGCGCCGCCGAGTCGGGGGCGTCGGTACCAGGCGACAGGGGCACCCCGGCGCCGGCGATCGCCCCTCCCTGGGCCGCCGAGTGCACGGTGGCGACGCCCCCAGCTCGGGCGGCGGGGGACAGGCCCAGCCAGCCGGCCAGGGCGGCCACGCAGGCGGCGGCCACCGCCCGTCGCCCGATTCCAGCTGACCCCATCGCGTCGCTCCCGCCGAGTGTCGGTCCGGGCCGGCACCGGCCCGGGGTTGAGGAATGTCCAACCGGGAGCGGGATTCGCCGCCCGCCCGGGGCCCTCCTGCCGGCGGTCAGGCTAACGGAGGAGGCCGCCGCCACCGACCGCAGCCGGCGGAGCCACGCCTGGGGCTAGAACGCGGCGGGTTGGGCCGCCTGACCAGCGATCCAGCCGGGGCACCGGCCGCTGGCCCGGTGTCGTTCCAGCAGCTCGTCCTCGTTGAGATCCTCCGAGAAGGTGAGGATCTCCGAGGCGCAGTTGGGGCACTCGATCCGCCGAGCCAGGCCGTTCGGCATGGGCCCTCCTTATCGACAAAGAGGATAACCGAACTGGTGTTCCTGGAAGGGTATGGGCACGGCCGGTGCCCGAAGGTCGGCCGGCCTCAGCTGCCGTCGTCGCCCCCGCCGCCCAGCTGGCGCTTGAGGACCTTGCCGGTGGCGTTGCGGGGCAGCTCCTCGAGGAGCTCGACGTCGCGGGGCACCTTGTAGCGGGCCAGGCGCCCCCGCACGTGCACCCTCACTTCGTCGGGGGTGATGCTCGCCCCCTGCCGGGGGACGACGAAGGCGGCCAGGCGCTGGCCGAACTCCTCGTCGTCCACGCCGATGACGGCGGCGTCGGCCACGTCGGCATGGGAGACGATGACCTCTTCCACCTCGCGGGGGAACACGTTCTCCCCTCCGGAGACGATCATGTCGTCGGCCCGCCCCTCGACGAAGAGCCGGCCGGCCACGTCGAAGCGGCCGAGGTCGCCGGTGTCGACCAGGCCGTGCAGCACGGTCTTGCCTCCCCCGCCGGTGTAGCCGGAGAAGGTCATGCCGTTGCCGACGAAGATGCGCCCGGTGCGACCGCGGGGCTGTTCGATCCCCTGCTCGTCGACGATGCGCACGATGGTGCCCGGGGGCGGGGTGCCCGCCGTGCCGGGGGCCGCCCGCAGCTGGCGGGGGTCGGCGATGGTCGCCCAGGCCACCTCGGTCGAGCCGTAGAGGTTGTAGACGACGTCGCCGAAGACGTCCATGAAGCCCTGGGCCAGCCGGCCCGACAGCGACGAGCCGCTGACGGCCACCACTCGCAACGACGACGTGTCGTGGCCCGATCCTTCCTCCTCCTCGGCCACCGCCAGCAGCCGTTGCAGCATCTGGGGGACGGCCACCAGCACAGTGGCCCGATGGGCCGCGATGTCGTCGAGCACCGCCGCCGGGTCGAAGCGCCGGCGCAGCACCAGTGTGGATGACAGGGACAGACCGATGAGGAGGTGGGCGAAGCCCCACGCGTGGAACATCGGGGGGGCGATCACCGTCGTGTCGCGGGCTCGCAGCGGTATGCGGGAGAACAGCCCCACCGCCGGGGCCACCTCGGCGCCCCCCTGCGATCGCGGGGCGCCCTTCGGCCGTCCGGTGGTGCCCGAGGTCAGGATGACGACCCGACCCGGCTTGGGCGGAGCCGACGGCGGGGTTTCGGGCCCCCCGACCCGCAGGGACTCGAGCGTGCCCTTCCGTCGATCCCCATCCCCACCGACCACGGCGATGTGGTCGACGCCAGCGGCGTCGGCCGCCTCGGCGAAGTCTTCGTCGTGCACGAGCAGCGTTACGCCCTCGGACCGGCAGACGTCGGCCACCTCCGAGGTGCTGAAGCCGGTGTTCAGCATGACCACGTCGGCGCCCAGCTTGAACAGGGCCACCGCCGCCTCGACGAAGCCGCGGTGATTGCGGCACAGCAACCCGACCACCGTGCCCGGCCCGACGCCCCGGCCGGCGAGCCCGTGGGCCAAGGCGTTGGTCCGGCCGTCGAGCTGGCGGTAGGTGAGCGTTCCGGCTTGGTCGACCACGGCCGCGGCGTCGGGGTAGCGGGCGGCTGACAGCGCCACCGCCGCCGCCGGGTTCAACCCCCAGCGGCGCACGGCGTCGACGGTGGCCGGCAGGCGAGCTGGCGGCGGGGGGGTGAGCACACCGGAGCGCACCACGGCCACGGCGGCCGATACCAGCTCGGCCGGGCGGGGCCGGGGCGTGCGGCGGGCGGGAGCCTTCTGCTCGACGACCCCCCGCAGCTCGGCGAGGGTCTGGCCGATGACCCGGGCCACCATGGGGGCCGCCACCCGGTCGGCGATGACGCCGAGCAGCCCGCCCGGGGCCTGGTAGGCGACGCGTAGACGCACCCGGGTCTGGCCGGGGCCGGCGTCGCGCAGCCGCCAGCGGCCCCGGTGCTCCACCCCCGTGACGCTGGTCCACGCCAGGTCGCAGGGCTCGTCGCACTCAACCAGCTCGATCAGCGCCCCGACCGGCGCCGAGCCGACACCGAACCGGGCCAGGTAGCGGGCCCCCACGCCGGCGGCCTGCTCGGAGCGCTGCTCCCACCGGCTGACCCCGGCCATGAACGTCGGGTACCGCGAGGGGTCGGCGACCCACTCCCACACGTCGCGGCGGGGGGCGTTGATGACGATCTCGCGCTCGACCCTCATGACCGCCCCGGAAGGGGAAGGCGACGCTCGGCCACCAGCGAGTCGAGGGCGTCCTGCATCTCGCCGGTGACGGCGTCGTAGGCGGCGTCGAGGTCGGGATCCTCCCCGAAGCGCTCCCTGACGTCGAGCGGGGGCAGCACCTCGATGGTGATCTTGGCCGGGAAGGACCAGCGGGGCACGAGGTCCCCGACGGTGACCCCCCACGGCACCACCACCGAAATCGGCAGGACCTTGAGCCGGAAGGCCCGGTCCAGGCCGAGGCGGCGGGCCAGCCCCTCACCCCGGGTGAGGACCAGGGCGGTGTGCTGGCCGCCGTGGGAGACCACCGGGACGATGGGCACGCCCATGTGGGCGGCCAGGCGCAAAAAGCCCGTGCGCCCGCCGAAGTCGATCCGCCCCGACTGCCAGCTGGGCCGGTGCACCTCCCAGTCGCCGCCGGGGTAGACGAGCACGGCCGCCCCGGCGCCCAGCGCCTTCTCGGCGTTCTCGTGGGAGGCGGGCAGGGCGCCGAACCGGCGCAGGAAGGTGCCGAGCCCCGGCGCCACCGTCACCAGGTTGTGGGCCAGCTGGTAGAAGGGCCGTTCGACTCCGAAGTAGCTGGTGAAGGCCAGGGTGAACACGGTGGTGTCGGGCGACAGGTTGCCGCCGGAGTGGTTGCCGACCAGCAGCACTGGCCCGTCCTCGGGGATGTTGGCCAGCCCCCGAACCTCGGCCCGGTGCCAGATGCTCGCCAGCACCCAGGCCCCGGGCAGCATCTCGCGGATGTAATCCGGGTCGCGCTGGTCGAAGTCCGCCTCGGGCAGACGCGCCTCCACCAGGTCCGACAACGCCGACATCCGTCACCTCCGCTGTTCGGGGATCGGGGCGGTGATACCCCCCGGCTCAGCCGCGGATGCCCGCCCAGTCCTCCCCGGGCCGGCGGACCAGCTGGAGGGCACAGCGGGGACAGCCGAGCCGCCCCGTCCCCCCCTCCCACCGGGCGGCCGACGGATCGATCGCCGCCCCGCAGTGGGGGCAGGTCACCGGCTCGGACGCCCCGTCTCTCACCGGCCGGGGCGGTGGGGACCGACGAGCACGGTGGTGACGCTCTGGGGGGACAGCACCACCCGCACCCGGTCGCCGTCCATGCCGGCCCGGGCCGGAGCGAGGTTGTGGCGGGCGTCGGTCACCAGGGCCCGGACCGAGTGGGCCTGGGCTCCTCCCGGCAGGGTGAAGCTCAGGTCGATGTTGCCCCGGACCCCGTTGTCGATGGCCACGACCACCCAGTTCGACCGCTGCTGGAAGGCGGCGGCGTGGACGTCGGGAGGCAGCCCGGCGACGTCGTGGAGCACGGCGCCGGGGCGCACGTAGCGGCTGAAGTTGGCGAGGGTCCAGTAGCGCTTGGTGGTGTAGAGCCGGGTGTTGCCGTCGGTGCCGTGGAACCGGTCGAAGTAGACCAGCCCGTCGTTGCGGCCCCGGTAGTTCATGGTGGTGGCGCACCCCGGCGTGGTGGGGGGACAGCCCATGTTGGGTGACAGGGCGACCCACCAGTCGAAGGCCGAGTCGTGGGCGACGGCGAGGTCGCCCCAGATGGTGTTGGCCAGCCACATGCCGCTGTCCATGGTCGGGTCGTACTGCCAGCCGAAGGTCCGGCCGTTGAAGCAGCACACCTCCGAGGCCCAGTGGGCCACCGGCAGGTGCGACAGGGGCGCCAGCTCGGCCGGCGTCGGGTAGTCGTAGGTGTGGTGGGCCACGGCGGCGATGTCGGGGCCGGCCTGCCCCAACCAGGCCGGGTACTCGCGGTAGAGCTGGGAGACGAGGCTGGTCTCGTCCCCGATCACCTGGGTGGAGGGCGACTCGGCCCGCAGGCGCGAGGCCAGGTCGTCGAGCACGACGGCCCGCTGCCGGACCGGCACCACCATCCCCTCCTGGTGGCAGGTGGCCTGGGGCGAGTCCGGCTCGTTCATGGGGCTGACGTAGCTGAGGGTGATGTGGTCGGCGACCTCGAAGTGGCGGACGACGTCGGCCAGGTAGGCGGCGAAGGCGGCCTCGTCGCCCGGGATGAGCCGGCCCCCGCAGCTGCGGTGGTTGGTGGTGAACTGCGGCGGGGCCGAGTTCACGAACCCGATCAGCTGGGGCACGTGGTACTGGGCGGCCAGCTCGAGAAATGACCGGCCGGCCTGGTCGCGGGACCAGTCGTAGACGCCGGGGCGGACCAGGAAGGTGGGGGCCGCCTTGTACCAGACGTCGACGCCCGCCCCGCCGCCCCCGATGTTGTAGCGGTACTGCGACAGGGCCAGGCCCTGGGGGCCGAAGAGCATGCCGGCCACCTGGCGCTTCACCGACGCCGGGAAGGAGGCCAACCAGCTGGGCCACCAGGCTCCCGAGGCCCCGAAGCCGGCGATGGTCTGCCCGGGGGCGGGCTCCACCGCGGCGGTGTACCCGGTGGCCGCCGCCGGGGGGGCCACGGCGGCGTGGAAGGACGTGGCCCCCAGCGCCACCACCACGAACAGGGTGGCGGAGGAGAGACTCACCAGCCGGCGCAGGTTGCGGGCCCACGACCGTCGCCGAGGCATCGGGACGCCCTTCACGCTCCCGATAATCGGCCGCCGTCTCACATCTTCTGAGGGTAGAACGCGCCGCGGCCGCCGCGACAGGCGCCCGGCACTCGTTCTCAGCGGGATCTCAGCCGCCCCGAGGCCCCGCCGAGCGCCGATATGCGCTCGAGGTTCCTCTACATTCGCCCCGTGAGCGGGCCGGAGCAGGACTTCGAGGCCCGCTACCCCGGCATACGGCTGGCGCCGGTGACGGTGATCATCCCGGCCTACGACGAGGAACAGACCGTCGCCTCGGTGGTGGCGTCGGTGCCGGCGGAGATGTCCGGCCTCGCCACCTCGGTGCTGGTGGTCGACGACGGCAGCCGCGACCGCACGGCGGAGCGGGCGGCGGGGGCCGGGGCCTACGTGCACCGCCAGGCCAACGGCGGCCAGGGGGCGGCGCTGCGGGCCGGCTACCGGGTGGCGGCGTCACGGGGGGCGGAGATCCTCGCCACCCTCGACGCCGACGGGCAGTGGTCGGCCGCCGACCTGGCCCCCATGGTCGAACTGGTCGCCCGGGGCGAGGCCGACCTGGTGTCAGGGTCACGCCGGCTGGGCTCCGACCAGGTGACCGAGCGGGCCCGTCAGGCGGGGGTGGTGGTCTTCGGCCGGCTGATCACCGTGCTCACCGGGCAGGCGGTCACCGACCCGGCCAACGGCCTGCGGGTGATGAAAGCGGACGTGGCCCGCACGGTGCGGCTGGAGCAGCCCCAGTTCCAGGCGGCCGAGCTGTTGCTGTCCGCCCTGAGCGCCGGTTTCCGCTACCGCGAGGTGCCCGTCGCCCATCTCCCCCGCCAAGCCGGCGTGTCCAAGAAGGGCAACGACCTTCTGTACGGCGCCCGCTACGGCGCCGCCGTGGTGCGGACCTACGTCCGTGACCGGGGCTGGCGCCACCGGGGGCGGGCCTGACCGCCCCCGGCATGGCGGCGGGGCCGCCGGGCGGGAAGTCCCGCAGGTGGACGCGGTCGCCCGGCGACCTGGCGGCCCTCGGGGTACTGGCCTTGGTGCCGCTGGCCCTGGTGGCCCTGCCGGCCGCCGCCGGCCACCTGTGGCTGCCGGGCGACGACCTCACCCAGAACTTCCCGCTGCGCCACCTGGTGGGGCTCGACCTGCGCCACGGCCATCTGCCCCTGTGGGACCCCTACATCTGGGACGGGACGCCGCTGCTCGGGGGGTGGAACGCCGGCGCCTTCTATCCGGCCACCCTGCTGTTCGCCGTCCTGCCGGGGGCGGCGGCGTGGGCCGTGGGCCAGACCCTCACCCTGGTGCTGGCCGGGTGGGGCATGTACGCCTTCCTGCGGGCGCAGCGGCTCGGGCCGTTGGCCGCCTGGCTCGGCGCCCTGGTCTTCGCCTGGTCCGGCTTCATGGTCGCCCACACCGCCCACATCGGTCTGCTGGAGGGGACCAGCTGGTTGGGGTGGATCCTGCTGGTGGTGGATCGCCTGTCCGGGGAGCCCGCTCGCCCCTGGCGGTGGGTCGCCGCCCTCGGCGTGCTGGGCGGGCTGGTGGGCCTGGCCGGCGAGCCCCGGGCCATCTCCAACGTGGCGGTGGTGGGCGGCGTCTACGCCCTGTGGCTGCTGGTCAGCGGACGCCACCGGGCCCGGCTTGGGGGCCGGCTGGTAGGTGCGGCGGTGATCGCCGGGCTGATCGGTTGCGCCCAGCTGCTGCCGGGGCTGGCGGCGGTGGCCGGCTCGCAGCGGGCCCATCTGGCCTACGGCGACTGGGGCGCCGGCTCCCTGTCCCTCCCCCAGCTGCTGCTGCTGGCGGTGCCGTTCGCCGACGGCGGCTTCGCCTCGTTGGGCCTGCCCCCGTACGCCGGCGCCTTCAACGTCACCGAGCTGACCGGCTACGCCGGCCTGCTGACCCTGTCGGGAGGTCTGGCCGCCCTGACGGTCGGCCGGCGGGCCGGTCGACCCCGGCACGGGACGGCGGTGTGGGCGGTGATCGGGGCCCTCGGCGTGGTCCTCGCCCTGGGGGCCAGCACGCCGGCCGGCCACCTGCTGGCCCGCGTCCCCCTCTACGGCGGCGAGCGGTTGCAGAACCGCAATCTCGGGGTCGTGACCGCCGCCCTGGCCGTCCTCTTCGCGGCGTGCTCCGAGCACTTCGTCGCCGGCGGGCGGGGGGCGTGGGGTGACCGGAGGACCCGTCGATGGGCCCGGGCCCTGGCCCTCGTCGCCCCGGTGGCGGTGGGGGGCCTGACCGTCGCTGCCGTGGTGGCGCCGGGCAGCGTCCAGGGCGCCCTGGCCGGCCAGTACCGGCTGCTGCCGCGGGACTGGCCGTTCTTCATCGCCTCGTTGGTGGTGGCCGGGGCCGTGGTCGGGCTGGTGGCCGGGGGCCGGCGACTGGGACTGGCCGGGCGCCGGGCGGCGGTGGTGGCCGTCAGCATGGCGGATCTCGGGTTCTTCCTGGCCAACGCGGCGGTGGGGTGGACGGCTCCGGCCGTGGTGCACCCCGGTCCCGGGTCGCCGGCGGCCGCCCTGGCGTCGATGCTCGGAGGCCGGCGCTACGCCGTGTTCGACCCCGGCCTTTTCTACCGCCCCTACCGGCAGGCGGAGGCCGGCGACGCCCCCGTCCCCGACCTCAACCTCCTCGCGGGGATCGGCAGCGTGCAGGGCTACGGGTCGCTGGTGGCCGGCGGGTACCAGCAGGCGACCGGCACCCACGCCGCCGGGCTCATCGACCTTCCCATGCTGTCCACGCCGCTGGCCGACCAGCTCGGCCTGCGGCTGCTGTTGACCGAGCCCTCCTACCTGACCGGCCCGGGGGCCGGGCCCCTCGCCGGGCTCGACGGCCGGTGGCAGCGGGTGGGGACCCTCGCCGGCCTGGTCGTGCTGGCCAACCGGCACCCGCTGACCCCGGGGTGGCTGCAAGTGGCGGGCCGCCCGATCGCCGACGGCCGGGTGCGGGTCGTGACTGAGCCGTGGGGGGATACCAAGGTGCAGGTCGACGCCCCGGGGCCGGCCAGGCTGGTGGTCAGCGAGGCGTGGGCGTCGGGGTGGCAGGCCCGGGTCGACACCGGCCGCCCCGGTCCGTGGCGGGCGGTCGGGCAGGCCGGGCTGTTCCAGTCGACGCCGGTGCCGGCCGGGCCCTCGACGGTCGAGCTCCGCTACCGGCCCCGGCGGGTGACCGAGGGCCTGGCGGCCGGCGCCGCCGGCGTCATCATCGCCGGGTTGGCAGCGCTGGTGGGACCGGCGCGTCGTCGTCGGGCCACGCCGCCCACGTAGCGGCGAGGCCCGCCTCCAGCTGGACGGGGACGGGCAGGCCGGCGGAGGCGGCCAGGGCGCGGTCGATCACCACGGCGCGCATCTCGCCCGGCTGGGCGGGCGCCTCCTCGAGGCCGATGGCCTCCCCGCTGACGTCGCAGGCCACCCGGTGCAGGTCGAACACGTTGACCGACCGACCCGACCCGACGATGACCACGGGCGGCAACGGGCGGGCCAGGCCCTGCACGAAGGCATCCACGACGTCGTCGATATAGACGTAGTCGCGCACCTGCAGGCCGTCGCCGTAGACCTTGACGGCCTGCTGGCGCCGGGCGGCTCGGAAGAGGCGGGCGACGAGCCCGTCCTTCACCCACACCCCCGGCCCGTACACGTTGGTGAGACGCAAGGAGGTGGCGGCCATGCCGTAGGAGGAGCGGTAGGCGGACATCAGCATCTCGGCCGCCGCCTTGGTGGCGCCGTAGGGCGTGAGCGGCCGCAGCGGGGCGTCCTCGGTGATGCGGTCCCCGTCCATGGGCCCGACCACGGCGTTGGTCGAGGCGAAGAGGAAGGTGGCGATCCCCCGGGCCCGGCACCCTTCGAGCAAGTCGGCGGTGACCTCGACGTTGGAGCGGTACACCTCGTGGGGGGCCTCGACCGACAGCAGCACCGAGGTGGCGGCAGCCAGGTGGATCACCGCCTCCGGATCGGTGTCGAGGGCAGCGTCGACCGCTCCGGGGTCGCGCAGGTCAGCGACGACGGAGGTGACGGGTCGGTCGCCCTCCGGGGGTGGGCGGCGGTCGGCCACGGCGACCGAGTGCCCTTGGGCCACCAGCCGGTCGACCAGCGCCGTGCCGATGAAGCCGAAGCCGCCGGTGACGAGGACCCTCACCGGCGGGACGATACCGGGGCGCCATCATTCGCCCCGAGGGGGCTCGCGCCCCGGGCGCAAGGGCGCGAGCCGCCGGTTCGACTATGCGCCCGACCAGCGCCCTCTCCTAGGATGGCCGTCCTTGCCAGCGACTGATCGGATGCTGCTGGGGCCCACAGGAGTCTCCCAGGTGACGACGCGATGATCGCCTTGCTGACACCGGTGCCACCTAATCTTGGCCGGGCTGCAGAGAGGAGAACGCGGTGAACATCCTGGTGCTGGGGGGCGACGGTTATCTGGGGTGGCCGACAGCTCTGCACCTGTCCGCCCGTGGGCACACCGTGGGCATTGTCGACAACTTCGCCCGCCGGCACTACGACGACGAGCTGGGCGTGGAGTCGCTGATTCCCATCCGGTCGTTGAAGCGTCGGGTGGACACATGGACGCGGGTGAGCGGCAAGGAGCTCGCCGTCTACTCCGGCGACCTCACCGACGCCCCGTTCGTCGACGCCACCATCGGCGACTTCGCCCCCGACGCCGTGGTGCACTTCGCCGAGCAGCGATCGGCGCCCTACTCGATGATCGACCGCGAGCACGCGGTCTACACCCAGGTCAACAACGTGTCGGGCACCCTCAACCTCCTCTACGCCCTGGCCGAACGGGCGCCCCACGCCCACCTGGTGAAGCTGGGGACGATGGGTGAGTACGGGACCCCCAACATCGACATCGAAGAGGGGTTCATCGAGATCACCCACCGGGGGCGGACCGACGTGCTGCCGTTCCCCATGCAGCCCGGCTCCTTCTACCACCTGTCGAAGGTGCACGACTCCCACAACATCCGCTTCGCCTGCAAGATCTGGGGCCTGCGGGCCACCGACCTGCACCAGGGCATCGTCTACGGGGTGGAGACCGACGAGACGACCTCCCACCCGGATCTCGCCACCCGATTCGACTACGACGCCGTGTTCGGCACCGTTCTCAACCGCTTCATCGTTCAGGCGGTGGTGGGCCATCCCCTCACCGTGTACGGCTCGGGCGGCCAGACCCGGGGGATGCTCGACATCCGCGACACGTTGGCCTGCGTCGAGCTCGCCATCCTGAACCCGGCCGACCAGGGCGAATACCGGGTGTTCAACCAGTTCACCGAGACCTTCTCGGTGGGTCAGCTGGCCGACATGGTGAAGACCCTGTCACCCCGGCCCGCCCGCATCGAGTCCCTGCCCGACCCGCGGGTCGAGGCCCAGGAGCACTACTACCGCGCCGCCCACACCAAGCTGCTCGACCTCGGGCTCAAGCCCCACCTGCTGTCCGACACGCTTATCGAGTCATTGTTCGCCGTCGTCGAGCAGCACAGCCACCGAGTGGACCCGCGGGTCATCCATCCGACGGTGAACTGGCGCCAGCCGCGCAGCGCCGCCCGCAGCACCGTCCAGGTCGACTGACCACCCGTTCCGTGGGGGGCAACGGGACGGGGCAGTCGATCCTCGTCGAGGGGCTGGAGAAGCGCTTCGGCGACGTGCACGCCCTCCGGGGCATCGACTTCGCCGTCCCCCGTGGCTCGGTCCTCGGCCTGCTCGGCCCCAACGGGGCAGGCAAGACGACGGCCGTGCGCATCCTCACCACCCTGCTCACCCCTGACGGCGGCCGGGCGGTGGTGGAGGGTTTCGACGTGGTGCGGGACGCGGCGGCGGTGCGGCGGCTTCTGGGCCTGGCCGGCCAGTCGGCGGCCATCCAGGAGGAGCTCACCGGGCGCGAGAACCTCGAGATCATCGGACGGCTCTACCACCTCGGCCGGGCCGAGGCCGGCCGCCGGGCCGACGAGCTGCTGGAGCGGTTCGACCTGGCCCCCGCCGCCCACCGGCCGGCCAAGACCTACTCGGGCGGCATGCAGCGCCGCCTCGACCTGGCCGCCAGCCTGGTGGCCCACCCGGCCGTGCTGTTCCTCGACGAGCCCACCACCGGCCTCGACCCCCGCGGCCGCAGCGGCATGTGGGAGGTAATCCGCGAGCTGGTGGCCCAGGGCACGACGCTGCTGCTCACCACCCAGTACCTCGAGGAGGCCGACGAGCTCGCCGACCAGATCGTCGTCATCGACCAGGGAGCCGTCATCGCCGCCGGCACGTCGGAGCAGTTGAAGAGCAAAGTAGGCGGCGACGTGGTGGAGTTCACCGTGCCCGATGCCTCGCGCCTCGGGGACGCGGTGGCGGCGGTGGCCGGCCTCACCGACGGCGACCCCTTCACTGACCAGGAGACGGGCAAGGTGAGCGTCTCCATCGGGGACCGTGGCTCCGAGGCCCTGATCGAGGTGGTGCGCCGGCTCGACGCCGCCGCCGTGGAGATCGCCGGGCTCAGCCTGCGCCGACCGTCGCTCGACGACGTGTTCCTGGCCCTCACCGGTCATGCCGCCGAGGAGTCGGCGGCGACCCCGGGCCCGCCGCGCCGCAGGGGCCGCCGGGCCCGGCAGGAGGCAGGAGCGTGACGACCGTCGCCGCCCCGATCACGGTGGCGCCCACCGCGCCACCCATCATCCGCCAGGCGGGGTGGGCGGTTACCGACTCGCTGGTCATGGCCAAGCGCAACCTGCTGGTGTGGTCGCGGGTGCCGGCCTACATCGTGTTCACCATCGTCCAGCCGGTGATGTTCGTGCTGATGTTCCGCTACGTGTTCGGCGGGGCCATCCACGTGCCGGTGAAGGGCGGCTACGTCAGCTACCTGATGCCGGGCATCATCGGCCAGACCGGAGCCTTCGCCTCGATGGGCACGGCGATCTCGCTGGCCCAGGAGGTGCAGAAGGGCGCTATCGACCGGTTCCGCTCGATGCCGATCGCCCGCTCGGCGGTGCTGGCCGGACGGCTCATCGCCGACGTGGTCCGCATGCTGATCACCATCGTCATCGTGGTCGGCATCGGCTACGCCGTCGGCTTCCGGTTCCAGAACGGGGTTGGAGGGGCGGTGTGCATGGTGCTGTTGGCCACCGGCTTCGGCCTGGCCGTGTGCTGCATCTCGGCGTTCACCGGCCTCGCCATCCGCGATGAGGAGTCGGCTCAGGCGTTCGGGCTCATCTGGCTGTTCCCCCTGACCTTCGTCAGCTCGGCCTTCGTGCCCATCCAGACCATGCCGTCGTGGCTTCAGGTGTTCGCCCGCAACCAGCCCATCACCCTGATCATCAACGCCATGCGCTCCTTCGCCTTGGGCGGCCCCGTCGCCCACGCCCTGTGGACGAGCCTCGCCTCCATCGCCGGCGTGCTCATCTTCTTCCTGCCGCTGGCCGTGCGGGCCTACCGGCGGACGTCCTAGCCCCGCCCATCGCCCGCACGGGACCGGACGGCTAAGCCCGGGCCATTCCGATGATCGGGGCGGCGAGCACCGCGGCGGCGGCTGACCCCTGGTAGGCGGCGTCGCCCTCGGGCAGCACCACCCCGTTGGCGGCGGCCAGCCAGTAGCCGTGCCCATCGGAGCTGGGGGCAACCCCGGCCACGTTCACCCCGGAACCGGCGCCCGACCCGAAGAACCCGGCGTCCCCGTAGGTGAAGATGCCGCCGTCGGAGGCCACCAACCAGTAGCCGTGCCCGTCCGGGGTGGCGGCCATGGCCACCACCGGGGCGACCAGGTGGAGGCCGCCCGCCGAACCGAAGAACCCGGCGTCCCCGTAGGTGAACACCCCACCGTCGGAGGCGACCAACCAGTAGCCCCGGCCGTCCGGGGTCGACGCCATGCCGACGATCGG
>JAJPHE010000124.1 GCA_021325435.1 Actinomycetota bacterium | reverse complement strand
CACCGAGCAGCCCAACTCTCCTTCGTGGTCGCCATCCTCCTCACCATCAAGCTCATCGACCGAGGCCACCTCCCCCGACCCTGACGGCGCCTATCCGCTCATCCTCTTAATCCGATCGAGAAGGCCGGCGATCTGCCGGGGAAGCTCGGATAACGACAGGCGACGACGAGCCACTTCGCGGTTGTGCTCGAGCACGTCCTCATCAGGCTGACGGATCCAGCGCTCGACGGCCTGCCCGTCCGACAGGGCGATCCATTCGAACCCGAGACCGGCCAGCTCCCGCGCCACCGGGTAAGGCCCCACCACGACCTGACGCCGGTACAGCGAGGCTTCGACCGCCGGATTTCCAAAGCCCTCCCACGTCGACGGCATCAGGACCAGGTCGGCGGCGGCGTAAACGCCGGCCATGGCGTCGGGCCCTTCGCCGGGTGCGGGCCGATGGATCACCCTCACCCGCGACTTGCTCAGCAGCCGGGCCAACTCGTCGCCGAAGCCGTCCTCGGCCGGCCCGGTGATCCAGTAGGTGGCGCCCAGCGCCTCCGCCACGGCCAGGCCCCCGTCGACGTTCTTGCGGGGGATGGCCCGGGTGGGCTGGACGAAGAGCAGCTCGTCTTCGGCCACGCCGAGGAGGGAGCGAGAGGCCTGACGGTCACCCGGCTCCGGGTTGGGGTCGAAGGCGTTGTACACGGTGACGGCGTCGATGCCCCGCTGGGCCAGTTGGCGCCGGCTGAGGTGGTTCACCGTCACGTGCACCCACGCCGGATCGTCGTCGATCTGCCGGTAGGGCCCCCGACGCTGCCACGGCAGGTCATGGTGGCGGAGCACCGCCGGCCGACCCCGGACGGCGTCCGTCACGGCGGCGAAGGCCGCCGGGTTGACGGGCAGGGAGCAGATGTTCTCGGCCACCACCACGTCCACCTGGTCGAGGACCGCCCGCAGCGCCGGCGCGTCGGGGGATCGGCGATCGCCGACGTCGAGCCCCGCCACGGTGACGTCGCAGGCGCCGCTGCCCGCCACCGTCACCACGTGCAGGCCGAGGGATCGGAGGGCATCGACCCACTTGGCCGCCTCCACCGAGACACCGTCCAGGCCGCCCAGGCGATAGGACACCACCGCGGCGCTCGTGATCCTCACGCTCCCAGACGCTACCGTCCGCCCTCATGGCCGAAGAGGTGCTCTACGAGGTAGCCGACCGGGTGGCCACCATCACGATCAACCGGCCCGAGCGGCGAAACGCCATGTCGGCGGGGGTGATGTCAGGACTCCGCCACGCCTTCCACCGGGCCGGCGAGGACGACGAGGTTCGTGCCGTGGTGCTCACCGGAGCCGGAGACAAAGCCTTCTGCGCCGGCGCCGATCTCGGGGGGATGTCCCAGGGCGCCGGCTTCGTCGAGCTCCACCAGGGCCGGGGGGAGCTGGCCCGGCTCTTCCTGGACATGTGGTCGCTGGGCAAGCCGACGGTCGCCCGGGTGCGGGGGTACGCCCTGGCCGGCGGGTTCGGCCTCGCTCTGGCCTGTGACCTAGTCGTCGCATCGGATGACTCTCAATTCGGCACCCCCGAGGTCGACGTCGGCTTGTGGCCGTACATGATCACCGTGCCGTTGATGCGCTCGATGGCGCCCAAGAAGGCCCTCGAGCTGATGCTCACCGGCCGACGGGTGTCAGCCGCCGAGGCGGAGTCCATCGGCTTCGTGAACCGAGTCGTCCCCGTCGCCGAGCTGGACGCCGCGGTCGCCGAGCTGGCGTCGTCGTTGGCTTCGAAGTCGCCGGCGGTCACCCGGCTCGGCCGTGACAGCTTCTACGCCGTGTGGGACATGGCTGCCGAGCAGGCCCTGCGCCACCTGCATTCCATGCTCACCATCACGACCCTCACCGAGGATTCGCGCGAGGGGATCGCCGCCTTCGTCGAGAAGCGCCAGCCCCGCTGGACTGGGAGGTAGCCATGGCGGACGAGACAGTTCCCCCCCACCGGGCCCCTACTCACGACAAGAGCCACGAGGAGCTCCACTCGTGGAAGCCGCTGGTCGACGACCTGACCGAGCGCAAGAGCCGGGCGGCGGGCATGGGTGGCCCCGACCTGATCGCCCGCCAGCGCAGCCTGGGCAAGATGCCGGTGCGCGAGCGGCTGGACATCCTGCTGGACCCCGGTTCGTTCGTCGAGTACGGGCAGCTGGCCGACTCGATGGACCCGGAGCTCGAGAAGTCGAAGGGGTACCTGGCCGCTGACGGCATGGTCGCCGGCGTCGGTGAGATCGACGGGCGGCGGGTGGCGGTGATGGCCTACGACTTCACCGTGCTGGCGGGCTCGATGGGGGGCGTGGGGGAGCACAAGACGGCGCGCATGCGCGAGCTGGCCCTGCGCCAGCGCATACCGGCGGTGTGGCTGCTCGACTCGGCCGGGGCCCGCATCCAGCAGTCGTCCGGATCCACCTTCGCCGCCGCCGGCGCCCTGTTCCGCGAGCAGGTGACGATGAGCGGGGTGGTGCCGATGGTGGCGGCCATGCTGGGCCACTGCGCGGCCGGCACCGCCTACATACCGGCCCTGGCCGATTTCGTCCCCATGGTGAAGGGCACCTCGTCGATGGCTCTGGGCGGCCGCCATCTGGTGAAGGCGGCGACCGGCGAAGAGGTCAGCGAGGAGGAGATGGGCGGGTCCGCCGTCCACACCAAGATCAGCGGGGTCGCCGATCTGGAGGTTGACGACGACGTCGCCTGCCTGCAGGCCGTCCGGTCCTACCTGTCGTATTTCCCCTCCCACAACCGGCAGGCGCCGCCGCACCGGCCCACCTCCGACCCCGAGGACCGTCGCTGTGAGGAGCTGTACGACATCGTGCCCACCGCGCCCAGGCGGGCCTACGACATGTACCGGGTGATCGAGACCATCGTTGACGACGGCGAGTTCTTCGCCATGAAGCCGGAGTGGGCCAAGAACGTGATCACCGGCTTCGCCCGGTTCGGCGGTCAGCCGGTCGGCATCGTGGCCAGCCAGCCCAAGGTCCTGGGGGGCACGCTGGACGTGAACTCGGCCGACAAGGCGGCCCGTTTCGTGTGGCTGTGCGACGCCTTCTCGATCCCGCTGGTGTTCCTGCAGGACGTACCCGGGTTCACCGTGGGCTCGGCGGTCGAGCGCCAGGGGATCATCCGCCACGGCGCCAAGATGCTCTTTGCCGTCTCGGAGGCCACCGTGCCCAAGGTGACGGTCGTGCTGCGCAAGGCCTACGGCGCCGGCTACTTCGTCATGAACGGCACGGCCTACGAGGCCGACTACATCGCGGTCTGGCCAACGGCGGAGATCGCGGTGATGGGCCCGGACGGCATGGTCAACATCATCATGCGCAAGCAGCTGGAGGCGATCCCCGAAGGCGACGAGCGCAACAAGGCCCGCCTCGCCATGGCCGAGGAGCTGCGCAAGAACATCGACCCCTATATCGCCGCCGGCCACGCCCAGGTCGACGACGTGATCGACCCCGCCGACACCCGCGCCGCCATCATCAAGGGACTGCGGGTGTCGGCCAGCAAGGTGGTCGACCGGCCGTGGCGCAAACACGGCGTGCTGCCTGTCTGAGCCTCGGGCGAACCTCCGGCGGGGTCAGCCCAGCTTCGGGCGGGCGGCCAAGGACGCCAGGGCCTCCTCGACGGCGCGTCGCTCCCCCAGGTCGTGGCTGTCGCTCAGCAACTTGGTGAGGCGTCGCCTCCACTCGTCGGCCAGCAGTGGGTCGAACCCAGCCCCAGCCCGGGCCAGATCGTTCTCGAGCAGACGGAGCTGCAGCTCGACCTCGGTATACCGGCAGGCCACCACCGGCAACCGCTCGGCCTTGGCCGGCGGGTAATTGGTGCCGGACACCAGCTCGTGGGGCTCGAGCTTGAACAAGCCGGCGAGGAGGGAGACGGTGCGCTCACCCGGGATGGTCACGCCGGCCTCGAGATGGGAGACGGCGACCCTGGACACGCCCAGCCGGGCCGCCAGGTCCTGCTGGGTCCACCTCCGCTCCGATCGGAGGCGGGCCACCCGTCTCCCAAGATTCTCGGCCACTGCTAAGACACTTAGCAGACGGCGTCGTGGCCAGGGAGTACAACACCACCATGGCTCCTCGCGCCCTCATCACCGGTATCACCGGCCAGGACGGCTCCTACCTCGCCGAGCTGCTGCTCGACCAGGGGTACGAGGTCGTCGGCATGATCCGCCGTAGCAGCACGGTCAACTTCGAGCGGATCACCCACATCCAGGACCGCGTCACCCTGGTCTCCGGCGACCTGCTGGACGAGGTTTCCATGATCAACATCCTGCGCGAGCACCGCCCGACCGAGGTCTACAACCTGGCCGCCCAGTCCTTCGTGCAGACCTCCTGGAGCCAGCCGGTGCTCACCGGCGAGACCACCGCTCTCGGCGTCACCCGCATGCTCGACGCCATCCGCATAGTCGACCCCGAGATTCGGTTCTACCAGGCCAGCTCGTCGGAGATGTTCGGCAAGGTGCTGGAGGTGCCGCAGAAGGAGACGACGCCGTTCTACCCCCGCAGCCCGTACGGCGTGGCCAAGGTGTACGGGCACTGGATCACCGTCAACTACCGCGAGAGCTACGGGCTGCACGCCAACTCCGGCATCCTGTTCAACCACGAGAGCCCCCGCCGGGGCCTCGAGTTCGTGACCCGCAAGATCACCCACGGGGTGGCCCGCATCAAGAAGGGCCTCGACGAGACCCTTCCGCTCGGCAACCTCGAGGCCCAACGCGACTGGGGATACGCCAAGGATTACGTGCGGGCCATGTGGGCCATGCTCCAACAGGAGGAGCCCGGCGACTATGTGGTCGCCACCGGTGAGACCCATTCCGTGCGCGAGTTCTGCGAGCTCGCCTTCGGGCACGTGGGCCTCGATTACCAGGAGTTCGTGGTCACCGACGAACGCTTCATGCGCCCGGCGGAAGTGGACCTGCTGGTCGGGGACCCGACCCGGGCCCGCCAGACGCTGGATTGGAAGCCGGAGGTCGACTTCCCCGGCCTGGTGAGCATGATGGTGGACGCTGATCTCGAGGTGGTGGCCAAGCAGGGCCGCTGAGCCAGGGCCTGATCCAGCTCACCCGACCCGATGGCGGTGGTGCTGGAGGAGCCAGATGATCAGGGCCGAACCGACAACCGCCAGGGCCAGGGTGAGCGGCCCCCGGTGGACGTAGTGGCCGAAGACGAGGCGGCCGATAACTCCTCCGATGATGGCGCCGCCGATCCCCACGGCCGACGTCGCCACGCACCCCATGGGGTTGGGGCCAGGGACCACCAGGCGGCCCAGCGCGCCGATGATGAGGCCGGCCACGAGGACGCCGAGGATCCACGCCATGGCATTAGTGTCGCCCGCGGTAGCGACGCCGGAAAAGAACCACTTCGAGGAGGCACCGGTGACCGAGGTCAGGGCCGAGATCACGGCGAACGTTTGGCAGGTTCACGTCGAGGTCGGCCAGCAGGTCGCCGAGGGCGAGACCCTGGCCATCCTCGAGTCGATGAAGATGGAGATACCGGTCGAGTCGCCCGTATCCGGCACGGTCTCCGAGGTGCGTGTCGCGCCTGAGAGTCAGGTGCAGGAAGGCGATGTGATCGCCGTCATCTCTTGATCAGCCTCTCATGGCCGGAAGCGGGCGGGGGGGTGGCCCTCATCCGCCTGGACCGTCCCGAGCGCCGCAATGCCCTCGACACCGACGGCTGTACCAAGCTCGCCGCCGCCGTGCGCGAGGCCGCTGACGGTGGTGCCCGCTGCGTGGTGCTCACCGGTTCCGGCGGCCACTTCTGCGCCGGCGCCGACCTCTCCACCGTGCGCGACGAGGGGTTCGCCGCCGCCCTGAGGGGCGTTCTCGACGCCCTGACCACTCTGCCCCTGCCCTTCGTGGCCTACGTGGAGGGCGCGGCCCTCGGAGCCGGCACCCAGCTGGCGGTGGCCTGCGACCTGCGGGTAGCCCACCCTTCGGCTCGTTTCGGAATTCCGGCTGCTCGGCTCGGTCTCATGGTCGACCACTGGACGGTCCAGCGGGTCGCCCTGGTCGCCGGGGCCGGACCGGCCCGGGCCATGCTGCTGGCGGCCGAGCAGATCGATGCCGAGTCGGCCCTGCGGTTGGGCCTGGCCCAGCGGCTCGGGCACCTCGAGGACGCCCTGGTGTGGGCAGGTGAGATCGCCGCCCTGGCCCCGTTGAGCCTTGCCGGCCACAAGCTCGCCCTCAACCGGCTGGAGCCGGCCCTCGCCGACGAGGACGTTCTTGCCGCTCACCGGACGGCGTGGGCCAGCGAGGACCTCGTCGAGGGGATGGCGGCCTTTCGCGAGCGGCGCCCGCCTCACTTCCGGGGCGCCTGAGACCGGGGGTGCCGGCCAGGCTCAGAAGTTCGAGGGAAGCAGCCGGCTCACGTTCTGGAAGAAGAAGAACAGCAGCACCAGGAACGGCAGGGTGAAGATGCCGTAGGTGCCGAGCCGCCACCCCCGGGTCCACCGCCGGGCGATCAGCCAGACCACGAGGATCAGCAGCAGGCACCCTCCGCCGAACCCGACGCTGGGGCGGATGGCGCTGCTCGATCCGGTCGTCACCGTGTCAGCGCCGCTCAGGGTGGCGACGTGGGGCCGTGAGGAGGCGGGCGTCGCCGGCGCCGCCGGGGTCTCAAGCATGGCGCTCACCACCAGCCGCTGAGCGGCGCTGAAGCGCGGGTTGCAGGTCGTGAGGGTCAGACGGTTGTCGCGGGTGGGGTTGACCACCGAGACGTCGTCCGGCGCCACCACCTGGGAGCCGGTGACGTCGTAGACGAACGTGCCCTGGGAAGTGGTGATGTCGATCTTGTCGCCGGCGCCGAGCTCGTTGAGGTTGTAGAAGGGGGCTCCATAGGTCGTGCGGTGGCCGGCTATGGCGGCGTTGCCGGGCTGGCCCGGCAGGGGAGTGCCCGGGTAATGGCCGGGCCCCTTCTTGAGGTCCTCCTCGCCCACCCCTTCGACCAGGTACTTGTCGACCCCTATCTTCGGGATCCGGATGATGCCGAGCACGTTGCCCTCGGCCGGAGTGGGTGGTGCGGTCCCCCCCGTCTCCCCGGGCAGGCTGGCGACGGTCGTGGGCGGCGCCACGTGGACGTGGGAGAACTGGGTCCGGAGGTTGTCCTGGGCGGACGCCTCCGACAGGTTGGTGCCCCACAGCTGGTAGACGACGAAAAGGAGGATGACCACCCCGAGGCCGATCAGGAGCCGGCCGACTGCAGCCACCACGCGCCGTACCACGTGGCCACCGTACCGGTGCCGACGGGCGTCAGCGCCGCACCCGGCCTGATCGCCGCCCCAGGAGCTGGTGATCCGGCGCTTGGATGAAGGGAGGGGGCCGCCCGTAGCATGTGCCCGCCCCTATGGCTCCCGCCGTCCTCCTCCGCAATGTCGTCGCACTCTCGGGCCGGTTCCCGGTCCTGGCCGGCGCCGATCTGTTCGCTGAGCCGGGTGACGTGGTGCTGCTGCGGGGGGCCAACGGGGCGGGCAAGACGAGCATCCTGCGGGTGTGCGCCGGGCTGTTGCCGGTCGCCTCAGGAGAGGCGCTGGTGCTGGGCGAGGACGTCTGCCGCGACCGCCGGACCGTCCGCCGCCGGGTGGGGATGCTCGGGCACGCCAACGGCCTCTATGACGACCTCAGCGTGGCCGACAACGTCCGTTTCGCCGTGCGGGCGGCCGGGGGCCGCTCCGCCGCCGCCGACGCGGCCATGGAGCGGCTGGGACTTACGGGCCGGCTGCGGGACCTGTCCGTCGGCCGGCTGTCGGCCGGGCAGCGCCGCCGGGTCGCTCTCGCCGCTCTCGTGGCCCGCCGACCCGAGCTGTGGCTCCTCGACGAGCCCCACGCCGGCCTCGACGAGGACGGCCGGCGCCTGGTCGACGCCCTCGTTCTCGAGGCGGTGGCCGGGGGCGCCACCGTTCTGGTCGCCGCCCACGGCCCGGCGTGGCTGGAGGACCTCCCTGTGCGCTCGGTCGAGGTGGCCGGGGGCCGGACCCGGGAGGCCGTCCTTGTGGCATGACGCCGCTCTGGTGGCGGGCAAGGACCTGCGCATCGAGCTGCGCTCGCGGGTGGGGGCCCAGCAGGTCGCCCCGTTCGCCCTCGTCGTGCTCGTGCTGTTCGCCTTCGCCTTCGACGCCGACCACGCCCTGCTGCTGAAGGCGGCGCCGGGGCTGTTCTGGGTGGCCGTCCTCTTCGCCGCCGTGCTTTCGATCCAGCGCAGCTTCGCGGTGGAGTCCGCCGACGGGGGACGCGACCGGCTCCGCCTGTCCGGCATGGACCCGGCCGGAATCTTCCTCGGCAAGGCGGGGGCCGTCGCCGTGCAGCTGCTGGTCCTGCAGCTGGTGCTGGCCGCGGGCGTGGCCATCCTCTACTCCTCGCGCCTGGGTGACGCCGCCGTCCTGGTGGCCACCTGTTTGGTCGCCACGGTGGGCCTGGCCGCCGCCGGCACCATCTACGGGGTGGTGGCCACCGCCGTCGGCGCGTCGGAGACCCTCCTGCCCCTGCTGCTCATGCCGGTCGTCGCCCCCGTGCTGTTGTGCGCCACCAAGGCGTGGCAGGCAGCTCTCGGCACCGGCGCGACCGGTGACGCCCTCGGGTGGCTGCGCTTCCTCGGAGTGTTCGCCGTCGTGTATGTCGCCGCCGGCGTGCTCGCCTTCGGGCCGCTGGTGGAGGAGGGGTGACGATGGCGCGCGGCGTTGCCACCCGCCTCAGTCGCGTGGAGCCGGTCGCGGTGCGTGCTGTTGGTGCGCTGGCCCTCGCCTCGCTGGCTGCCACGGTCGTGCTCGGGCTGTGGTTCACGCCCGAGGATCAGGTGATGGGGAACCTTGTGCGCCTGCTCTACGTCCACCCGCCGGTGGCGTGGGTCGCCTACCTCGCCTTCGGAGTCACCGCCGCCTGCAGCATCGCCTACCTGTGGCCCCGCACCCGGTCCCCGTTCTGGGACCGGCTGGGGGCCGCCTCCGCCGAGATCGGCGTCGTGTTCTGTGCCCTGACCCTCGCCACCGGCTCCATCTGGGGCCGGCCGACATGGGGTGTGTGGTGGACGTGGGACGCCCGGCTCACCACCACCGCGCTGCTCCTCGCCCTGTTCGCCGGTTATCTGGCCATCCGGCGGGTGACGGTCGATCCGGCGGCCCGGGCCAAGCGCTCTGCTGTGGTGGCGCTCGTCGCCTTCGCCGACGTGCCGATCGTGCACATGTCCGTGCTGTGGTGGAGGACCCTCCACCAGCCTCCGACGGTGTTCCGTCCCGGCTTCGGCGACCCAACGCTGGCCACGCCGATGGCCTGGACGCTGCTGCTCGCCTTCTGCGCCTTCACCCTCGCCTACGTGTGGCTGCTCGCCCACCGCTACCGGGTGGCCGTGCTCGAAGCACGCATGGAGGGGGAAGGACTCGAGCTGGCGCTGGCCGAGCGGCGGGCCGAAGCGGGCTACGGCGAGGGCCCTGGAGGGATCGAAGGCGGAGCCGGGAGCGGAGGCGACGGTCCCGGCCAGGCGCCAGTACCGGTGGGGGCGCGGTGAACGGTTACGTCGAAGCCGGCTACGCCGTGACGTTGGCGACCCTCGCCCTGTACGCCGGCTGGGTGGGGCGCCGGCGCCGGGCCCTCAACCGGGCGGTGGGCGGCGGCGGCGCCGACCGGTACACGGCCGAGCACCGGTGACCCTGGCGCCTCCGTCGGGCACCGGCACCCCGCCGTCTCCCGCCGCCATCGCCACCCGCCGCCGGTCGCGCCGACGGGGGTGGGCGGTCGTCATCATCGCCGCCATTGCTGTCGGATTCCTCCTCTACCGGGGGCTGGCGAGCGCCACTGTCTATTTCCTCACCGCCGACCAGGCGGCGGCCAAGGCGCCCCAGCTGGGTGACACCCGCTTCCGCATCGAGGGCACGGTCGTGGCCGGCACCGTCACGCCCCGGGCCGACAGCGTGCTGTTCTGCATTGAGAACGCCGGCGCCGTGGTGCCGGTGGACAACAGCGGCTATCCGCCCCAGCTGTTCCAGCCCAACATCCCGGTGGTGCTGGAGGGTCATTTCGCCACTGCCTCCGCCCCCGCCCCCGCCTCCCCGACGTGCTCCGCCGGGCAACACGGCGCCCCCACCTTCGTCAGCAACCTCATCATGGTCAAGCACACGGCCGTGTACACCGCTCGCCACCCCAACCGGGTGAAGAACTTCGTGGGCAAGTGAGGTCGCTGCTCGGCCACGGGGCCGTCCTGCTCGGATTCGTCGCCGCCTTGGCCGGCATCGCTTCCACCGCTGGGGGCTTGGCCCGCCGCCGCCCCTCGGCGGTGGCCGCCGGCCGCCGCTACGTCTGGCTCGTCCTGGCCGCCGGCGTGCTCGCCACCGCCGCCATGGAGTGGGCGATGATCGGGCGCGACTTCTCCCTCGCCTACGTGGCCGCCAACGACAGCCGCTCGACGCCCCTCCTGTTCCGCGTCACCGGGATGTGGTCGGCCTTGCAGGGCTCCATCCTGCTCTGGGCGCTGATCCTCGCCGCCTATCTCGCCGCCATGGGACGGCGCTTCCGCCGTCGGGGCGGCGACCCGGTGGTGGGATGGGCGATGGTGGCCGGCCTGGCCGTGGCCGCCTTCTTCTTCGGGCTCATGCTCGGCCCCGCCGACCCTTTCCGCCACGTCGCCGGGGCCGTGCCCACCGACGGCCCGGGACCCAACCCGCTGTTGCAGAACAACCCCTTAGTCGCCTTCCACCCGCCGCTGCTCTACCTCGGCTATGTCGGGTTCACCGTCCCGTTCGCCTTCGCCATCGGCGCTCTCGTAACCGGCCGGGTGGGGGAGAGCTGGCTGGTCGAGACCCGCCGCTGGACGCTGTTGGCGTGGGGGTGCCTGTCCGCCGGCATCGTCCTCGGCATGTGGTGGTCCTACCAGGTGCTCGGCTGGGGAGGATTCTGGGCCTGGGACCCGGTCGAGAACGCGTCGCTCTTGCCGTGGCTGTGTGCCACCGCCTACCTCCACTCGGCCGCCGTCCAGCAGCGCCGGGGGATGCTGCGGGTGTGGAACCTGTCGCTGCTCATGGCCACCTTCTCCCTGACGATCCTGGGCACGTTCCTGACCCGGTCAGGCGTGGTCGAGTCCGTTCACTCGTTCTCGGAGTCCACGCTCGGGCCGCTGATCCTGTCGTTCTTCGGGCTGGTGGTCGCCGCCGGGGTCGGGCTGATCGCCTGGCGGGGGGACCTGTTGCGCTCCCCGGGCGCGGTGGACTCGCCGGGCTCGCGGGAGGGCGCCTTTCTCCTCAACAACCTCCTGTTCGCCGCCTTCGCCTTCGTGGTGCTGCTGGGCACGGTCTTCCCTCTCCTCGCCCAGGCCATCAACGGTCAGACCCTGGCCGTGGGCCGTCCCTATTTCGACCGCATGGTCCTGCCCATCGCCCTGTGTCTCCTGTTCCTGATGGCGGTGGCGCCCGCCCTCCCCTGGCGCAAGGCCGCAGCCCCGGTCGTGCGAGCCCGGCTGCTCGTTCCGGCATGGGCCGGAGCCGCCACCATCGCCGGGTGCGTGCTGGCGGGGGTGCGCGGTGTCCTGGCCCTGGTCGCCTTCGGCCTCGCCGCTTTCGCCGGGTCCTCCGCCCTGCGCCAGCTGGCCACCCGGGTGCGGCGGTCCGGCCCGGCCGGCCTCCTCGGTCGCTCCGGCGGAGGCATGGTCGTCCACGTCGGGGTCGTCGTCCTGGCCGCCGGCTTCGCCGCCTCATCGGCGTTTGGCCACCGCGGCGAGCTACGCCTGACGCCCGGTCAGTCGGCTGCCTTCGCCGGGCACTCGCTCACCTATCTCGGCACCCGCGACGCCCGCTACTCGAACCGGACGGCGGTCGAGGGACTGGTGACCGTTGACGGCAGGGGCCTGCCGGCCCGCCCCGCCGTCAGCCAGTTCGCCGGCGTCACCGAAGGTATCGGCACCCCCGCGGTGGTCTCGGGCCCACGGGAAGACGTCTACCTCACCCTCGACGCCGTACCCTCCACCCCCGGGGGCCCGGCCGTCATCGGCGTCGTCGTCCAGCCCCTCATCATGTGGATGTGGGTCGGTGGCGGGGTCATCGCCCTGGGCACGGTGCTGGCCGCCGCGCCCGACCGTTCCCAGCGCCGCCGGCGCCTTGCCAAGTCCCCCGCCGACGAGATCGAGGTGACGACAGATCTCGTCTCGGGCGACGTCGAGGTATCTCGTGGAGCCGAGCGGTCTCCCGTCGGCGTGCCCGGCCCATGAGCGAAGTGACCACCCCCGTCGAGTCGACGCCGCGCCGGGGCCGCACCTTGAGGATCGTTGCCGTAGTGGTCGGGGTCATCGCCGCCGCCTTCATCGCCGTGCTCGCCACCCGACAGCCCACCGAGGTCGGCCAGGCCGCTAGCCCGCTGCTCGGCCAGCCCGCTCCTCAGATCGACGGCGCCTCACTCGACGGCCAGCCGGTCAGCCTGGCTTCTCTCCAGGGTCATTACGTGCTGGTCAACTTCTTCGCCAGCTGGTGCGGCCCGTGCCACACCGAGCTGCCGAACCTGGTGGCGCTGGCCCGGGCCCACCCGGACCTCAAGGTCATCGGGGTGGCCTTCAACGACTCCTCCACCTCTGCCTCCGGCTTCCTCGCCTCCGGCGGGGCGGAGTGGCCGGCCGTGGCCGACCCCGACGAGCACATCGCCCTGTCCTACGGGGTGCGGGCGCCACCTGAGTCGTATTTGGTCGACCCGGAAGGAATGGTGGTCGCCAAGATCATCGGCGGCATCGACCAGACGCGGGTGCGCAGCATCGAGGACTACCTCTCGGGCGGAGGGAGCCGGTGAGCGCGACTGCGCCGGCCAGCGTCCCCCGCTTCGCCGGTCGGGGGTGGACTGGGTCGCGCCTCCCATGGGTCGTCCTCGCCTTGGTCGTAGGGGTGTCGCTGTGGGCCGGCGCCGCGCCCCGCCACACGCCGAGCCTCGACCAACGGGTCCGCCAGGTGGCGGCGGACGTCCGGTGCCCGTCGTGCACGGACCTCACCGCGGCCGACTCCAACGCCCCCACCGCCGTGGCCGTCCGCCAGACCATCCGCCAGGGGCTGCAACAGGGCCAGTCGCCCGCCCAGATCGAGAGCTGGCTGGCCGGCCGCTACGGGCGCGACATCCTGCTGCGGCCCCCGACCCGGGGCGTGGCCGGGCTGGTGTGGGAGCTCCCCGTGGCCGGCGCCGTCATCGCCCTCGGCGCCCTGGCGTTCGCCTTCGCCCGCTGGCGTCGTGCCGTCTCGGGCGGGGATCCGGCCGAAGCGGACCGTCGCCTGGTGGAGGAAGCGTTGGCCCGGAGCGGCGGCCCACCGGGAGACGAGCCGTGACCCCCGGTCCGGTCACCGAAGCCCGGTCAGTTGAGGCGCTCCGCCAGGAGCGCGACTTCCTGCTGGCCTCGCTGCGCGACCTCGAAGCCGAGCTGGCCGACGGGGAGATCAGCCCCGAGGACCACCGGGCCCTGCGCGACGGCTACACGGCCCGGGCCGCTGAGGTGCTGCGCCTGCTGGGCGAAGCGGAGACGCCGGCCGACACTCCGGCGGCGGCGCCCGCTGATGGCGGCCCGGCCTCCCCGCCCCGCAGCCGCCGGCGGCTGCGGACCGTCGTCGCCGTGGCCGGCGCCCTCTTCTTCGCTGGTGGCGTCGCCTTCGTCGCCGCCGGCATGGCCGGGTGGCGCTCGCCGGGCCAGACCATCACCGGCTCGGTGGCCATGACCCCCGACCAGGAGCTGGCCGCGGCGCGGGTGGCGCTGGCCAACGGCGACAGCGTGGGCGCCCTCCGGCTGTACGACGCCGTGCTGCGGGCCGACCCGCACCAGGTCGAGGCGCTCGCCTACCGCGGCTGGCTGCTGCGCGAGGCGGGCAACGTGCGCGACGACAAGAACCTTCTCGGCCAGGCCTTGGCTTCCGAGCGGGACGCCGTCGCCATCGCCCCCGGCTACCCCGACGCCCATTTCTTCCTCGGCGTCATGCTCCTCGACGACCAACACGACGCGGCCGACGCCGTCCCCCAGCTCGAGGCCTACCTCGCCTCCAACCCGCCGGCAGCCAACGCCGACGCCGTCAAGGCGGTGCTGGCCCGGGCCCGCCAGGAAGCCGGGTCAGCCGCCGGCGCGTAGCGCCCGCAGCCGGGCCACCACGTCCGGCAGGGCGGCCACCAGAGCGTCGATGTCGTCGTCGGTGGTCGACCACCCGACCGACACCCGCACCGACCGGTCGGCGTCCACCCCCATCGCCTCCAGCACCGGGGAGGGCTCGAGCGTCTCCGACGAGCAGGCCGAGCCCGAGTGCACGGCGACGCCGGCCTGGTCGAGCCCGAGCACCACCGCCTCGGCCTCCACCCCCTCGACTCCGAGGCACACGATGTGGGGAACCCGGCCGGCCGGGTCCCCATAGACGGAGGCGCCGGGCACCGCCGGCACCGCGTCCAGAACGCGCTCGGTCATGCGCCGGGCGGACTCGGCCTCGGCGGCCAGCCGGCCCTCGGCGAGCAGCGCCCGGGCGGCGGCGCCGAAGCCGACGATGCCGGGCACGTTCTCGAGGCCCGCCCGCCGGGCCCGCTCCTGCTCGCCTCCCACCAGCAACGGGTCCATCCGCAGCCCCCGCCGCACCAAGAGGGCGCCCACCCCTTTGGGGCCGCCCAGCTTGTGGGCGCTGACCGACACGAGGTCGAGATCCGAGCCGGCGAAGTCCACGGGCAGGTGGCCGGCGGCCGCCGCCGCGTCGACGTGGACCAGCGCCCCGGCCCGCCGGGCGGCTTCGGCCACCTCGGGCACCGGCTGGGTGGTGCCCACCTCGTGGTTGGCCCACTGGCAGTGGACCAGCGACACCTCGCCCGCCGTTGCCGCCGCTTCGATCACCGCCTCGGCGTGCATCCGTCCGGCCCGGTCGACCGGCACGTCCACGACCGGGCCGGCCCGGCGCGATGCGTCGCGCACGGCCGAGTGCTCCACGCCGGCGCACAACATGGCTCCGGCCCGGCGGCGCGACGCTCCCCACACCGCGGCGTTGATCGCCTCGGTCGCCCCGCTGGTGAACACCACCTCGCGGGGTCGGGCCCCGAGGAGCTCGGCCACCGCCTCGCGGGCCTCCTCCACCGCGGCACGGGCGACGCGGCCTTCGGTGTGGACCCGGGCCGGGTCGGCGGACCGCTCGCCGGTCATCCAACCGAGCATGGCCTCCACCACCTCGGGACGGGCCGGGCTGGTCGAGGCGTGATCGAGGTAGTGGCGGCCCACTCAGACGACGGTGACGCAGGAGGCGTCGCCCTGGGCCCGCGACGACTCGGTCGTGGGCGCGGTGTCGCCGTAGAGGCCGGCGAGCATTCCCCGCACCATGCCCCGGTCCACCGCGCAGATGACCGGGTGCTGGGAGGCGGCGGGACCGAAGGGGCAGAGGTCCGAGATGATGGCGATGGTGCCGGCCCGGGCCTCGGCGTGGGCGGCGAACCCGTGGGCGGTGAGGGCCTCGGCCACCGCCCCGAGCGACGCCCGCAGCGAGCGGTGTCCCTCGGCGGGGGCCATAGTGGCGGCCAGGGAGCGGCCGTACTCCTCGCCGACCTGTTCGGCCATCACCTCGGCCTGCTCAGCTGGCAGAAGGGCCAGCGCCCGCTGCAGCAGGGTCACGAGGAGGTCGTCCTTGCGGGCCGGCAGGTCGAACCCGGTCCGCCCGGCCACGGCCCGGTAGCGCTTGGAGGGGCGGCCGGCGCCCCCGGTGCCGGGCCGCTCGAGGAAGACCTCGAGGTAACCGCCGGCGGCCAGCTTGTCGAGGTGGTGGCGGGCCACGTTGGGGTGCAGCTCGAAGCGCTCGGCCACCTCGGCGGCCGTCACCCCGGTGTCGCGCCGGGCGAAAAGGTAAATGTCACGCCGGGTCGGGTCGCCGAAGGCCGAGGTGACGGCCACGACCGCGGCGGAGAACTCCTCGTCGGTCAGCGGCCGCTCGCCCAGCGAGGGCGGCGGGATGCTCCGGGCCACAGGGATATTCTACCTACCCGGATAGGAGAAATTCCCCCATCCGGTCGGGAGGCCCGTTCACCAGCATGGCAACCGAGCACCAGCACGCCCCAGGCCCCGCCGGCCAGCCCCTGGGCCACGAGCTGGGACGCCCGAACCGCTTCGGTGGGAACGACTCGCGCACCCGCATCCTCGGCATCTCCTCGGGCAAGGGGGGCGTGGGCAAGTCGTCGGTCACCGTCAACGTGGCCGTGTCGCTGGCCCGGGCCGGCCACCAGGTGGGCATCCTCGACGCCGACGTGTACGGCTACTCCGTCCCCCTCATGCTCGGGCTTACCGAGGCCCCGGTCATCGACGACAACAAGATCCTGCCGCCGGAGGCGTACGGCATCAGCTGCATCTCGATGGGTTTCTTCGTCGGCGAGGACCAGCCGGTCATGTGGCGCGGCCCCATGCTCCACAAAGCCCTCGAGCAGTTCCTCGTCGACGTGGCGTGGGGCGACCTCGACTTCCTCGTCATCGACATGCCGCCGGGCACCGGCGACGTCGCCCTGTCCATGGGCCAGTACCTGCCCCGCTCGGAGGTGTTCGTCGTCACCACCCCGCAGCCGGCGGCCCAGCGGGTAGCCCAGAAGACGGCGTACATGGCCCGCAAGCTCAACCTCACCCTCCGGGGCGTCATCGAGAACATGTCGTGGTTCACCGGCGACGACGGCCACCGCTACGAGCTGTTCGGCGCCGGAGGCGGCGAATCGCTGGCCCAGTCGTTGGGCGTGCCCCTGATCGGGCAGGTTCCGCTCGTCACCGCCGTGCGCGAAGGCGGCGACCGGGGGGTTCCGGTCACCGTCTCCGACCCCGACGGCGAGGCCAGCCGGGCCTTCGCCGAGGTGGCCAGCAAGATCGTCGAGATGGGGCCGACCCGCATCTACCGGTCGGAGCTGCGGGTCAACCCGGTCTGAGCGCCGGGGCCGCCGATAGCGGACCCCGACGTCCCAACCGGGCCGCCGCCCCCTACGCTCGTTGCCGTGAGGAGCCCCCGGGCCACCGGCGAGGTGGCCACCCCGGTGGGACGGCGGGTCTTCCTCGGCATGGTCGGGCTCGGGGCGGCCGGCGTGGTCGTGGGTTCGTCGGTGCAGCGCTGGGTGGCCGCCGCCCTCCGCCCCGTCACCTCGGTCAGTGGCGGGGGAGTGAGCGCCCTCATCCCCGGCGAGGACCGGTTCCGCATCTACACCGTCACCGACTCGCTGCCCTCCATGCCCACTTCGCAGTACCGGTTGTCCGTCACCGGCCTGGTCGAGCGGCCGTTGGAGCTGTCCTTCGATCAGTTGAAGGGGATGCCGTCCACCACCCTGGTGCGTGACTTCCAGTGCGTCACCGGCTGGCGGGTGGCCAAGGTCCGCTGGGACGGCGTTCTCATCTCGACGCTGCTGGATGAGGCGGGGGTTCTCCCGTCAGCGCGGGCGCTGCGCTTCGACTCCTTCGACGGCGTGTACACCGAGAGCCTCACCCTCGATCAGGCCCGCCGGCCCGACGTCATCGCCGCCTACGGGTTCGAGGGCGGCCCGGTCACCTCGCAGCACGGTGGCCCGGTCCGGCTCTACGTCGCCCCCATGTACGGCTACAAGTCGTGCAAGTGGCTGTCGGGCATCCGGGTGGTCGACCGGGTGGAGCCGGGCTACTGGGAGCAGAACGGCTACGACATCGACGCCTGGGTGGGACGGTCCAACGGCCGTGACGACGCTCCGACGTCCTGAGCGGCCCGGCCCCGGCGGCCAAGACGTTGACGCCGGCTCCGTCGTGCGGTTCGACGGAGTCGAGCGAGCCCTGCACTGGGTCAACGCCGCCATGTTCTCCGTGCTCGTGCTGACGGCGATCCCCCTCTATTTCGGGTCGCTGGCCGCCGTGGTCGGCCACCGCGACGTGGTGGCCCGCATCCACGTCTGGACCGGCGTGTTCCTGCCCGTGCCCGTGCTGCTGTCGGTTCTCGGTCCGTGGGGGCGGACGCTGCGGGCCGACCTGCGCCGGGTCAACCGGTGGAGCGCGGGGGAGCTGGCCTGGTTGCGCTCGTTCGGAAGAGACGCCTTCGTGCGGCTGGACAAGCTGAACCCGGGCCAGAAGCTGAACGTCTCCTTCACCGGCGGGTCGATCGTCGTCATGCTGATGACCGGGGCGGTGATGTGGTGGTTCGGGCCCTTCCCCGATTCGTGGCGGACGGGCGCCACGTTCGTGCACGACGTGCTCGCCACCTTCATCGTGGTGGTGATCGTCGGTCACGTCGGCATGGCTCTGACCCATCCCGCCAGCCTGCGCTCGATGATCACCGGTCGGGTGAGCCGCAGGTGGGCCCGCCGTCACGCACCGGCCTGGGCCGACGAGATGGCGGCGGAGAGCTAGCGGGGGATGTCGACTCCGCCCGGCAGCTGGGACCGGTCCCACGCCAGGTGGGCCATCGCCATCTGGCAGGCGTAGCGGTCGGTCATGCCGGCCACGTAGGCGACCGCCTCGTGCAGGGCGGCCTCGCTGCCCGCCGGCACGCCGCCGGCTTCGGCGACCGCCGGTATCAGGTTGGGGCGGTCGACGAAGTGCTCGACCAGGGCCCGCAGCAGGCGGACCACGGCCTGGCCCTGGGCGACCGACGCCGGGCGCAGGTAGACCTGTTCGTAGTTGAGCCGGCGGAACTCCGAGAGAGCCTCGGCCATGTCCTCGGCCATGCCCACCTCGCCGGTGGCGGAGATGGTTTCCACCACGGCGTCGATGAAGGCCCCCAGCTGCTCGCCCCGGCGGGCGCCGCAGCGCTGCTTCACCACGTCGGGCAGCATCGCCGGGGTGACGATGCCGGCCCACACCGCGTCCTCGAAGTCGTGACACACATAGGCGATGCGGTCGGCCCAGCTCACCACCTCCCCCTCCGGAGTGGACGGAGCGGGACGGGACCAGGAGTGGTTGCGGATGCCGTCCAGGGTCTCGGTGCACAGGTTCAGGTGGGACAGCACCACGTCGGCGCCCCAGACGGCGTGGTCGAAGCCTCCGGCCACGTAGGGGTCGAGGGCGTCCTCGCTGGCGTGGCCGCCCGGACCGTGCCCGCAGTCATGGCCCAGGGCGATGGCCTCGGTCAGGGCCACGTTGAGCCGGGCCGCCCGGGCGATGCTGGTGGCCACCTGGGCCACCTCGAGGGCGTGGGTCAGCCGGGTCCGCTGGTGGTCCTCGGGGAAGATGAAGACCTGGGTCTTGCCCGCCAGGCGGCGGAACGCCGTGGTCCGGTGCAGGATCCGGTCGCGGTCGCGCTCGAAGCAGGTCCGCAGAGGGTCGGGCTCCTCGGGCGCCGCCCGCCGGCCGGCCCCGGCTGCGCGGGTCGCCCCGGGGGCCAGGGCGGCGTCCTCGGCCTCCTCGCGCTCCTCGCGTCGCCGGGCGGGGGTGCGCCCCACCTGGGCCCGGCTGTCGAGATGGGCCCGGCGCACTCCGGTGGCCGCCGGGTGGCCGTCCATGGTGGAACCCCAGCGGACGGCCCGCTCGCTCGGGCCCGGAAGTTCGGCCAGCTCGCTCACGCCACCAGTGTGGCCGACCGCTGTGACGGTCCCGAGGGACGCCTACGATGGCCCAGCCACGAGCCCCGTTGGGGACCGAGAAGGAGTTGCCGTGATCGTCGTTCGCGTCGGCGTCACCCAGGCGCCGAGGGAGATCGAGGTGGAGCTGGCGGACGACGCCGACCGCGACCAGCTGTCCAAGAGCATCGACGAGGCGCTGGGGCGCCCCGAGGGTGTGCTCTGGCTCACCGACCGCAGGGGCCGCAAGGTGGGCCTGCCCTCGGCCAAGGTCGCCTACGTCGAGATCGGGGCTCCCGGCGAGGACCGCCGGGTCGGTTTCGGCACCCCGTAGCCCGGGTCCGATGACCGCCCTCCTCGACCGCAAGCTGCTGTTCGTCAGCGGCAAGGGCGGCGTCGGCAAAACCACCATCGCCGCCGCCCTCGCCCTGCTGGCGGCGGAGCGCGGCCAGAAGACGCTGGTCTGCGAGATCGACGCCAAGGGCGACATCGCCTCCTCCTACGAGTGCGACCAGACCGGCTACCAGCCCCGCCAGGTCCAGCCGGGGCTGTGGGCCATGTCGATGAACACCGAGGAGTCGCTGCGCGAGTACCTCAACATCCAACTGCGGGTGCCCATGGTGGGCCGCATCGGACCGGTGGCCCGGGCCTTCGACTTCGTGGCCACCGCCGCCCCCGGCGTGAAGGAGATCCTCACCGTCGGCAAACTCGCCTACGAGGTGCGCGAGCGCCACTACGACCTGATCGTGGTGGACGCCAGCGCCACCGGCCACATCGTCGGCCAGCTGGCCGCCCCTCAGGCCATCAACAGCCTGGTGCAGGTGGGTCGGGTGCGCCAGCAAACGGGGTGGATGCTCGACATCCTCTCCGACCCCGATGTGACCGGCCTGTGCCTGGTGGCCACCCCCGAGGAGATGCCGGTGGTCGAGACGGTCGAGCTGGCCGAGCGGATCTCCAAGGAGACGACCGTCGATTTGGCCGCCGTCGTCGTCAACCGGGTGCTGCCGGAGCTGTTCACCCGGGCCGAGGAGGAGATCTTCGAGACCCTGTGCGACCCGGAGGTCGCCGAGAACCTCGGCGAGGCCGCCTCCGGCGACGCCGGGCCCCTGCTGGCCGCCGCCCGCCTGGCCGTCACCCTCCGCCGCACCCGGGCCGGCCATCTGCAGCGGTTGCGCGACGGCATCGACCACTCGGTGCCCCTGATCTACGTGCCCTACCTGTTCACCCGGGCCCACGGGCAGCGGGCCCTCCGCCAGGTGACCGCCGCCCTGGCGGCCGAGCTGGGGATATGACCCGATGACCCCGCGGGACAAGCACGGCGACGGCCGGGCCGCCACCGTCGACCAGCTGCTGGCGGCCAAGGAGATCGCCATCTGCTGCGGGTCGGGGGGGGTGGGCAAGACGACCACGGCCGCCGCCGCCGCCGCCATGGCTGCGGTACGTCACGGCAGCAAGGTGCTGGTGGTGACCGTCGACCCTGCCCGTCGGCTGGCCCAGGCCCTCGGGCTCGAGGGGATCGGCAACGACGAGCACCAGGTCCCTGCCGAGGCCTTCCAGCAGGCGGGGGTTACCCCGCGGGGCGAGCTGTGGGCCGCCATGCTCGACACCAAGCAGTCGTGGGACCAGCTGGTGCTGCGCCACGCCCCCGACGAGGACACCGCCCACCGCATCCTCGGCAACCCGCTCTACCAGAACATCTCCAGCCGTTTCGTGCAGAGCCACGACTACATCGCCATGGAGCGCCTCTACGAGATCCACAGCGAGGGCAGCTACGACCTGATCGTGGTGGACACCCCCCCGACCCGCAACGCCATCGACTTCCTCGAGGCGCCGGCCCGAATGGGCGACTTCTTCTCCAGCCGCCTGCTGCGCTGGCTCATCGCCCCCTACCGGTCGCGGCTGGTGAACCTGGCGTCGCGGCCCTTCTACCAGGTGGCCGACCGCATCCTCGGCAGCCAGTTCCTCGAGGACATCGCCGAGTTCTTCATCCTGTTCCAGACCATGTACGACGGCTTCGTCGAGCGGGCCCGGGCCGTGTCGCGCCTGCTGCACGACCGCCGCACCACGTTCGTGGTCGTGAGCACGCTCGAGGCGTCCCCCCTGCACGAGGCGGAGTTCTTCATCGACGCCCTCGACGAACGCCGGCTCCACCTGGGGGCGGTCGTCCTCAACCGGGTCCTCCCCGAGTACCTGCTCGACGAGGAGGCCACCCGCACGGCCGAGCGGATCGAGTCGCGCGCCGCCGAGCTCGCCGCCTACCTCGACCTGTCCGCCGAGCGCAGCCAGGTCGAGCGGGTGCTCACCGAGGTGTCCGCCAGCTTCCTCAACTTCCAGGTGGTGGCCCAGCGCGAGGCCGAGCAGCGAGCCGAGCTGGCCGTGAGCCCGGAGGTGGTGGCGACCGTGCCCTTCTTCGAAACCGACATCTGCGACCTGGGCGGCCTGCTGCGCCTGGGCGAGGCGATCTGGAGCTGACATGGCCGGGGTCATCGAACCGTCGATCGAGGCATACGCCGAGTCCCATACCACCCCGCCGGCCGCCCACCTCCAGCACCTGGCCGAGGAGACCAAGGCGGAGCTGGGCGCCCTCTCCGGCATGATGGTGGGCGCCCTCGAGGGCCGCTTCCTCGAGATGATGGTGTTCGCCAGCCGGGCCCGGCGGATCCTCGAGATCGGCACCTTCACCGGCTACTCCTCGCTGTCGATGGCGGCCGCCCTGCCCCCGGACGGGCTCATCGTCACCTGCGAGGTGTCCGAGCGCCACGCCGACATCGCCCGCCGCCACATCGCCGCCAGCCCGCATGCCGACCGTATCGAGCTGCGGTTCGGGCCGGCGCTCGAGTCCATCGCCCGCCTCGAGGGGCCCTTCGACCTGGTCTTCATCGACGCCGACAAGCGCAACTACCTCAACTACTTCGAAGCGGTCCTGCCCAAGCTGACCGACTCCGGGCTGATCATGGCCGACAACACCCTGTGGAGCGGGCGGGTCATCGACCAGTCCGACCAAAGCGAGGACACCGCGGCCATCCGCCAGTTCAACGAGCGGGTGGCGGCGGACCCCCGCGTCGTGTGCGTGCAACTCACCGTGCGCGACGGAGTCACGCTGATCCGCAAGGCCGGCTAGGCGGTGCTCGACTACCACGTGCACCTGTGGCCCCACGGCCAGCGCGACCGGGCGCCGACCGTCGAGGAGCTGTCCGAGTACTGCGCCCTGGCGGCCGGTGCCGGCGTGGGCGAGATCGCCGTCACCGAGCACCTCTTCCGCTTCCGGTCCGCCCGCGATCTCCTCGGTGACTTCTGGGACGACGACCCCGATCCCAACCTGCGCGCCGCCATGGCCCGCTACTGGGACGACCACGCCCACGCCGATCTCGACGACTACGTGGCCACGGTGATGGAGGCAAAGGCGGCGGGGCTGCCGGTGCTGCTCGGACTGGAGGTGGACCACTACCCGGGCCTCATGGCCAAGGTCGCCGGTCTGCTGGCCGGCTACCCGTTCGACGTGCTGCTCGGCTCGGTGCACTGGATCGGGGCGTGGCTGTTCGATTGGCTGGAGGACCCCGACATGGTCGCCGAGTGGGGGAGGCGGGGCATCGACGCCGTGTGGGACGCCTACACCACCTGCCTCGAAGAGCTGGCCGACAGCGCCACCTGCGACGTGCTGGCCCACCCCGATCTGGCCAAGGTCGCCGGCCACCGGCCGGCCGCACCGGATGAGTTCCACGACCGCATCGCCGAGGCCGCCGCCCGGACCGGCATGGCCGCCGAGGTGAGCTCGGCCGGGTGGCGCAAGCCGGCGGCCGAGGCCTACCCGGCGCCCGACCTGCTGACCAAGCTGGCCGCGGCCGGCGTGCCCGTCACCACCGCCTCGGACACCCACGGCCCCGGCCAGGTCGCCTTCCGCAGCGACGACCTGCGCCAGCTGCTCGGTGCGGCGGGCTACACCGAGCTGGCCGCCTTCCGGGGGCGGGTCCGTCACTCCGTCGGTATCTGAGGGCGGTCGCCGGCCATGCCCCAAGCGCTCCCCGAGTGGCTCAGCCCCGAGGACGTGGGCCACCTGCAGCGGCTGATGGGCAGCTGGGGGATGCTCGCCGACCTGTGCTTCGCCGACCTGCTCCTGCTGGTGCCGACCTCGGAGGAGGATCCGTCGGTGTTCCGGATCGTCGGGCAGATGCGCCCCACGACCAACCCCACCCTCTATCGCGAGGACATGCTGGGCCGCACCTACGAGGAGACGGACCGACCGTTGGTGGCCCGGTCGTGGCAGCTGGGAGCCATCGTCGAGGGCGAGATGCAACAGGTCGGCGCCGAGCGGGCGCGGGTGCAGTGCATCCCCGTGCGCCACGGTGGCCGCATGCTGGCCGTGCTCACCCGCGAGTCGGCCCCGACGGTCGGGCGCCGCCAGGGCGAGCTGGAGGCGGTCTACGTCGACACCTTCGACCGTTTCGCCCGCATGATCGTCAACGGCGAGTTCCCGTTCGACACCGCCGAGGACTCGGCGGCGGCGGAGGCGCCTCGGGTCGGTGACGGCGTCGTACTCGTCGACGGTCGCGGGCGCATCGAGTACGCGTCACCGAACGCGGTGTCGGCCCTGCACCGCATGGGGGTGCACAGCAATGTCGCCGGGGCCCGGCTTGACGAGCTGGGACTCGAGGTGACGTCGACCGAGCGGGCCCTGCAGACGGCGATGCCCGTCACCGAGGAGGTCGAGCGTCGCCCCGACCTGATCGTCGTCATCAGGGTGATCCCCTTGCTGGAGGAGGGGCGACCGTCCGGCGCGGTGGCCCTCATGCGTGACGTCACCGACCTGCGCCGGCGCGACCGGCTCCTGATCTCCAAGGACGCCACCATCCGCGAGGTCCACCACCGGGTGAAGAACAACCTGCAGACCATCTCGTCGCTGCTGCGGCTGCAGGGCCGCCGGCTGGGTTCCGACGAGGGCCGCACCGCCCTGCAGGAGGCGGAGCGGCGCATCCGGTCGATCGCCCTGGTCCACGAGATCCTGTCGCGGGACCCCGGCGACCAGGTGGCCTTCGGGGAGATCGTGCGCTCCCTCGTCCACATGGCCGAGGACGCCGCCGCGTCCTTCGACCGGCCCGTCGCCATCCAGGTGAGCGGCGACCCCGGGGAGGTCCCCGCCGACGTGGCCACGCCGTTGGCGGTGGTCATGGCGGAGCTGCTGCAGAACGCGGTGGAGCACGCTTTCGTGGACGGGTCGGACCCCGGGGCGGAGGCGCGGCGGGTGGCGCTGGACTTCGCCAACGACGGGTCCGAGCTGCGGGTGACCGTTATCGACAACGGGGTCGGCCTGCCGGAGGGGTTCGACGTGGCCCGGACCACCAGCCTCGGCCTGTCGCTGGTGCGCGACCTGGTGACCGGCCAGCTCCAAGGGGAGATCGGCATGGCGGGCACGGACGGCACCCGGGTGAGCCTGCGGGTCCCCCTGCCGGAGCCGCAGAAGATTGGCTAGGGGTTCCTCAGGAAGCCCGGCGCTGGCGGGCCAGCCACGACTTGCGCAGCTTGCGCCGCTCCTCCTCGGAGGTGGCGCCCCATACCCCGGACTCCTGGTTGGTGGCCAGGGCGAACTCCAGGCAAGGCTCCAGGGCCGGGCACTGGCGGCATACGGCCTGGGCGGCGGCGATCTGCTCGAGGGCGGGGCCGGTCGTGCCCACCGGGAAGAAGAGGTCCGGGTCCGTGTCTCGACACGCCGCCACATCGCGCCAGTTGTCGCTGTCCCAGTCGATGGTGCGGCTCCAGGTCAGGGCCACGGTCCCTCCTCGGCGGTGACTAGTTCACTTGTGAATACATTCACATGCCGGCGACATACGTGTTACCGAGCAGTAAAGGTGATACGGCGATCATATGGTGAGGCCGGTGGTAAAGCAAGGCTTTGATTCGTCCAAAGGCGGGCCGTTTCCTGCTTCGGCGGCGCGAAACGTGGGCTTCCCTGCCGTGGCGGTCCTGGGTCACCGGGGGGCGTCGGCCGCCTGCCCGGAGAACACCATCGAGGCCTTCCTGGAGGCGGTCCGGCTGGGCGCCGACGGTGTCGAGCTGGACGTGCGACGCAGCGCGGACGGCGCCCTCGTCGTCCACCACGACGCGGTGATCGAGGGGGTCGGCCCGGTGGCCGAGCTCACCGTCGCTGAGCTTCCGGGCTCCGTCCCGTTGCTCGACGCCGCCCTCGACGCCTGCGCCGGTCTGGTGGTGAACGCCGAGATCAAGAACCTCCCCTGGGAGCCGGGCTGGGACGAGGCCGAGCTGGTCGCCCGGCAGGTGGCGGCCATGGTCGCCGAGCGCCGGGCGTCGGTCATCGTCTCGTCGTTCTCGCTGGCATCGATCGACGCCGCCCTCGCCGTCGACGGGGACCTGGTGACGGGCCTTCTCACCACCGAGTCGCTCGACCAGCACCAGGCCCTCGAGCTGGTCCGGTCCCGCGGCCACCGGGCCCTGCATCCCCACCACCGGGTGGTCACGACCGAACTGGTGGCCTCCGCCCACGACTCCGGGGTCGCCGTCAACACCTGGACCGTCGACGACCCGGAACGAATTCGTTGGCTGGCCGGGGCCGGAGTGGACGCCATCATCACCAACCGACCCGATGTGGCTCTGGCGGCCCTGGGGCGTGAGGTTCAGGAGCCCGGCGGGTAGAGGACGTCGATCACCGCCGGGTGGTGGCTGACCCGCAGGGCGCTGGTCAGCCCGAGGAAGTCGCCGTCCACCTGGTAGGGGAAGGCGGCGCCCGCCGGGTCGCCGTCGGGCCCGCTGAGCCCGGTGACCTCGGCCTCCTCCAGGTGGTCGAGCGCCCAGATCCGGTGCGGGCGGCCGACCCGCCGGCCCGACCCGAGGGCCCGAGCGGCCGTTCCCAACAGGTCGGTGAGCCGCAGCGACCGGAAGGCGACCACGGCCAAGCCGTCGTCGGGCCCGGTGCCGGGGCCGAGATGGAGGGGTCGGGTGCCGAGAAAGGTGTAGGGGTCGCTGTTGAGGAACACGGCGAAGTAGCCACCCTCGAGGGAATCGGCGGCTTCGCCGGCCGGGTCGGGGCCGGGCACCGACACCGAGAACCGGGGCCGGCTGCGGTCGTAGTGGCGGACCCAGGTGTCGACGGCGGCGGCCACGAACAGAGGGTGACCGGCGTAGCGCTTGAGGATGTGGCGCCGCTCGACCCGGTCGATGACGGCGGCGTCGAAGCCGACGCCGAGGTGGAACAGGAAGTAGCGCTCGTCGGCCCGTCCCATGCCGATGCGCCGACGCTCGCCGCCGGCCAGCGAGGCCAGGAGCTGACCGGTCGCTTCGATGGGGTCGGTGGACGCCCCGATGGTGCGGGCGAACACGTTGGTCGAACCCCCGGGAAGCACCCCGAGGGCGGTGTCCGTGCCGACCAGGCCGTTGGCCGCCTCGTTGACCGTCCCGTCCCCGCCGAGGACGACCACCGCGTCCCAGCCTTCGGTGGCGGCCTCGTGAGCCAGGTGGGTGGCGTGACCCCGCCGATCGGTCTCGACCACCTCGAGCTTGTGGTCGGCCGCCAGCGCCTTGGCGATGACGACCCGGGTGCGCGGCGTGACGGCCGACGCCGACACGTTGACGACGAGAAGCAGCCGCACCGCCCTACGACTCGGCGGCAACCGAGCGGAGCTGGGCCAGGCTGCGGGCCAGCAGGCGCGACACGTGCATCTGGGAGATGCCGAGCTGGGAGGCGATCTCCGACTGCGTCATGCCCTGGAAGAAGCGGAGGAACAGGATGCGCTGCTCGCGGGGCGGAAGGTGCTCGAGCAGCGGGCCGAGGGCGGCGCGGTCCTCGGCCGCCATCATGGTGGGGTCGTCCTCGCCCAGCTGGCTGGCCAGGGTGGCCGACCCCTCGTCGTCGGGCCCGGGGGCGGGCGCGTCCAGCGAGGCGAACCGGTAGGCCTGGCCCGCTTCGAGCGCCTCGAGCACCTCCTCTTCGGACGCCTGGACCTCCTCGGCCAGCTCGCTGATCGTCGGTGAGCGGCCGAGGGTCTGGGACAGCGTGGAGATAACCTGGCCCAGTCGGAGGTACAGCTCCTGCAGCCGCCGGGGCGCCCGGACCGCCCAGCCCTTGTCGCGGAAGTGGCGCTTCAGCTCCCCGACGATGGTGTGGGTGGCGTAGGTGGAGAACTCGACGGCCCGCTCCGGATCGAAGCGGTCGACCGCCTTGACCAGGCCGATCGAGGCCACCTGGATGAGGTCGTCGAGGGGCTCCCCCCGGTTGGCGAACCGGCGGGCCAGGTACTCGGCCAGGCCGAGGTGGGCGTTGACCAGCTCCTCACGAAGCGCCGGCTCGCGGGTCTCGGCGAAGACGGCGAACTGTCGCCGCAGCTCCTCGCGCTCGTCGGGGTCTGGGGTCATCCGGCCTCGGCCGCCCTTCCCCGCTTACGCAGCCACACCGACGGCTGGCCGTCGAGGTCGGCACGCACGTCGTGGCTGTCGACCAGGGCGGTGAGGATCTGGTGGGACAGGTCCGACAACCCGACCGGCGGGCCGCCGGGGTCGAAATGGCCGGTGCCTTCGACCTCGAGGCCGCCCTCGCGGATGAAGAAGCGCACGGTCAGGGCCCCGGGCCGGCCGGCCGGGCCGATGACGGCGTAGCAGAGCTCGTCGACGGCCAGGCGCAGGTCCTCGATCTCGTCGTAGCTGAAGCCGAGGCGGCTGGCCAGGCCCGAGGCGGTCACCCGGGCCAGGCGCACGAACTCCGGGCTGGCCGGAACGACCAGCCTCACCTCGTCCTTGTCGGCCACGCGCGACCCGCTTTCCTGCCCCTCGGAAGTCCAGCCCGAAGGGACGAAAGTAGTCGACGGGGTGAGGGCCGCCGGTCTGGTGGGTAACGAGCGGGCACCGCAACCCGGGTGACCGTCCGCCGGAGGTGCCGGTTCGACACTCCCGAGGCGGTCGAGGAGAATGCGCCCCATGAACGTGGTCGTCTGTGTGAAGCAGATTCCCGATCCGGCTGCACCCGGCAGCCTCGACCCCTCGACCAAGACCCTCGTACGCGAGGGCAAGCTGATCCTCGACGACTCCGACGCCTACGGGGTCGAGATGGCGCTGCAGCTGGCCGAGCGGGCCGGTGGCGGAGAGGTGACGCTGGTGTCCATGGCCCCCAACGGCGAGACCAGCGGCCTGCGTACGGCGCTGGCCATGGGGGCCGCCAAGGCCATCCTGGTCAGCGACGACGCCCTCAAGGGGTCCGACGCCCTGTCGACGGCCAAGGTGCTGGCCGCCGCCATCAAGCGGGCCGAGCCCGACCTGGTGGTGGCGGCGACCGAGTCGACCGACGGCTACACCGGCACGACGCCGGTCCAGGTGGCCGAGCTGCTCGGCCTCCCGTCGGTGACCTTCGCCAAGTCGGTCGACGTGGCCGACGGGAAGGTGAAGGTCAACCGGCAGACCGAGGCCGGCTACGACGAGGTGGAGTGCGCCCTGCCGGTGGTCATCACCGTCACCGCCGGCGTGGTCGAGCCCCGCTACCCCTCCTTCAAGGGGATCATGGCCGCCAAGAGCAAGCCGGTCGAGACCCTGACGGTTTCGGACCTCGGCCTGTCCGCCGACGAGGTCGGCCTGAAGGGCGCCCGCCAGGAGATGATCGAGGTCGCCCAGGCCGAGGAGCGCAAGGCGGGCGAGATCGTGGTGGACGAAGGCGATGCCCACGAGCGGGTCGTCGCCTTCCTCGACGAGCTCAAGCTTCTGTAGGAGAGAGATGGCTACCGAAAAGATCTGGGTCCTGGCCGACACCGTCGAGGGCGTGCCCTCCTCGGGCGGCCTCGAGCTGCTCACCGCCGCCCGCGGTTTCGGCTCCAATGTCACGGGCGTGGTCTGGGGGGAGAAGGCGACCGACGCCGCCGCCCAGCTCGGAGCGCACGGCGCCACCAAGGTCCTGGCCGTCAGCGACCTCGGCGGCGGCCTCGCCGGTGCCCGGGTGGCGGCCGCCCTCGCCGAGAAGGTCTCGGCGGACGGGCCCGACGCCATCCTCGGCAGCTCGACGTACGACTGCCGAGACATCATCGGCCGCCTGTCGGCCCGCATCGACCGGCCGGTGCTGGCCAACATCGTCGGCATCGAGAAGCAGGGCGACGACCTCGTCACCCAGCACGCCATCTTCGGCGGCACCCAGATCGCCAAGGCCAAGTTCACCGGAGCCGGTCCGGGGTTGTTCATCGTGCGCCCGAAGACCTTCGCGGCCGAGGAGTCCGGCGGCGGGGCCCCCGAGGTGGAGGAGCTGACCGCCCCCGACGTGGGCCACGCCGGCGACGCCAAGCTGCTGGAGCGCCACGTGGAGGAGCGCACCGGTCCCAAGCTGGACGAGGCGGCCGTGGTCGTGTCCGGCGGGCGGGGGCTCGGCAGCGCCGAGAACTACGCCATGATCGAGGAGCTGGCCAAGCTGCTCAACGGCGCCCCCGGCGCTTCCCGCGCCATCGTCGACGCCGGCTGGGTGCCCTACGCCTACCAGGTGGGCCAGACCGGCAAGACGGTGAAACCCACCGTCTACATCGCCTGTGGCATCTCCGGCGCCACCCAGCACATGGTGGGCATGAAGGGCTCGAAGAACATCGTCGCCATCAACAAGGACCAGGAGGCCCCGATCTTCTCGATCGCCGACCTCGGGGTCGTCGGCGACGTCCACAAGGTGGTGCCCAAGCTCATCGAGGCGCTCAAGGCGCGGGGCTGATCGCGGCGCCCTGACCCATGGCCAGCACCTTGGGGGCGACGCACCGATGGGTCAACTGGGGCGGTAACCAGCGGTGCGCGCCGGCCGAGGTGGTAAGCCCGGCCAGTGAGGCCGAGCTGTCCGAGGTGGTGCGGGCCGCGGCCCGCTCCGGGCAGACGGTGAAGCCGGTCGGCTCCGGTCACTCCTTCACCGACATCGCCACCACCTCCGGGGTGCAGGTCCGTCTCGACCGCCACGACCGGGTGCTCGACGTCGACCGCCAGTCGATGCGGGTCCGGGTCCAGTCCGGCATCACCATCAACCAGCTGTGCCGCGAGCTGGCCGACGTGGGCCTGGCCCTGCCCAACCTGGGCGACGTGGGCTACCAGACGATCTCCGGGGCCATCTCCACCGGCACCCACGGGACCGGCGCCCGCTACCGGGGCATCGCCGAGCAGGTCGTCGGTGTCAGCCTCGTCATAGGCGACGGAACCGTCGTGAACGCGTCAGCGGACGAGGAGCCCGAGATCTGGTCGGTCGCCCGGGTGGGGCTCGGCGCCCTCGGGATCCTGTCCACCGTCACCCTGCAGTGTGTGCCGGCATTCAACATGCATGCCGTCGAGGCGCCCATGCGCATGGACGACGTCCTCGGCCGCCTCGACGAGCTCGTCGACGGCAACGACCACTTCGAGTTCTACTGGGTGCCGCACACCCGGTGGGCGCTGACCAAGGCGAACAACCACACCGACGAGGCGCCCCGGGGCATGGGCCGGGCCCGCGAGCTCTACGAGCGGGTCCTGCTCGAGAACGTGGCTTTCGGGGCGGCCTGCCGCATCGGCCGACGCCGGCCGTCGCTGATCCCCAAGCTGGCCACCGCCGTGCCGTCCTCGGGCACGCGTGACTTCGTGCGGCGCAGCGACCAGGTGTTCACCACCCCCCGCCTGGTCCACTTCTGTGAGATGGAGTACGCCATTCCCCGGGGCGAGGCGGCCACCGCCCTCGACCGGCTCACCAAGATGGTCGACGAGCGCGGCCTGCTGGTGAGCTTCCCCGTGGAGGTGCGATTCACCGCCGCCGACGAGATCCCCCTGTCCACGGCCAACGGGCGCGAAAGCTGCTACATCGCCGTGCACATGTACCGGGGCACGCCCTACGACCAGTACTTCCGGGCCGTCGAGGAGATCATGTGGTCGCTCGGCGGGCGCCCCCACTGGGGAAAGCTGCACTACCAGACGGCCGCCACCCTGGCGCCCCGCTATCCCGACTGGGAACGCTTCCAGTCGGTGAGGCGCAAGCTCGACCCCGACGGCCGTTTCGCCAACGCCTATACCGACCGCGTCCTCGGCGCCCTGTAGCTGCCGCCCCTCCGGTCGCTGCGCTCCCTTCGGGTTGGCGCCAACGGTGGACCGAGACGTCGTCGGGGACTCGAAAAACTCCGTACACCTGAGTTGCCTAACGTCGACGCCATGTGAGGGCCGTTGCGCTGTCGCGCCGTTGCGGGCAGACGGCGACCACGGCTTCGGCGCCAGGCGATGCGGATACGCCATCGTGATCCTGGCCCGTTCGGCCACCTGCGTTGACACTGGACTGACACCCACCCCGGCCCGCGGGTGAATGCCGATCTGCGCTCAGCCCGGGGCCGGCGCCACCGCCTCGGCCGGATCCGCCGCCCACACCGCCCACGCCAGCTCGTCGGCGGGGGACTCGACAGCCAGCGACAGGCGCCACCCGGTCTGGCTGCCTTCAGTGCGGAGCTCGTAGAAGCGCAGCTCGGCCAGGGCCTCCCCGAGCGTGTCGGCGGGGGGAGGCCACTCGTCGAGCATGCCCGCCAGGGCGGCCAGCGCCCACCAGGCCGCGAAGCGGCCGGCCGCCGCCCCCCGCCGCCGTCCGTGGGCCCCGCCGCTGGCCCCGGCCCAGGCCATCAGGGCGACGGCCGACCCGTTCGTCACCGGCACCAGCTGCCGGGGTCGGGCTGCGAGCAGGGTGGCGGCGTCCGCCGCCCCGCCCTCGACGGCCACCGCCTCCGCCCGGCCCGACGACTCCCCGGTCCAGGTCGTCACCAGGTCGAGCAGCGCCCGGCGCCCCTCGCCGGCGTCCTCGTCGACATTGGCCGCCGATCCGGCCTCCTCACCCGGGTGTTCGTGTACCGGCTGGGGCATCCCGGTTACCTCGAGCGCCGGCGCCGGCAGGTCGGCCCGGTCGGGGTGGAAGGTCGCCAGGGCGTAGGCCGGCTCCCACTCGGCCAGCCGGAGAGGAAGCTCTCGGGCGGAGGGGTCGACCCGCTCGTCGGCGGTCAGGTCCTCGCCCCGCAGCACCCGCTCCTGGGCGACCACGCCGGCCAGCGGGCCGGCCGGCAGGTGGGGTGCGAGGTCATCCCACCGGTGGGTCGACGCCAACACCTCGGTGAGGGGGCCGGGGGCGAAGCGACCCCGGCCGGGCTCGATCGTCCTCGCCGCCAACCGGGCCGGGGCCTCCAGCGCCAGCCGGTAGTCGGCGTGGGCCGCGACCGGCCACAGCTGGCGGCCCCGCTCCAGCGCCGCCCGGCAGCGGCGGGCGAGCTCCTCCAGGCCGTCCCAGTCGCCGTCGAGGCACAGCCCGTTGATCACGCCGATCAGTTCGTCGATGTCGCCGCCCTCGACGGCCGCGGCCAGATCCGCCACCTCCGCTACACCAGCGGCCAGGGGTAGTGGCGCCGGTCGGGGTGGGGGGCGGGCAGGATGCGGCGGTCCAGCAGCGTCTCGGCTCGCAGCAACAGGGCCTCGCACTCGTCGTCGTCGAGCACGTCGGCCACGCCTTCGGGGGGACCGGCGTCGACCAGCCGTTCGATGCCGGGGATCAGGCGGGCCGGCACCGGCTCGCCGGCGAAATCCCAGATGACCGTGCGCAGCTTGGGCTCGGTGTGGAACGACAGGCCGTGGTCGATGGCCCAAATGGAGCCGTCCTCGCCGAGCAGGCAGTGGCCGCTCTTGCGGTCGGCGTTGTTGAGCAGGACGTCGAGGGTGGCGATGGCCCGCAGCGAGTCGTGGTGGGCCGGATCCTCAAGCAGGGTGAAGTAGTGCTGCGAGAAGTCGGCGGCCACGAAGCGCTGCAGCGACCCCGGGCCGAGCGGTGCGTCGTGGCGCACGATCGTCTCGGGGACGAGGCCCCAGCCCAGGAATCGGGACAACTCCCAGGCCGCCGCCTCCCGCACGAACACGCCATCGGGGAAGTCCCATAGCGGGCGCTCGCCCCGGCCGGGTTTGTAGATGGCGGCCATCTCCGCCTCGGCGTGGCAGAGACGGACCAGGAAGGTGTGGTTGGAGCTCCATGGCATCCGACCCTCGACCTCCACCTCGCCCAGGGCGAGGACGGTCAGGGGGTCGGCGGCCGGTGGCCGTTCGACCTGGGGCATGCGTGACCGGATGGGTCGAGGGGGAACCCGCACAGCGGGCAGGACGGCCGGCCCGCCTCCACCAGCTGGACGCCGCGGATGGCGAGGGCGGCGGCCTGCTCCCGGGTCGCCCCCAGCCGGGCCACGGCGCCGTCGGGGGCCTCGGCCTCCTCCTCGGCGGCGGTGGCCTCCTCGGCCACGAGGATGACGGTGTCCTCCTCCTCGTCGTAGGCGACGCCCAGGGTGCCGACCGGCCATTCGGGCTCGGCGGGGAGCTCCAGCTCGAGGTCGGTGGGCAGCTCGCCGGGACGACCGACCTTCTCCAACAGGTCGGAGAGGTACTCGGACAGGGCGGCCACCTGCTGCTTCTCCAGCTTGAGGGTGACCGAGTCCACGCCGCGGCGGGCCTGCAGGAGGAAGATCCGCTGGCCGACCGGACCCACGGTGCCGACGGTCAGGTGGTCCACCCGGGGCAGGTCGTAGGAGTTGCTCACGAGGGACGGAGCTCCGCCAGGTTGCCGAGCGAGTTGACCGCCAGCACGGTCGGGCCAGTGTCGCCGTAGGCGATGGCGGTCACCGAACACGGCGAGATCACGATGCGCTGGAACAGGTCCAGGTGGGTGCCGAGGGCGTCGGCCACCGCCGCTTTGATCGGGTCGGCGTGGGACACCGCCACGATCCGACCGCCTGGGTGGAGGCGCGCCAGTCGCACCAGGGTGGAGGTGACACGCGACTGCATCTCGGGGAACGACTCCCCGCCGGGGAACCGAAATCCGCTCGGCCAGCGCTGCACCACCTTCCACTCCGGCGTCTTCGAAAGCGCCTTGAGGTCGCCGCCGGTCCACTCGCCGAAGTCGCATTCGAGCAAACCCTTCTCCACCACCACCCGATGTCCGGTCCGCTTGGCGATGGGGGCCGCCGTCTGGCGGGTGCGCTCGAGCGGAGAGGCGTAGACGGCGTCGATCTTGCCGAGCGAGGCCAGCCGCTCGGCGACCGCCTCGGCCTGGGCCCGGCCCTCGTCCGACAGGCTGAGGCCGGCGGCCCGTCCCGGCAGGACGGTGCCCGTGGTGGGCGTACGTCCGTGGCGGACGAGGAGCACGAGGGCGGCCGGTGGGGTTTTCGGCTTGCGGGCCGGCATGGCGGAACAACGGTAGTGGGCGCCGCCCGTACTCTCGTCCTCATGCCGTCCACCACCGACAGCCTCTCGCGGGTGACGGCGGAGATCGTGGAGTGCCGCCGCTGCCCCCGCCTGGTGGCTTGGCGCGAGGACGTGGCCCGCACCCGCCGGGCCTCCTTCGCCGACCAGGAGTACTGGGGCCGGCCGGTCCCCGGGTTCGGCGATCCGAAGGCCCATCTTCTGGTGGTGGGTCTGGCGCCCGCCGCCCACGGCGGGAACCGCACCGGGCGGGTGTTCACCGGAGACCGCTCGGGCGACTGGCTCTTCGCCGCCTTGTGGCGGGCCGGCTACGCCAACCAGCCCACGTCGGTGTCGGCCGACGACGGGCTGCGCCTCACCGGCGCCTACGTGGCCGCCGCCGTCCGGTGCGCGCCACCGGCGAACAAGCCCACCCCGGCCGAGCGCGACAACTGCGTGCCCTACCTGACCCGGGAGATGCGACTGCTGGCCGACGTTCGGGTCATCTTGACGCTCGGACACTTCGCCCACGACGTGACCTGCCGGCTGCTCGGCGTACGCCCCAAGCCCCGATTCGGCCACGGCTCGGAGGCCCCGGCCCCCAGCGGGATCACCCTGCTCGGTTGCTACCACCCCAGTCAGCAGAACACCTTCACCGGAACCCTGACCGAGGAGATGATGGACGCCGTCCTGGCCCGGGCCCGCCAGTTGGGCGAACCCTCGCCGGGAGGGTGAACGCGCACCGGGCGGCGGGTGGCCCGCCGCCCGGTGCAGACGAAGCAGGGAAGCGGCTAGGAGAGCCGCTCGATGATCATGGCCATGCCCTGACCCCCGCCGACGCACATCGTCTCGAGCCCGTAGGTCTTGTCGAGAGTCTGCAGGTCGTTGATGAGGGTGGTCATGATGCGGGCACCGGTCATGCCGAACGGGTGCCCGAGGGCGATGGCGCCGCCGTTCGGGTTGAGCTGGTCCTCGATGGAGATGCCGACCTCGTCACACACCGGGAGGACCTGGGCGGCGAACGCCTCGTTCAGCTCGACGACGTCGATGTCCTTGATGGTCATGTTGGCCTTGGCCAGGACCTTGCGGCAGGCCTCGATCGGCCCGACCCCCATGATCTCGGGGGCGAGGCCGGAAACGGCGCTGGCCTTGATGCGAGCCAGCGGGGTGAGCCCGAGGCTGCGGGCCTTGTCCTCCGCCATGACCAGCACGGCGGCGGCGCCGTCGTTGAGCGGGCAGGCGTTTCCGGCGGTCACCTTGCCCCCCTCGGGCTTGAACGCCGGCGGCAGCTCGGCCAGCTTCTCGAGGGTGGTGTTGGCGCGAGGGCAGTCGTCCTTGTCGACCACCCGGCCGTCCGGAAGGGTGAGCGGGGTGATCTCGCGGTCGAAGAAGCCGTTCTTCTGGGCCTCGACCGCCCGGTCCTGGCTGAGCTTGGCGAACTCGTCCATGCGGGCCCGGGGCACGTTGTACTTCTCGGCCACGTTCTCGGCGGTCATGCCCATGGGGATGTACACGTGGTTGACGAAGTCCGACCGCGACTCGTCGACGAAGCGGGGGTTGAGATCGTCGCGCCCGAACCCCTTGCCGCTGGTCCGGCTGACGCTCTCGACCCCACCGGCGACGTAGGTGTCGCCCTCACCGGTCTTGATGGCATGGAAGGCCATGCGGATCGACTGCAGCGAGGAGGCGCAGAACCGGTTCACCGACGTCCCCGGGACGGTGTCGGGCAGCCCGCCGAGCAAGGCCATGTTGCGGGCCATGTTCATGCCCTGCTCCCCGGAGTGGTTGGCGGCGCCCATGATCACGTCCTCGACGTCGCCGGGGCTGACGGCGGGCGCCTTCTCCAGCAGTTTCTGGATGATGAAGCCGCCCATGTCGTCGGCCCGGTAGTCGACCAACGAACCTTTGAACGCCCGGCCGATCGGCGTGCGGGCGGTGGCGACGATTACAGCTTCGGGCATGGGACCCTCCCCTTCGGCGAGCTAGCTCCTCAGAGCATTACGCACCGGGGCGAGCCGGCACCAGCCCGGGGGTGGGCACGGCCGTCTCCGGCCACCGCCGGCGTGACACCCGCGAAAGCTTGCGCAGGAGGGCCACGGCCCCGGGGTCGTCGTCGCCCGGGCGGACCTCGATGGCCCCGGCGGCCAGCATCGAGTCCATCAGCTCGCGGCCCCGGTCGGTGCGCACGATCGTGAGGGTCCAGTCGTTGAAGGCCCCGATGCCCCCGGTGGAGATGTCGGCGTGCTCGGCGGCGAAGTCCGGGCAGGCCTTGCAGCCGTCACGGGTCCACTCGTGGCACTCCTTGAGCGGGATCTCGTGGTAGGAGCCGTCGCGCATCCAGATCTGCAGGACGCCCTTGATGTTCATCTTCACCATGTCCTCGCGCTTGAGGCCGTACCGGGCCTCGAGCAGCTCGGGGAAGATGGCGTCGTCGAAGGTCTTCGAGCACAACAGGCCGACGGTCAGGGCGAAGCGGCGGGCGACCTTGCCCGCCTTGCGGGCTGCCATCATCGGGGGCGCCGACGCCATGCAGCTCATGCCCACCATGGCCAGCCGCTCGGCCCCGTCGGCGATGGCCTTGCCGTAGGCCAAGGTGTTGGCCGAATAGGTGTAGCGGCTGCCGGCGGCGGCCAACACGTCCTGGCGGGTGCGGGCGACGCCGGGAACGGCCTTCCAGGATGTGCCGTCGCCCTCGAGGTAGGAGACGAGGGCGGCGTCGATCATGTCGTTCTCCAACGCCCACACCAGGATGGCTGACACCAGGCCGCCGTCCTGGCCCCGCTCGTGCAGCTCGGCGTCGGTGGCCCGGGCCAGGACGATGTCCTTGCTGATCCCCGCCACCTCGTCCTCATTGCGGGCCCGGCTGAATAGGAAGGTGTCGGTCTCGGTCTCCCACTCGCGAAAGCGGGGGCAGGCCCGGGTGCAGAGGGTGCAGCCCCGCTGGCCGTGGGTGCAGTCGTCGAAGCCGCCGTCGGCGTCGACGTGGAACGGCTTATACCGGCCGTTGGTGTCGTCGTAACCGAGGACGTCGTAGGGGCAGGCCACCACGCAGGCCGCGCACCCGGTGCACAGGCCCGAGGTGACGACCTCCGGGAAGAGGTGGGCCCAGTGCGGCTTCTCGGGGGGCATGGGAAGACTGTATGCCGTGCCCGAGCTCGTCGAGGTGGAGGCTTACCGGGTCCTGGCCGAGAGCGTTCTCGGCCGCCGGATCCGCTCGGTGGGCGCGCCCGACGACTGGTTCCTGAAGGGCGGTCTCACCGCCGACGAGCTGGAGGAGGCGCTGACCGGCCGGCGCTTCACCGCCGCCCGCCGGCGGGGGAAGCTGCTCATGCTCGACACCGGCAGGGGTGGCCCGGTCCTCGGGCTGCGCTTCGGCATGACCGGGCGGCTGATCGTGGACGACCGGCCCGGGGTCGACCGGTTGATCTATTCGAGCTCGCGGACGGAGCCGAGGTGGGACCGGCTGGTGGTCGGCCTGGCCGGCGGAGGGGTACTGCGGGTCAGTGACCCGAGGCGACTGGGCGGGGTGGAGCTCGACCCGGACGAGTCGCGCCTCGGGCCGGACGCGGCCTCGGTGGGGCCGGCCGAGCTGGCCCGGGCCCTGGCCGGGTCAGCGACCCCCCTGAAGGCTCGGATCATGGACCAGTCACGCCTCGCCGGCGTCGGTAACCTCATCGCCGACGAGCTGCTGTGGCGGGCGGCCCTGGCCCCCGGCCGGCCCGCCGGCTCGCTCGACCGGGCCGACCTGAGGCGCCTGCACAGCCGGCTGGTCTCGACCCTGCGCGATCTGTCCGCCCGCGGCGGCTCCCACACCGGCGACCTGATGGAGTCGAGGGTGGCCGGAGGGCGCTGCCCGCGCGACGGCCACCCCCTACGACGCGATGTGGTGGGCGGGCGCACGACGTGGTGGTGCCCGGCCCACCAGCGCTGAGCCGGCCCCGCCCGCTCGACTAACGGCCCTTGAACACCGGCTGGCGTTTCTCGAGGAAGGCGGCGGCCGCCTCGCGGGCGTCCTCGGTGCGCCCGCAGCGGATGTGACGGGCCGCCTCGCGGTCGAGCATCTCGGAGAAGCTCACATCGGCCGAGTCGTTGAGGTTGGCCTTGATGGCGGCGAAGGTGAGGGGGGCGAAGCCGGCCGCCCGCTCGGCCTTGGCCCGGGCCACGCCCATCAGCTCGTCCGGGGCCACGACCTTGGAGACCAACCCGATCCGCTCGGCCTCGTCGGCCCCGAACTTCTCGGCGGTCAGGTACAGCTCGCGGGCCACCGCCGGCCCGACGATCCGCGGCAGGTTCCAGGTACCGCCGAAGTCGCCGGACAGACCGGCGGTCATGAAGGCGGTGTTGAACACGGCCGTGTTGGAGGCATAGCGGACGTCGGCCGCGCAGGCCCAGGCCAGGCCGGCGCCGGCACAGGCCCCGTTGATGGCGGCGATGGTGAGCTTCGGCATCTCTCGCAGCAGCTGGGAGGTGCGCATGTGGCGGCGGAGGGCGCCGACGTCGGTCTCCACTGAGCGGCCGCCGCCGGCCAGTCCGGGGGAACCGCCGCCGGCGGCCATCCCCTGCAGGTCGCCTCCGGCGCAGAAGGCCCGCCCGGCTCCGGTGAGGATGAGCGCCCGGACCCGGTTGTCGCCCGCCGCCTCCTCCAGGGCGGCCAGGGCCGCCTCGAGCAGGGTGTGGTTCATGGTGTTGAGGCGGTCCGGCCGGTTGAGGGTGATGGTGGCGACGGGGCCGTCGACCTCGTAGAGGACCTCGTCCTCGCTCATGTGCGCTCCTTGCTGTCGGGGTCCTTAAGGACCTCGGGGATCCATGTGGTCAACCGTTCGAGGATGTCGGGGGCGCCGGCGTTCAGAAGGTGGCCGTCACCGGGGATGATGACCAGCTCCCCCTGGCCGGCGATGAACCGGACCATTTCGCTGGCGGCGGGGGGCAGCAGCTCGTCGGCGTCGCCGTGGAACATGAGCAGCGGGCAGGCCAGCCGGTCGGCGGCCTCGCAGCCCGCCGACTGGGTGGCCAGGGTGACCACCCCGGCCACGAGGTCCGGCATGGCCACGGCCGCCCGGACGGCGACCGCCCCCCCGAAAGAGTGACCCATGGTCACGACCCGACGGGCCCCGGCCCGGAAGGCGAGCTCGGCCGCCGCTCCGAGGTCGAGGGTGCAGGACTCGAGGTCGTTGGGGCGGCGGTAGCCGACCCGCAGGGTGGCGATGCCGGCGTCGGCCAGCACCCGGCCCAGCTGGTGGTACAGGCCGGCGCCCGGGCCGAGCAGGCCGCCCATGGCGCCGCCGCAGGCGATCAGGGCGGAGGAGGCGTCGCGGGGGCCGTGCCAGAGGATCGTCAGCAACCCTCGCAGCGTGTAGATCTCCAGGTGGGTGAGGCCGGCATCGATCTCGGCCTCCTGCCGGGCCAGCATGTCGAGCTGCTGGAGCGGCGAGGCGGACACGTCCTGAACCTAGCGGTCGGCCTCCCCGGCCCCGGCGGGTGACGGTGACGCGCGTGGCCCGATCGGCTCATTTGGCGGCCACGGGCGCACAGGGGTCTCATCCGCTTCTCGATTTGTACCGATCGAGAATTCATGACGAGAGCGGGGCGTCGGCGGCCATTGGTTCGGCGCGTCCCCCGGCGGGCGCCGCTGTCGCCGGCTGTACGGGCGGCGGTGGCCGTCACCGCCGCCCTCGGGGGGCTGAGCGTCGCCGGCACCGCCTCGTTGGCCTGGCGCCAGGGAACCGGCCCCCTGGTCCAGGTGCTCGGTCTCGGCCTGGCCCTCGCCTGCTCGCAGGCGTTCCCGATGGCGCTGATGCGCAAAGGCAACACCGAGGTGTTCAACCTCGACGAGGGCTTCCTCATCCTCATGTTCCTGCAGTTGCCTCCGGTCGGGGCGCTCGTCGCCTTCGCCGGCGGCATCCTGGCTGGCAACGTCCTCTGCGGCCGGGCGCCCTCGCGGGTGCTGTACAACACCGCCCAGTCCCTCGTGGCCACCGCCCTCGGCCTGGTGGTTCTGAACGGTCTGGACCCCGGGCACGGATTGGTGGCCGGGCGGGTCGGTGCCGCGGTGGCCGGCACGGCGGTGTTCAACATCGTCAACACCATGGCCATCTCGGGCATCGTCTGGCTGGCCAGCGGGGTGCCCATCATGAAGCAGCTGGCGGAGAGCCGGGGCTTCCGATCTCTCGTCGCCTCGGCAAGCGCCGCTCTCGGCATCCTCACCGCCCTGGCCAGCAGTGCTTCGGCCTGGTCGCTGCTGCTGGCGGTGCCGCCGCTGGCCATGCTCCAGGTCGTGCTCGGGGGTTCCCTGCGGGCCCGGCGCGATCGCGAACGGGTCAACGGGCTGCTGCGCGCCGCTCTCGACGCCCACGCCTCGATGACCGTGGCCGACGTCGAGTCGGCCATCACCGACGCGGCGCGCAGCCTCCTACGCTCGGCCACCGCCCGGATCGGCGCGGCGCCTTCGGGCCCCGATGAGCTCGGCCGACTCCTGCCACCAGACGGCGGGCCCGAGCGGTGGCTGGTCGTCGCCGGGCGCGACGAGCGGTTCAACGATCAGGACGGCACCCTCCTCGACGCTCTGATCGCGGTGGCCGCCGGCGCCCTCGAGAACGCCCGCCTCGTCGACCAGATCAAGCACCAGGCCCTCCACGACACCCTCACCGGCCTGCCCAACCAGGTTCTGTTCGAGGACCGGACCTCCTTCGCCGTGGCTCAGGCGGAGCGGGCCGGTCAGCAGGTGGGCGTCCTGTTCATCGACCTCGACGACTTCAAGAAGGTGAACGACGGCCTCGGCCATCCGGTTGGCAACCAGCTGCTGGTCCAGGTGGCCCGGCGCCTCGAGCAGGCGGTTCGCTCCTCGGACACGGTCGCCCGCATGGGAGGCGACGAGTTCACGGTTCTGGTGACCGCCGCCCAGGGGGTCGACGACGTGAGATCGGTGGCGGAGAAGATCCTGGAGGTCCTCCAGCGCCCCTTCCTCCTCGACCACGAGGAGCTGGTGATCACGCCGAGCGTCGGCGTCGCCGTCCACCCCGAGGCCGGCCGGACCCCCAGCGCCCTGTTGAAGCACGCCGACACGGCCATGTACCGGGCCAAGTCGGCCGGCCGCAACAACGTCCAGGTTTGGTCGCCGTCGATGGCCGCCGTCGCCCACGAGCGGCTCGCCCTGGAGAACGACCTGCGAGCGGCGCTGGAGCGCGGTGACTTCACCGTCCTGTACCAGCCGCAGCTCGACATGGCCACCGGGGCGGTGGTGGCCGTCGAGGCCCTGGTGCGCTGGGCCGACCCGGACCGGGGAGTCGTCACCCCGGACCGGTTCATACCGCTGGCCGAGGAGACCGGGCTGGTCACGGCCATCGACGACTGGGTGCTGCGCACCGCCTGCCAGCAGGCCCGGCGGTGGCGCGACGCCGGGTTGCCCGCCATCCGGGTCGCCGTCAACCTCTCCGGGCGCAACTTCGCCGATCCCGGGCTGGTGGACCGGGTGGCGGCCGCCCTGGCCGAGGCCGGTATCGAGCCGGAGCTGATCGAGCTGGAGGTAACCGAGGGAGTGGCAGTGAGCGGCACCAGCGCCGGCCAGCTGGACGAGCTGCGCCGGCTCGGGGTCCGCCTGGCCATCGACGACTTCGGCACCGGCTACTCGATGCTCTCACGCCTCACCGAGTTCCCAGTGCAGACACTCAAGATCGACCGCAGCTTCCTGCGGGGCGTCGATTCCTCCGGTCCGGCGTCACCGATTGTCTCGGCCCTGGTCGACATGGCCCACGGGCTGGGGCTCACGGTCGTGGCCGAAGGCGTCGAGACCGAAGAGCAGTGGGCCTTCCTGGCGGCCCGGGGATGCGACCTGGCCCAGGGCTACCTGATGTGCCGGCCGGCCGCCCCCGAGGTCGTCGAAGCCATGCTGCGCCCGGCCGTGCCGGCCGCCTCCGGATAGCAGTGGGGCTCAGCTTGCCGGCCGAACGGGCCTAAAAGGTCAGATCACGCCGGTTCAGGGACACTCGCCGCCCGGGCCGGCTCCTCGACTGAGGGGCTGTCCGGGGCCCGGCTACGCCGGCGCTGCCTGACCAGCAGCCAGACCATCACCGACCACCCCACCGCGGCGAGCACCAGGCTGGTGACCTCAACCGCGTCCCACAGGCGGGGAACGGCCAGCCAGAAGAACTCGTCGGCGAAGCGGGCCATCCCCCACAGAGCGCAGAAGGCCGCCAGCGGCACGCCGGCTGGATGTCGGTGGGTAAGGCGGTCGATCCAGACCAGCACGGCCCAGATCGCCAAGCACTCGAGCGCTTGGAAGACCGGCACCGGAACCTCCCGGACGGTGTAGCCGTTGGCGAGGCAGTGCGGGCCCGGCGTGCAGGCGTAGCGCAGCCCGTACCAGGCTCCCGTGGGGTGACCACCGCCGTTCACCATGACCTGGGGCCCCAGTAGCCGCCCGAGCGCCCACGACGCCATCAGGACCGGCGCGGCGAGGTCGAGGGCGGCAACGGTGCCGAGCTCCGGAAGGTGCCGGCGCTTGTAGAGCAGCGCCGTCGGCACCCCGAACAACAGGCCGCCGAAGGAGGACAGCCCGCCGTGCCAGACGGCCAGCATCTCGGCGGGGGAGGAGCGGTAGTACTTGAGGTTGGCCAGGACGTGCACGATGCGGGCGCCGACGATGGCGGCGGCGATCACCCCCAGAAACGCCCGGTTGAGCCATTCCGAGGGCACGCCAGCTGCGGCGAACCGCCGGCGCATGTACCACAGGGCGAACCAGAAGGTCAGGGCCAGGCCGATCCCGTAGGTGTGGACCTGGAGGGGCCCTACGTGGAACACCACCGGTATCGGCTTCAAGCGGCTCTCCTGGTTCTTGTCACGAGCTGGGCCGTCGATGCGCGACCTATTCTGACCCGCCCACATGGGGCGATGGGTCGCGGGCTGTTTGGGCCGGGGAGGCGTTGGTGGCGGATCTTCACGTGTCGGTCGAGAGACGGCCCGACGGGGTAGCCCTGGTGAGGCTGGACCGGCCCAAGATGAACGCGCTGTCCTCCGAGCTCCTGTCCCAGCTCGAGACGGCGGCATCCGAGCTGACCCACGAGCCGGCCGGGGCGGTCGTCGTCTGGGGCGGTCCGCGGATCTTCGCCGCTGGCGCCGATATCGGCGAGTTCACCGACCCCGGGGCCGACCGGCCCACCTCGGCCCGGGCCGCCCAGGTCGGCGCCCGCTTCCGCGCCGCCCTCGACGCCGTGGCTGCCATCCCGGCGCCGACCGTCGCCGCCGTCAACGGTTACGCCCTCGGAGGCGGTTGCGAGCTCGCCCTGGCTTGTGACTTTCGGGTGGCCGCCGAGGACGCCCGCCTTGGCCAGCCGGAGATCCTGCTCGGCATCATCCCGGGTGGGGGCGGAACGCAGCGCCTGGCCCGCCTGGTGGGACCGGCCAGGGCAAAGGACCTGATACTCAGCGGGCGACAGGTTCGGGCCGATGAGGCGCTGAGCATGGGCCTGGTGGACCGGGTGGTTCCGGCCGAGGCGGTAACCGACGCCTCCCTCGAGTGGGCCGCCGAGCTGGCGCGGGGCCCGCGGCTGGCCCAGGCGATGGCCAAGCGCGCCATCGACGAGGGCCTCGACGGGTCGCTGTCTGCCGGTCTGGATCTCGAGCAGCGCCTCTTCGCCGAGGTGTTCGACACCGACGACGCCCGGATCGGCGTGCAGTCGTTCCTCGAGCACGGCCCGGGCAGGGCCACCTTCACCGGGCGCTGAGGCCGCTCGCACCTCCGCCGGGCTGGGGGATGACCGGGACGGTGACGGGCGTCACCCGCCCGTCTCTGAAGGTGAGCGGGCCGGGCGGCCCTGCCTAGACTCGGCGGGTGCCGAGCAGCGGCGAGCGGATCGAAAGCCCGCCCACCGGCCGACACCTGAGGGTGAGGCGCACCTTCGCCTTCCTCGACCTCTGCGGCTTCACCGAGTTCGACGACCTGCACGGGGATGAAGCCGCGCTGGCGACCCTCCGCCATCTCCGCTCCACCGTTCGCGAGGTGGCGCCCCGCTACGGGGTGCGCGTCGACAAGTGGCTCGGAGACGGCGCCATGATCGTCGGCGTCGAATCCGAGCCGCTGGTGCGGGCGGTGATCGCCATGTTCGTCGACCTGGCTGACCGCCAGACCCTGCCGCCCCGGGCCGGCATCGCCGCCGGCGACGTCATCCTCCTGGAGGGCGACGACTACGTCGGCCGGGTGGTGAACCTGGCCAACCGGCTCTGTGACGAGGCTCAGGCCGGGCAGATCCTCGCCGCCGAACACGCACTGGACGGGACGGACCTCAACACCGACGGTCCACCGGTGACGGTGCGGGTCAAGGGATTCCACCAGCCGATCCAGGCCGTGTCGGTCGTGTGGCGGCCCACCGGGGCGTGACTTGCCGGCAGAAGGCCCAGCCGGCGCCGGTCGCCCCGGTCGTTAGCATCGCGGTGACATCCACCGGGGGAGAGCCATGACCGCAACCGCCGAGACCGGCCAGGACACGCCCGCCGAGGAGTCGTCGCTCTGGGTCAAGTCGTTCCAGGGGGAGGTGCTCGGCGAGGCGTACTTCTCCCGACTGGCCCAGCTGGCAGCCGACGTTGAGCAGAGGGCCAAGCTAGAGGCCCTGGCCGCCCTCGAGCGCTGCACCAAGGAGATGCTCGTGCCCCATCTCCAGCGCCTCGGGCTGTCCACCGAGGCCGACCAAGCGATCGTCGAGGGCGTGGCGGCCGTGGACCACTACGACTGGGCGACCATGCTCTCCGGGCTCCTGCCGGTCGTCGCCGACTATCTCGCCTGCTACAGCCGGCTCCGCCAGATCGTCGCCGAGGAGGATGCCAGGGCGGCCGAGTTGCTCATCGCCCACGAGATGGCCCTCGAGCTGTTCGCCCGGCGTGAGCTGGCCGGTGACCACGCGTCGTCGCTGGAACCGATCCGAGCCCTGCCCCACTTCTCGCTCTCCTGATTCACGGCGCGGGTGCTGGTCCAGATCTACGGCGTAACCACACCCGAGGATGCCGCCCTGGTCAACTCGCTGCGGCCTGACCACGTCGGGGTGGTGTTGGACGAGGGGATCGGCACCTGGGACCTCGTGGATCACGACACCATGCGGGCGATCCTCGCCGAACTAACCGACGTTTCGGTGGTGGCATTGTCCCTGTCGACGTCTCACCGCCGGATCGTCGAGACCGTCGCCGCCGTGTCGCCCGCCGTCCTCCATTTGGCCCGGGCCGTAGGCAGCCTCGACGCCGACAGCCTCGCCGCCCTGCGAGCCGAGATCACACCCGTCAAGCTCATGGTGACGATTCCGGTGCTCGGGCCCGAGGCGGTGGACGTGGCGTCGGCGCTGGACCCGGTGAGCGACTTTCTGCTGCTCGACACCGCCCATCCTCAGACGGGGGTGGTCGGCGCCACCGGCTTCGTCCACGACTGGTCGATCAGCCAGGCCATCGTCGATGCGGTGGACACCCCGGTCATCCTGGCCGGAGGCCTCGGTCCCGACAACGTCGACGAGGCGATCCGGGCGGTCCGTCCCTACGGGGTCGACTCGGAGACCCGGACCAGTCGTTCCGACGACCGACGGCGCAAGGACCCGGAGAAGCTGCGCCTGTTCATCGAGCGAGCCCGAGCGGCTCGGTAGCTCAGGCGCACTGGTCGGCGGCCGACGGCGAGTATTCGAAGTCCTCGACGGCGTAGACCACCCCGTTGACGTTCACCGCCGCCACCGCCATGGCGTTGTAGTTGCGGTCGACGATGTTGGCGTAGTGATCGGCGCTGGCCACGAAGGCGTCGTTGATGGCCTGCAGCGACGGTCCCGAGCCGACGTTCTCGCCTAGGTACTCCCAATCAGAGGGAGCCTGGTTCTCGAGGTTCGGGTTGTGGGAGACCCGCCCGGAGTCGGCCATCTGCACGACCCAGGAGCGGGCCACGCTCTCGAGCCGGCTGTCGACCAACAGAGGTGCCACGCCGTGCTGCGTCCGGGTCTGGTTGATCTGGGATGCCAGCCACGACTCGGGCGGAGCCAGAGAGGCCTGCGGAAGGCAACCGGCCGCCCGCGTCGCCTGGTGGACGCCCGCGGCGGCCACGACTCCCAGCCCGAGCGCCGCCGCCGCCAGTAATCGCCGCTTGGCCCCGATGCGCATTCGCCCCCCTCTGGTCACGCTTCCGCCCGGCGGACTATTCGCTTACCAAAGAGGCATCTCCTGCCACCGCGTGTCGATTGAGGTGATTGCCGACCTCGTCGGAGTTGCCGGGCCCAGGCCTTAGCGGTGGACCCCTTGCGGGGCCCCGGTGCGGACCTCGTAGCGGCCGGTGACCCGATCGACGACGACGACCCCCCGCCGGCGACCGCCGTCAGGATCAGCGGGCCTTTGGCTCAGCTCGGCGCAGATGGTCTCGCCCACCTCGGCCACGGTGAGGACCAGGTCGCACTGTTCACTGGCGCCCGGCGGCGGCGCACTGCTCGAGACGACCTCCGTCACCAGGGCGGCGGCCGCCCCGGACACTTCCTCGCCGAGGCCCCAGGATTGCAGTGTCCCCTTCAGCCGGTCGTGGCATCCGGGCTCGGCGGCCATCTCCAGCACCCGACGTTCGCCGGACCCCGCCGGCGGGGTGTCGGCGCTGCCGGCCCGGCGGATGTCGCTCGCCGAGGTGGGAGGCAGGAGTTGGCCGTCCGACACCCGCCTCACGACGTAGCGGTCGTCGGCCGTCTGGGCCACGACGAAGCCGCCGACCCAGGTCTGGCTGAAGGCGGAGTACAGCTCAACCTCGTCGCCGATCTTCACCTGTCCAGTCCCCCCACGGTCGTCCACACGTTGGAAGCTCCTACCCGTCCGCGCCGTGCCGGGCACCTGGAAGATGTTGTAAGGGATGGGGGCGTGGTCAGCCTGCCGACCGGGCGACGAGGGGGAGGACCCGGTAGGGGATCTGCTCGGAGAGGGCGATGACCGTGGTCGTGCGGTCGATGCCCTGGACCTCGAGCATCCGGTTGATCACGTCCTGAAGGTCGGCGTTGGTGCGAGCCACCACCCGACAGTGCAGGTCACCGCTCCCACTGGTGGCGTGGGCCTCCAGCACCTCAGGAATGGCCTGCAGGTGGCTCACCACGTCGGCCAGCCGGCCCTGGGCGATCTCCAACGTGGTGAAGGCGAGGACCCCGTAGCCCAGGGCGGCCGGCTCGACCTGAGGTCCGAAGCCGGTGACCACCCCCCGCTGGACGAGCTTGTCCAACCGGGCCTGAACCGTGCCCCGGGCCACCCGCAGGTGTCGGGACAACTCGAGCACCCCCGCCCGCGGCGAGTCCGCCAGGGCCTCGATCAACCGGGCGTCGAGATCGTCGACCGTAGGCAGATTGGCCATCAACGCTGGTCGGTGACGCCCGACACTAGGCAGATTGTACAGGACTTCAGTGGTTGATTGACCGGATGGGGGGCCGGCGTTTCACTTACACCACCAGATTGTCACCCAAGGGGGGAGACCATGGTCGTCACCGCAGCCGGGGGGCTGGCGCAGTTCCGGATGGAGGCGGACCGCCTGGTGGGGGACCACCCGGTCGTCTCCGACAACCGTTACACCCGCTGGTTCGCCGAGGGGCGGGCCACCCGCCACGACGTGGCCCACCTGACGGTCCAGTTCTCGGTGTTCAGCCATCAGTTCGTCATCGCCCAGCTGCGCAAGGTGATCAACGCCGCCGACATCGAGTCCTACCGGGCCGGCAAGGAGATCCTGATGAACGAGCTCGGGGTGGTGTTCCGCTCCGAGCGGGGGGCGGCGCCCGACCCCGAGGTCGACCCGCAACTGGTCTCGACCAACGGGTCGGTCGACGGCAGCGTCTACCGGCACCCCGCAGCCCACTTCGAGTGGCTGGTGCGCTTCGCCCAGCCCCTGGGGCTCGGATTCGCCGATCTGGGCAAGCGCCGCCACGCCACCGCCGCCACCCGCTTCTTCTGCGACGAGCTCCTTCGCATCTACGGTTCCGACGACCCATCCACCGCCGAGGGCGCCTCCTACGCCGTCGAGCACTGGGCGGCCGCCGGCTTCTGGAAGGAGCTGATCGCCGGCCTGCGAGCGTTCAAGGACCGCGAGTGCCCCCAACTGCATCTGGGTTTCTGGGTGTGGCACGACAAGGTCGAGGACCAGCACGCCGCCCACACCGCCGATGAGCTGGCCGAGGCATGGAAGGCGCCCGGCTTCAGTGCCGATCGCTTCCTAAGGGGGGCGGCGGAGATGCTCGACGGGGTCAAGGCCTTCTGGGACGGGATGGACGCCGATCGAACCCAGCGGAGGCCGGCGGCGTGACGACGCTCTCCCTCCGTTCCCAGCCGCCGCCCGCCACCCCGGCCGCCCAGTTTCTCGGGTGGGACCACATTGAGTTCTGGGTCGGAAACGCCCGGGCCTTCGCCGGCTGGCTGGCTTCGGGGTTCGGGTTCGACTTCACCGCCTACGCCGGCCCCGAGACCGGCCGGCGCCAGTCGGTGTCATACCTCATGACCCAGGGCGAGGTCCGCCTCGTGGTCACCGGCGCCCTTCAACCAGAGTCCCCCATCGCTCTGCACGTGCTTCGTCACGGCGACGGCGTGGCCCGCCTGGCCATCAGGGCCCTTGATGCCGACGCCGCCTTCAGCGCCGCCGTCGAACGGGGTGCTTCCCCCGTGCGGTTGCCCTGGCGCGAGTCCGACGAAGAGGGGACGGTGATCCAGGCCGACCTCGCCACCTACGGGGACACGGTCCACCGCCTGGTCCAGCGCAGCGACTACCGCGGCCTATTCCTGCCCGGCTACCAGCCCGCCGCCTCACCCTCTCCGGTGGGCGCACCGGTCGGCCTGCGTGCCATGGACCACTGCGTGGGCAATGTCGAGCGGGGCGCCCTCGACGGTTGGGTCGCGTTCTACAAGGAGGTCCTCGGCTTCGAGCAGCTGGTGCATTTCGGTGACGACCAGATATCCACCGAATACTCCGCTCTCATGTCGACGGTGGTGTGGGACGGCTCCAAGGTGGTCCTGCCACTCAACGAGCCGGCGGAGGGCAGGCGCAAAAGCCAGATCGACGAGTTCCTCGAGTACTACCGCGGCCCGGGGGTGCAGCACATCGCCTTTCGAACCGACGACATTGTGTCGGCGGTGTCAGCCATGCGCACCAGAGGGGTGCGGTTCCTCGAGGTGCCGCCCGCCTACTACGAAGACGCCCGGATGCGCATGGAAGGCTACGACCTCCCGTGGGATGACCTGATGCGCCTCGGCGTCCTCGTCGACCGCGACGACGACGGCTACCTGCTCCAGCTGTTCACCGAGAACGTCACCGACCGCCCCACCGTCTTCTTCGAGGTGATCCAGCGCGAAGGGGCCACCGGCTTCGGTGCCGGCAACTTCAAGGCGCTGTTCGAGGCCATCGAGCGGGCCCAGGCCCGCCGGGGGAACCTGTAGCGGTGGCCGAGCAACCGGGTATCCCCCAGTGGTCGCGGGGGCGGGCGTCGCGCCAGGCCCACGCCGACCTGCCGGAGGGGACCGTGGAGGAGGAGCACGGGCGCGACGGATTCGACGGTCCGGCCAGTCACCTCTACCGGCTGCATCCGCCCACCGGGTGGTCGTCGATCGACGGGCCGCTGCGTCCGCACGCCCTGGACACCAGCGGGCTCGCTGACGACGGCGACGGGCTGCCGACCGCCCTGCTGGAGAACGCCGAGCTGCGGATATCGTTCTGGGCCAGGCCGGCCGGCACCCCCGACTGGTTCTTCCGCGACGCGGACGGCGACGTCGTGTACTTCGTGCACGACGGCTCGGGCACCCTCGAGACCGAGTACGGCCCGCTGTCGCTGCGGCCGGGGGACTACCTCGTGGTTCCCCGCGGGACCACCCACCGGATCGCCGCCCATACGCCGGTCAGGCTGCTGGCGATCGAAGCGCTCGAGGGTCGGATCTCGCTGCCCGACCGGGGGCTGCTCGGGCGCCACGCCCTGTTCGACCCGGCGGTGATCGAGGTTCCCGAGCCCGAACCGATCGACCAGGCCGGTGAGTTCGAGATCCGGGTGCGTCGCTCCGACGAGGTGACCCGGGTCCGGTACCCGTTCCACCCGTTCGACGTGGTCGGCTGGAAGGGCGACCTGGCCCCGATGCGGCTCAACGTGGAGGACTTCCGCCCGGTGGTGTCGCCCCGTTACCACCTGCCGCCCTCCGCCCACACCACCTTCGTGGGCGCCGGCTTCGTGGTGGCGACGTTCGCTCCCCGCCCGTTGGAGTCGGATCCAGACGTGCTGCGGTTGCCCTTCTACCACCGCAATATCGACGTCGACGAGGTGATCTTCTACCACCGGGGCGAGTTCTTCAGCCGGGCCGGAATCGGCGAGGGGATGATGACCTTCCATCCCGCCGGCATCCACCACGGTCCCCAGCCCAAGGCGGTCGAGCGCAGCCGCCAGCGGGGCCCGGGGGGCTTCGCCGACGAGGTCGCCGTCAACGTCGACGCCCGCCGGCCGCTCACCTTGACCGCCGCCGGGGAAAAGCTCGACCTCGCCGGCTACGCCGAGTCCTGGCGCTGACCCCGGACATGATGGCGGGGTGACCGATCGCCCCGCCCCCGCGCCCGGGTTCTCCACCCGGGCCATCCACCGACCGGTGGCGCCGCCGGTGACCCAGCTGCCCTCGAGCGTGCCGCTGTACCAGACGTCCACCTGGCGCTTTGAGACGCTCGACGACTTCGCCGAGGTCGTCGCCTTCCGCAAGCCGGGCCACGTCTACGGCCGCGGTTACGGCAACCCGACGGTGGAGGCCTTCGAGGCGGTGATGGCCGACCTCGAAGGGACCGAGGCAGCCTTCGCCTTCGATTCAGGCATGGCTGCGATCCACGCCGTGGTCACCACCCTCGCCCGGGCCGGCGACCGGATCGTGACCAGCCGCGCTCTGTACGGCGGCACCCACTCGCTCTTCCACGAGGTGCTGCCCCGCTACGGAATTGACGTGACCACCGTGGACGTCTCCGACCCGGAGGCCGTGGCCGACAGCCTCGCCGGCGCCCGACTCCTCTACGTCGAGACGATCGACAATCCCCTCGTGTCGGTGGCCGACCTCGCGGGCCTGGCCGCTCTGTGCGCCCAGGCGGGGGTCCCCTCGGTCGTCGACAACACCTTCGCCTCCCCCTATCTGTGCGCCCCCGCCCGGCTCGGCTTCGACTACGTGGTCCACTCGGCGACCAAGTACATCGGTGGGCACTCGGACCTGCTGGGCGGGGTGGTCTGCTGCCGGTCCGAGGCCCGGGGCTCCATCCGCGCCACCGCCCTCGAAGTCGGCGGAGCCATGCAGCCCCTCGAAGCCTGGTTGTGCATCCGGGGCCTGGCCACCCTGGCGCTGCGCATGGAGCGTCACTCGGCGACGGGACAGCGAGTCGCCGAGCTTCTCCACCAATCGCCGGCCGTCGCCGTCGCCTACTACCCCGGCCTTCCCAGTCACCCGTCCCACGCCGTCGCCCGCCGGCTGCTGAACGGTTTCGGCGGCATGCTCGCCGCCGAGCTGAAGGGCGGCATCGACGCGGCGATCCGCTTCTGTGACTCACTGGAGATGGCGTGGATCGCCGCCAGCCTCGGAGGGGTCCACACCCTCGTCGCCCACCCGGCGTCGACGACCCACCGGCAGGTCCCCCCGGCCGACCGGGCCGCCCAGGGCCTGGCCGACGGCCTGGTGCGGATCAGCGTCGGCCTGGAGGACCCCGAAGACGTGGTCGCCGACTTCGGCCGGGCGCTGGCCGCCGCGGCCGATTAGCGCCCGGGCGGATGAGCCGGTGGAGGTCGCCTCCTCCCTGGTGAGTGCGTACCTCGGCCGTCTCGGACTGGAGGCGGAGCCGCCGTCGGTCGACGCCCTGTTCCGGATCCACCGGGCCCAGGTGGACAAGGTGGCCTACGAGTCCCTGTGGATCCAGATGGGCGAGCGCTGGCCCATCGATGCGGGGTCGTCGCTAGCCCGCATCGCCACCCAGCGGCGGGGCGGCTACTGCTTCCACCTCAATGGGGCGCTGGGGCGGCTGCTGGTCGAGCTGGGCTATTCGGTCCGCCGCCACGTCGGGGGCGTCCACGGGCCCAACGGGCCGAGCGAGGCGGAGATGACCAACCATCTGGTCCTCACCGTTGCGGGCCTGCCGACCGACGCCAACCCGGGCGGGACCTGGTACGTCGACGCCGGGCTGGGCTATCTGCTGTACGAGCCGTTGCCGCTGGTGTCCGGGTCCTACCGCCAGGGTCCGTTCCGTCTCGCTCTCGAGCAGACGCCGGGCGACGTCGGCGACTGGCATCTCGTCAACATCGGAGGTGACGCCTTCGGCGGTATGGCCTGGCGGTCGGCCGACGCTGCCCCGGGCGCATTCGACGCCCGGCACCGGTTGCTCTCGACCTCGCCGGATTCACCGTTCGTCAAGCTGCTCACCGTTCAGCGCCGCGACGAGGCCGGCGCCGATGTGTTGCGTGGCCTCGTCCTGCTCCGGCTCGGCGAGGGCGCCGGCGAGCGGGTCATCACCTTACCGTCCGAGCTGTTCGACGCCCTGGCGGACCTGTTCGGAGTCGGGCCGATCGCCGCCCCGGCGAGGTCCCGCCTTTGGGGGCGGGTCAGTGCCGCCCACGAGGCGTGGGAGGCGGCCGGTCGCCCGAACCCGTCGACCGGGTACGGCTCATGACGGCGACAACCAGCCGCGTTCCAGATCGAAGGTAGGGTCGTGCGCGCCGTGCGACTGATTCGCAACCCGGACAAGCTGGGACTCGTCGACTCAGGGAGCCGCCTGCTATGAGCGAGGACCGTCAGCCAATCGCCTGCAGCCTCGACGCGGCCGGGCTCCGGCGACAGCTGTCAGGGTGGGAGAACCTGTCCGCCTCCTGCCGAGCCGTGACGGTGGACGACGACGGCTGCCACGCCCGGCTTTGGTTCGAAGCGGACCGCGGCTCTGAGCTGAGACGGCTGGCCGCCGCCGAACAGGAATGCTGCGGCTTCCTAACCCTCTCGGTCACCAGCGAGGAAGCTCTCGTGCGGCTGGACATCGGATCCGACAATCCCGACGCCAGGGCCATCGTCGCCACCCTGGTGGACGCGGCCGGTACCCCCGAGCCCACCCGAGGCGCCGAGCGGCCCGTGGATAGCCGGTGAGCTCCCTCATGTCAGAGGTGGAGTTGTCGGTCGGGGCCGTCGAGTACCGCGACACCGCCGGCCCCGGCCGGCCGATCGTCCTCCTGCACGGCTTGCCTCGCTGATATCCACCTTCGTGGCGGACGGCCCCTGAAGAGGGCATCGGCGGGCCGCCGGCCCGCCAGCATCCTCAGGCCAGCCGGGCCCTCAGTGCTTGGTGCCATCGCACTACCCGCGCCGGCGCCTCTCGTCCGATTCGACGTGGGGTGCGGCCGCCCCGGCGCATACCTTCGGTGACGGTTGAAGGGAGAGGCGCCATGACCGGCATCGATGACCTGAGGGCGGGCTTGGCGGAACGGTTACGCGAGCTGGCCGCCAAGCACGAGGTGGTCGGGGCCTCGACCGCGGTGGTCCAGGGCGACGAGATGGTCCAGGCTGTCAGCGGGGTGACCAACCTGCGCACCGGGGTGGAGGTAACCCGCGACACCCTGTTCCAGATCGGGTCGATCACCAAGTCCTACACCGCCACCCTCGTCATGCAGCTGGTGGACGAGGGCCTCGTCGACCTGGACGTTCCCGTACAGCGCTATCTGCCGTCATTCCGCACCGCCGACGAAGCGGCGACAGCGGGCGTGACGGTTCGCAGGCTCCTGGCCCACACCAGTGGAATGGACGGCGACGTCTTCGACGACTTCGGCCGGGGTGACGAGTGCATCGAGCGCTACGTCGACGCCATGGCCAGTCTCGCCCACACCCATCCGCCCGGCTCCTTCTTCTCGTACTGCAATTCGGGCTACGTGCTCCTCGGCCGGCTGGTGGAGCACTTCCGGGGTTGCAGTTGGGACGTCGCCCTCCGCAAGCACCTGCTCGACCCCCTCGGGGCGCACGACACGGTCACCCTCCCCGAGGAGGCCATTCTGCGCCGGACCGCGGTCGGCCACCTGCGTACAGGCGAAGACGGCGCCCTGCAGGTCACGCCTCTGTGGCATCTGGCCCGGGCCACCGGCCCGGCCGGGGCCATCTCGGCGCCCGCCGCCGAAGTGCTGGCGTTCGCCCGCATGCTCCTGGACGACGGCAACGGGCCCGGCGGCGATCGAGTCCTCACCGCTACCAGCACTCAGGCCATGCGTCGGTTCGAGGTGGAAATGCCCGATCCCTACACCCTCGGCGACGCATGGGGCCTCGGTGTCATCCTCTACCGGGCCGCTTCGCCGCTGGTGTTCGGTCACGACGGGACCACCCTGGGCCAGAACGCCTTCCTACGGATCGTTCCTGACGCCAACCTCGCCATGGTGCTGCTGTGCAACGGGGGCGACAGCGGCGCCCTGTTCGACGACCTGGTGAGGCCCGTCCTCGCCGACCTGGCAGGAGCGGAGCTCAACCCGGCCGCGGTGCCGCCCGCCACCCCGCCCCAGGTCGACCCCCGATCTTTCGTGGGCAGCTATGAGCGGACCGGTGTCCGCATCGACATCACCGCCGACGCCGATGGGCGGCTGTGGTTCAAGGCGACGAGCACGGGGCCGTTGGCTGGCACCCTGCCCGACGAGCCGCCCAAGCAGGTCATCGCCTTGGACGACAGCACCTTGCTGACCAGCGAACCGGACCGACGGTTGGGCCGCCACGTCACCATCAAGTTCCTCGAGTCCTCCGCCGACGGATACCGCTACGTGCATGCCGGCGCCCGGGCCACGCCCCGGGTCAGCTAGGGCCGACCGTGGCCGAGACGGTGCGCCCGGGCCGAGCCACCCCCGGCATCGCCGCGGACGCTGACCGCTCGGCTCGGGACTGGGCGGAAAAGGCGGGGGTTGAGATCGAGGTGGTGACCGCTGAGGCTGGCGCCCGCCAAGCAGTCGGCGTGCTAGCCGGGGTTTGGCCCCAGCCCGACGGCCACCTGCCGGTAACCCCGGAGCTCGCCTGGGCGCTGGCCCACTCAGGGAACTACGTCGCCGTCGCCCGGCACGGCGCCGAGCCGGTGGCCGCCGCCCTGGCCTTCCGGGGTGTGGACGGGCTAGGGGCCTACCTGCACTCCCACATGGTCGGCGTGCTGCCGGCACACCAGGGCGCCAACGTTGGCTTCGCCCTCAAACAACACCAGCGGGCCTGGAGCCTCGAGCAGGGCCTCGGCCGGGTCACCTGGACGTTCGACCCGCTGGTGGCCCGCAACGCCTTCTTCAACGTGATGAAACTGGGCGCCCGGCTCACCTCCTACTACGTCGACTTCTACGGTGAGCTGACCGACGGGGTCAACGCCGGTGACGAGAGCGATCGTTGCCTGGTGACGTGGTGGCTCGATGACCACAGGGCGGTGAAGGCGGCCGACGGTTCGGTTGCCCACTGCGACCTGGCGGCTCTGCGGGCGGCCGGCGCCGTCGACGTGCTCTCACCCGGGCCGGCTGGTGAGCCCGTCCTGGGCGATCACCAGCCCGGTCAGGCCCTCTTGGCCCGGGTGCCGAGCGACGTCGTCCGGTTGCGCAACGACGCCCCCTCCACCGCCCGGGCGTGGCGCTCGGCGCTCCGTCACGTACTGAGCGCCGCCTTCGAGGAAGGTCTTCAGGTCAGCGCGGTAGGCCGCGACGGCACCTACGTCATCTCCCCGGCGTGAGCGGCGCCCGATAACCGACGGGGGTCAGTGGCGCCGGGCGGCGGCCCGCCCGCAGGTGGCCAGGCCCGCCACGCACCAGGCCATCACGACGCCAAAGGCCAGCAGCCGGCTGGTGTCGTAGTGGCCGGTGATCGTGCCCCGCATGATGTCGGCCATGTAGGCGACGGGCAGCCCCCGGTGCAGGTCCTGCAGGCCGGCCGGCAGCCGGCTCATCGGGAAGGCGACCGGCGAGAACAGCAGCAGCCCGACGGACAGGAACTGGGTGACCTGCTGAGTGGCGTTCGGCGGCAGGGACACGGCGATGGCGCACCCCAAGGCGGCCGCCGTCAGGGCCGTCAGCGCCGCCGCTGGCAACACCAGCGGGCTCAGCTGGAGATGCAGGTGGAACCGCACGGCGGCCAGGGCGAGCGTGGCCACGGCTCCGGGCAGTTGCATGAGGACGGCGAATGTCAGCTCCGATAGGAGGGGCGCAAGCCGCGGTACCGGCAGGGCGTCGAGGTACCCCTGGCGGCCGCTGACCCGGGCCAGGGCCACCTCCTGGGGCACGGCCACCAGTCCCAGCAGGGTCAGGGTGATCGTCATGGCACCGGTGGCGAGGAAGACGGCCACGGTGGGGGTGATCTGGGGCACCAGGAAGGCGAAGCCGTAGACGATGCCCACTCCCAGCGCCACCTGCAGGAGCACGAACATGACAACGAGCTGGCGGCGGCGAAGGAACTCCCACCGCACCAACAGGAGATAGGACCTGACGGCGGGGGGCAGGCTCACCCGATCGCCCCGGCGGTCTGGGTCTGGTCCGGCTGCACCCAGCTGGCGTAGACGTCCTCGAGGGAGGCAGGCGCCACGGAGAACTCGACCAGCCACCCGGCGTCGAGTTGGGTCTTGGCCCACGACACGGCGTCACCCGCCTCCGGCAACTGGATCTGGCCGATCAGGCGGCGGCCGGTCGCCACCCAGCCCGTCCCGATATTGGGCAGCGGCGGCGGTCGCGAGGGGTCGTCGAGGCTGCAATCGATGCGAAGCGGAGCGCCGAGGTTGGCCTTCAGCTGGGAGGGCGTCCCGTGGGCCAGGACTCGCCCGCCGGCGACTATGGCGAGGCGGTCGACACAGCGTTCGGACTCGTTCACGTTGTGGGTGACGAGGAGCACGGCGGCCCCCCTGTCGGCCAGGGACCGCACCAGGGACCACAGGGCCCGCCGCCGAAGCGGGTCGACGTCGTTGGTCGGCTCGTCCAGCACGACCACGCGCCCGGGCACCACCGCGGCCATGCAGAAGCCGACCAGCCTGGCCATTCCACCGGAAAGCGGAACCCGGCGGTCGGCCGAAGCGAGCAGATCCAAGGCGCCCAGAAGCTCCTCTCCCCGGCGGCCGACGTCGCCCGGGCGTCCACCGCGGAGCCGCCCGATCAGGTCCACCGCCTCGCGGGGCGTGAGCCCCTCGACCGGCGCGGTGGCCTGCGGCTGGTAGCTGCACAGTCGGCGGGCCATCTCGGGCCGGGCCACCACGTCGTGGCCGGCGATGCGGATAGAGCCCGCGTCGGGCAAGAGGACGCCGAGGATCTGACTGACGAGGGTGGTCTTGCCCGCCCCGTTGGGTCCAAGCAGCCCGAACACCTCACCGGCCTCCACCTGCAGGCTTATCCCGTCGTTGGCGGGGGCGGCGCTGCGCCGGTACCGCTTTGTCACCCCCTCGGCCTCGAGGATCACGCCCGGCCCTCCAGGTTCTCGGTTCCCCGCACGATCCGAGGCTCGAGCCGGGCCAGCACCTCCGCCGGCCCTCGCACGGCGCCGAATATCCGGATCCGGTCGATGGCTCCGTCGGCCAGTTCGGGGGTCACCGAGTTCTGGATGCGCAGGACGCCGACCACGAAGAGGTTCAGACGGCGCCCGAGCCGGAGCGCCTCTTCCAACTCGGACCGGAGCAGCAGCTGATACCCGATGCGGGCCCCGAAGGACGCCACCCGCTCGACCGGCTGGGCGTGGGCATCCAACACCGAGCGGATGCCGGCACGGATGACATCGGTCCGCGAGGCGAACAGCCCCTCCGCCACCAGCACGTCGATCTTGCCCAGCTCGGCGGCGGGGAGGTTCACACACACCTTCTCGGTCTCCACCGAGCCCCCTTACCCTCCAACACTCCATCTGAAATACATATGGAATATAGACGGGGCTTATCAGGGGGGTCAAAGGATCTCGGCGAGGCCGTCCGCCGCCGGCGACCGTCGGTGTCACCATCTAGGCGTGGCCCGGCAGACCGCGACGCCAGCCGACCCGGGCAGCCCCGACGGGGGCGGGCGGACCCTGGAGGTGCTGGTCGAGCGGCTCCAGCCGGCCGTTCTGGACGTGGTGGCCGCGCCCCGAGGGCTGGCCGTGCCCGTCGGGCACCCGTCCATCCTCGATCTGGGCGACGCCGCCGGGCCGGAGCCGGGAAGCATCGTGCTGGCGGTCGGCGTGGACACTCCCACGGCGAGGGTTGACCTCGCCAGACGCCTCGGTGGAGCTGGGGTGGCGGCGGTCGTCTTCCGCCAGAGCGGAGAGACGGACCCCGACCCGGAGCTGATGGCCGTGGCCGACGCCACCGGTGTCGCCGTGTTGGCCGCCCGGGCCGGCGTCTCGTGGGGGCAGCTGTTCTCGCTCCTCGTCACCGCCTCGACCGTCAGCCTGCCGGCCACCCGCGGGGTCGGAGACGTGCCCCTCGGCGACCTGTTCGCCCTGGCCAACGCGGTGGCGGCCATGGTCGGGGGAGCAACCACCATCGAGGACCCCCACAGCCGGGTGCTGGCCTACTCGAGCCTCGACCACCCGATCGACGAGCCGCGCCAGCAGACAATCCTCGGCCGACAGGTGCCGTCCGAGTGGATGGAGCGACTGCGTCAAGCCGGGGTGTTCCGGCGGTTGTGGCAGACCGGTGAGGTTGTGCACGTGGGCGACTTCGCCGACTTCCCCGGCTACCTGGCCCGCGTGGCGGTGGCCGTCCGGGCGGGAGGGGAGTTGCTCGGCAGCATCTGGGTCATCGAGGGTGACCGTGCCCTCGGTCCGGAGGCGGAACGGACCCTGCGCGAGGCGGCCGACATCGCCGCCCTCCACCTGCTGGCCCACCGCAGCGCCAGTGACGTCGACCGACACCGCCGCGCCGACGCCCTGCTGGCCGTGCTCGAGGGGCGCGAGCGGGGGGACCGCGTCCGCGCCCTCCTCGGCATCCAGCCGGACACACCCGTGGCGGTGGTGGCCTTCGACGCCGGCGAGTCCGATGACGCCACCGCGGCCATCCGGGCCCAGAGGGTGGCCGACCTGGTCGCGCTGTACTGCGAGTCCTACCGCCGCCGCGCGTCTTGTGCCGTCGCCGGCGGTCGCGTCTATGCCCTGGTCCCCCTGGCCGGCGACGAAGGATCCGAGTCGGTCCTCTCCCTGGCGAGCGCCATCGTCGACCGGGCCGACGAGGCCCTGCACGCCCGACTGCGCGCCGGGGTCGGGTCGATCACAACCTTGCCGGGGCTCGCCGGCTCGCGGGTGGAGGCCGACGACGTGCTCGCCGTGCTGGGGGAAGGGTCGGTGGCCGCCACCCTCGACGACGTGCGTGCCCAGGTGGTGCTGCGCCGCCTCGAACGGCTGGCCGAGGCCCACCCGGAGCTGACCGAAGGTCCAGTCCGGGCCCTGGCCGAGCAGGACGCCGCCCGGGGCACGGCTCACCTGGCCACCCTGCGCTCCTACTTCGACGCCTTTGGCGACGTGGCCACCGCCGCCGCCCGGGTGAACGTGCACCCCAACACGTTCCGCTACCGCCTGCGGCGCATCGCTGAGACGTTCGCCTTGGACCTTTCCGATCCCGACGAGCGGCTGGTCGCCGAACTGCAGCTGAGGTTCCTGGACCGACCGGGGGACGCCGGCGGCTGAACGCCGTCGTCAGCCACCACAGTCGCCGGGTGCCGGGTTGGTCCGGCCGCACCAATTCCGAAGGCGGCCCGTCTGGCAGCATGACCCGCTGATCGAGTGGCGACCGGAGGGCGCTTGGTGCGCGGAAGGCGGATCCACGGGGCGGCCCTGATGGCGATTGCCCTGGGGGCCAGCGCCTGTGGCCTCACCCACATGCAGGACCTCCGCTTCCGGGTAGACGAACGCCTCCACTTTGTGGCGCCTCCGGACCGGGCGCTGGTGGCCGCGCCGCTGACTGTCCGCTGGACGATCAAGCAGTTCCGGGTGGAGGCGCCCGGTTCCGCCCCGCCGACCCCCGACGCCGGCTACTTCGCCGTGTTCGTCGACCGCCAGCCGGTGCGGCCCGACCAGACCATGCGTGCGGTGGCGGCCAACGACGAGCAGTGTCTCCACCAGCGGGGCTGCCCCGACCCCGCCTACCTGGCCGCCCGGCAGATCTACACGACCACGGACACCCACCTCACCATCCCCCAGATACCGCCGCTCGCCGGCACCGAGCGCGTCCAGCTGCATGCCATCGTCGTGGTGCTAATGGACACGTCCGGGCACCGCATCGGGGAGAGCGCCTGGGAGCTGGACCTGCGCATGCAGAGGGCGGGGTTGTGAGCAACCCGTCTACCGCCAGGTCCGCTTCGGCTCAGCAGAGCGATGTAGACGAGATAGATGTCATCTACGAGACGCGCGAGGCGATGCGCGACTCGGCCCGGGCCCTACTGGGGGTCACCGGCGACGAGAAGACGCCGAGCTTCCGCCGCCTGGCCCGTCAGTACGGACTGTCCTACTACCCGCTCATCGCTCTCGGCCTGCTGTCCACCTCGGACTCGTTCCAGACCTACGCCTTCACCGTTCTCACCCCGGAGATAACCCGGACGCTGGGCGTGTCGGTGGCGGCCATCGCCGCCGCCCGGTCGATTCAGTTCATCGCCCAGTCGGTCGCCCCTCTGCCGGTGGCATCCCTGACCCAGAACCGGGCCCGTCGAGCGCTCCTGTGCATCGCCACCGGACTGATCTGGAGTGTCATCACCCTCTTCACCGGTTTCGTCACCTCCCTGGTCGGGCTGGTCGCCATCCTCGTGCTCGACGGCCTCACGACCGGGAGCGTGGTCGCCCTGCACAGCCCTCTGGTCCTCGACAGCTACCACCCGGAGGCCCGGGTACGGGCCCTGTCGACCTACAACGCCTTCTACTCCTTCGGGTACGGGGTCTCGCCCCTGCTGGTGGCCCTGCTGGCCGGCGTCTTCCACCTCACCTGGCGGGGTGTGTTCGTCGCCCTCGGGGCCATCTCCATCGCCATGGCCCTGTCCAGCCTGGGACTGCGCGACCCCGGCTTCGGCCGGTGGGACACCGAGCGGCTGCGGGCGGCCGTTCACGTGGCCCACGGCGAGCAGGACCCCGTGCCCGAGCGCGAGGTAACCCTCGGCTTCTGGGAGATCTGCCGACGCATGCTGCTGATCCCGACGGCCAGGAGGATCTTCGCCGGGCTCGCCGTGTTCGGGGTGTTGAGCGTCCCGCTCGGCACCTTCCTCTCCTACTTCCTCGACCAGCGGTGGAACATGGGGCCGGGCGGTCGGGGGCTCTTCTTCGCCTACTACTACGGGTGCGGCGTCGCCGCCCTCTTGCTCTACGGAGGCAGGGGAGAGAAGCAGTTCCGAGCCAACCCGGCCCGGGTGCTGCGTGCCGCCGGTTACCTCGAGGCCGGTGCCGTGACCATGATCGCCCTCGGGGGCCTGATCCCGGTGTACGGCGGAATGTTGGCCTGCTTCGGGGTGGCCGGAGCGTTGGCGGTCGTCGTGCTGCCCCTGCTCTCGATATCGCTCCTGTCGATCATCCCGGCCCGGATGCGCCCACACGCCCAGTCGCTGGCGGCCATCTCGCTCGCCGCCGGCAGCCTGGTCGGCGTGCTGCTCCTCGCCGGGGTGCAGGCCCAGTACGGCGTGAGCGGGACCATGGTGGCGGTGGCGATTCCCGGTGTGCTGGGTGCCCTCGTCATCGCCAGCGCGGGACGATTCATCCGGGCCGACCTCAACCGCATGATCGAGGAGGTCGTCGAAGAGGAGGAGATCCGCCGCATCCGGGGCGGGGGCGGCCATCTGCCGATGCTGGCGACGCGCGGCGTCGACTTCTCGTACGGGCATCTGCAGGTGCTCTTCGGCGTCGACTTCGTCGTGGAGGACGGCGAGATGGTCGCCCTCCTCGGCGTGAACGGAGCCGGCAAGTCCACCCTGCTCAAGGTGATCTCCGGTATCGGCCTGCCGACCCGGGGCTCGGTCCGCTTCCAGGGCCAGGACATCACCTACCTCGACGCCGAGCGACGCACCCGCCTCGGCATCACCCAGATCCCCGGCGGCCGGGCGGTCTTCGGGCCCATGACGGTTGTCGAGAACCTTCGTGGCTTCGGCTACACCCTGGGCCGCGACCGGGCAGCCGTGGAGCGCGGCATCGACACCGCCCTGTCGGCGTTCCCCCGCCTCGAGGAGCGCCGAAACTCGCTGGCCGCCACCCTGTCGGGCGGTGAGCAGCAGATGCTCGGCCTGGCCAAGGCGTTCATGCTCCGTCCCCGCCTGCTGCTGATCGACGAGCTCTCACTCGGGCTGGCGCCGATCATCGTGGGCCAGCTGCTCGAGATGGTGCGCCGCATCAACAGTGACGGGACGGCCGTGGTGCTGGTCGAGCAGTCGGTAAGCATCGCCTTGAACCTGGTCGAGCACGCCTACTTCATGGAGAAGGGCGAGATGCGCTTCGACGGGCGGGCCGCCGACCTGCTCCGGCGCGACGATCTGCTACGGGCGGTGTTCCTTCACGGCGCCGGCGCCGGGGCACGTAAATGAGGGAACGCCTGAAGGTCCTGGTGGCGGACCACCGCCGAGCGGCGGGGTTCGCCGGCTTCGCCGCCGCGGTGGTGGTGGCCAAGGTCCTGCTGTCGCAGCTGGACTCGCGCCACGTCATCGCCGGATCCACCCCCTGGCCGGTGATCCTGCTCGGCACGATCATCGGGCTCACCTACGGGCTGCTGGCCGTGGGTCTGGTCCTCATCTACCGGACCAACCGCATCATCAACTTCGCCCACGGACAGATCGGCGCCTTCGGCGCCGCCGTGTTCGGGCTGGTCGCCGTCAGCTGGCACATCCCCTACTGGGTCGCCTTTCCCCTGGCCCTGGCGGCCGCCGCCGGCACCGGGGCGGCGGCCGAGACCGGGGTGGTGCGGCGCCTGCGCCACGCCCCCCGGATCATGAGCGTGGTCGCGACCCTCGGAGTGGGCCAATTCCTCCTCATCTTCGCCTCGGTCATCAACAACACCGCCGCCGCCGGCGCCATCTACCCCCAGCCGTCGTGGTTGCCGGTGTTCAACGTCGGAGGCCTGCGGATCACCCAGGCCTACTCGGGCATGCTCGTGCTGTCGCCCCTGACCGTGCTTGCCATCGCCGTATTCCTCAAACGCAGCCGTTTCGGGATGGCCATGCGGGCGGCCGCCGCCAACCCCGAGGCGGCCCGCATGTCGGGCATATTCGCCAGTCGGATGTCATCGCTGGCGTGGGCCATCGCCGGGGCCCTGTCCGCCTTCAGCGCCATCCTCACCGCCCCCACCCAGGGCTTCACCAGCGGTGACACCTTCGGGCCCGGACTCCTGCTTCGAGCCATGACCGCGGCGGTCATCGGCCGCATGAACAGTCTGCCGCTGGCGCTGGCCGGCGGTGTCGGCCTCGGCATCGTCGAGCAGATCCTGCTCTGGAACTACCCCCGGTCCGGCCTGGTCGAGGTCACGCTGTTCGTGATCATCCTCGTGGTGCTGGTGTTGCAGCGCCAACGGCGGGGCCGCGACGAGGAGAAGGGCAGCTGGGCCGCGGTGCAGGCGCTGCGCCCCCTACCGGACCGGCTCCGTCAGCTGCCCACCATCCGGTGGGTGGGACCCGGCGTCGCCTTCGCCGGCCTGCTCCTACTGGTCGCCGTGCCCGCGTTCACCTCCAACAGCCTGTCGGTCAGCATCACCGGCATCATCGGCTACGCCATGGTGGGCCTGTCCATCGGTGTGCTGACCGGGCTGGGCGGGCAGCTCACCCTGGGTCAGTTCGGCGTGGCCGCCATCGGTGCCGTCGTCTCCTATCGGGTGTCCAGCCGCTTCGGCGACTTCCCTCTCGCCCTGCTCTACGCCGGGCTGGCCGCGGGCCTGGTGTCGGTCGTGATCGGCCTGCCGGCCCTGCGCATCAGGGGCCTCATGCTCACGGTGACGACCCTCGGCTTCGCCTTGGCCACTCCCGCCTGGCTGCTCACCCAGTCGTGGATGCTCGGCGATGGCGTCAACCCCGGTAGGCCGGTCGTGTTCGGCCACCCGCTCGACAGCGGACACAGCTACTACTACTTCGCCCTCGTCTTGTTCCTCGTGGTGCTGCTGGTGGCCCGCAACATCCGTCGCAGCGGCTTCGGCCGGTTGCTGGTGGCGGTGCGCGACAACGAGGACGCCGCCCGGGCCTTCTCCGTCCGCTCCAGCCTGGTGAAGCTGCAGGGCTATCTGATCGCCGGGTTCATGGCCGGTATCGGCGGCGCCGCCTACGGCCACTCCCTCGCCATCGTCGGGGCCTCGACCTTCCCCGCCTCCGCCAGCCTCAACGTCGTCGTCATGACCGTGCTGGGTGGCGTCGGTGTCCTGATGGGCCCGATCCTCGGAGCGGTGTGGGTGCTGGGCCTGCCGCTTCTCAACATCGGCAGCATCGGCCTGGCCGCCACCACCCTCGGCGCCCTCTTGATCATCCTCTGGAAGCCGGGCGGGCTGGTTCAGGTGCTGGAACCGGCCCGCGACCGCCTGGCCAGAGTCGTGGCCCGTTGGCACGGCATCGACCCCGAGCCACCCTTCGCCGGCCAGGACGACGCCGCGGCCGGGTCGGTGTCGTCGATGGCGAAGACGGTGGTGACGGCCGAGCGGCCGGCCGCCGCCCGGCCCGCCGGCGCCGGCCTGCCCGGCACCCGGCTCCTGGAGGCTCGCGGGCTGGTGAAGCGATTCGGCGGCATCACCGCGGTAGACGACGTGTCCTTCTCCGTGCGGGTCGGCGAGACGGTCGGGCTCATCGGTCCTAACGGGGCGGGCAAGACCACCACCTTCGAGTTGCTCGGTGGTTTCACCCGGCCCGACGCCGGATCGGTCATCTTCGACCACCGCGACGTGTCGCAGCTGTCCCCGGAGGAGCGGGCCCGCCTCGGCCTCATTCGCTCCTTCCAGGACGCCGCCCTCTTCCCGACGATGACCGTCACCGAGGTCGTCATGCTGGCCCTCGAGCGGGTCACGCCCACCCGCTTCCTGACCTCTGTCCTGGGCGCCGGCCGGGCCGAGCGACGCAAGCAGCCTCGAGCGCGGGAGCTGGTCGCCTTCATGGGCTTGGACCGCTATCGCGACAAGCAGATCCAGGAGCTGTCGACCGGAACCCGCCGGATCGCCGAGTTGGCCTGCCTCGTCGCCCTCGAGCCCTCGTGCCTGTTGCTGGACGAGCCCTCATCGGGCATCGCCCAACGCGAGACCGAGGCCCTGGGGGGTCTGCTCGAGGCGCTGCGCGACCAGCTCGGTCTAACCCTCGTCGTCATCGAGCACGACATGCCGTTGATCATGGGCATCGCCGACCGCATCGTGGCCATGGACAGCGGTCAGATCATCGCCGAGGGCAGCCCCGAGGAGGTCCGCTCCAACCCGTTGGTGGTGGACTCCTACCTGGGCGGCAGCGTCACTGCCATCGAGCGCTCCGGCCGGGGCGGGGAGCCGGCCGAGGGCGGGCTGACTCGCCTGCTGGAGTCGGTCCCCGGCATCGGCGCCGCTCGCCGGCGGGTCCTGCTCGAGGCGTTCCCCACCGAAGAGGAGCTCCGGGTCGCCAGCCTCGAACAGCTGATGGCGGTTGACGGTGTCGGCCCGGACCTGGCCCGCCGCATCCGAGCGGCGCTCGACCGGGCGCTGACGGTCAGGGCCTGATCGTCTCCACGTCGGTTGTCACATCGGCGAGAACCTCGTCCAGGACCTCGACCCCGGTGCCGGGGCCGGTCGGCACCGGCAGGTGCCCATCCTGGATCAGCTGCGGGGCGGTGATGTCGCGGGCGTAGAAGCGGTCCGACCCGGAGACGTCCCCGGGCAGGGTGAACTCGAGGCAGGCCGCCAGGGCGGCGTTGGCCGCCCGGCCGATGCCGGTCTCCAGCATCCCCCCGCACCACACCGGCACACCGTTGGCCGCCGCCACGATGGCGATGCGGCGGGCCTCGAGGTAGCCGCCGACCCGCCCCGGCTTGATGTTGATGACCTGGCACGCCTGCATGGAGATGGCGGCGGCGGCGGTGGCAGCCGAGGTGATCGACTCGTCGAGACAGACCGGGGTGCGGATCCGCCGGGCCAGCTCGGCGTGGCCGGCGACGTCGTCCTCGGCCAGCGGCTGCTCGATGAGCAGCAGGTCGAAGGGGTCGAGGCGGGCCAGCTGGCGGGCGTCGCCGAGGGTGTAGGCGGTGTTGGCGTCGACCTGCAGGAGCAGCTCATCGCCGAACCGTTCGCGCACCGCCCGCACCGGATCCACGTCCCAGCCCGGTTCGATCTTGAGCTTGATGCGCACGTAGCCAGCCTCGAGGTAGGCGCCCACCGCGTCGAGCAGTTGAGGGATGGAGTCCATGATCCCCACCGACACCCCGGACGGGACACGGTCGCGCACCGCCCCGAAGAAGGAGGCGAAAGACGTGCCCGACTGGCGCAGTTCGGCGTCGAGGACCGCCATCTCCACCGCTGCCTTCGCCATCGGATGACCCTTGATCGGCTCCAGCAGGTGGCCGACTCCCTGGGCCGTCACATCACCGGCGGCGAACAGGCGGGGGAGCAGGAAGCGGCGGATGACGTCGCGGGCGCCTTCGAGGTGCTCGTAGGAGTAGAGCGGGTGCGCCATGGCGACGCATTCCCCCCATCCCTCCGCCTCCGGCGAGATGGCCCGGACCAGCAGGGCGTCCTTCTCGACTTCGGTACCGAAGGAGGTCCGGAAGGGCGCCACCAGAGGCAGCGAGACCCGCCGGAGCTCCACCGCGGTGAGCTTCACCGTCCCACCCTGCCATCCCGCCCGCCAGCGCGCCTGGGTGGCCTGCACCACGGCCAGGGGCGGGAATGGTCCTCCCCTACAATCGGCGGCCCACCGCCGGACGGGGAGGATGGCTCCCCCGGCCGGGGTCTCCGTGTCGGCACCCAGGAGCGCGCATGAGCCAAGCCCGTGTTTAGGTCGTCGGCCTCTCTGCTGGTGCCCCTGGCGCTGGCGCTGCTCGGGCTGTTCCTGGCCCGGGTCTTCACCTCCGACGCCCAGCCGCCGGAGGCGGGTCGATGACCGCCGTCGCCGAGTTGTGCGACGACTTGCGTCGGCTGGTCGAGCGCGAGTCCCCCTCTGAAGATGCCGGCGCCACCGCGGCCTGCGCCGACTCGGTGTGCGAGCTCTCGAGCCGGCGGCTGGGTGTCGAACCGCAAGCGATCGTGGTCGACGGCCGGGTTCATCTTCTTTGGCAGTTCGGGGCGCCGCGCGTCCTGCTCCTCGGCCACCTCGACACGGTGTGGCCCACCGGCACGATCGAGGGATGGCCCTTCGCCCTCCAGGGCGACCGGGCGACCGGGCCCGGCGCCTTCGACATGAAGGCCGGGCTGGTCCAGCTGTTCGAAGCCTTGACCCTGTTGGGCGACCGCGACGGGGTGGCGGTGTTGGTGACCAGCGACGAGGAGGTGGGGTCCACCACCTCCCGCCAGCTGGTGGAGCAGACCGCCGAGGGCCTCGACGCCGTCCTCGTGCTGGAACCGTCGGCCGGCGGAGCCCTGAAGACGGCCCGCAAGGGGGTCGGCAGCTTCCGGATCGACGTGCTCGGCCGGGCGGCCCACGCCGGGCTGGAGCCCGAGCGGGGCGTCAACGCCACCATCGAGGTCGCTCACCAGGCCCTGGCCGCCGCCGACCTGGCCGACCCGGCCCGGGGGACGACGGTCACCCCCACCGTCCTGACGGCGGGGACCACCATCAACACTGTTCCGGACCGAGCGTCGCTGTCGGTGGACGTGAGGGCGACAACCATGGCGGAGATGCGGCGGGTCCAGGAAGGGTTGGGCGGGCTCTCCGCCGTCCTGGCCGACGCCCGGGTCGAGGTGGTCGAGGTGTCCGTGCGTCCCCCCCTCGAGGAGGCGGTGTCGGCCGATCTGTTCGACCGGGCCCGGTTCCACGCCGAGCGGCTGGGGTTCGGCCCCTTGAGCGCGGTGGCGGTGGGGGGCGGCTCCGACGGCAACTTCACCGCCGCCCTGGGGGTGCCCACCCTCGACGGGCTGGGGGCGGTCGGCGACCAGGCCCACGCACCGGGCGAGTGGGTGTCGGTGCCGGAGATGCCCCGACGGGCCGCCCTGGTTGCTGCCCTGGTGGACGAGCTGAGGCAGCGGCGGTGAGCACCGGTCGCCGCCGTCCGGCCCCGCCCCGAACCACCGGTCAAGAGGCTCCGGCCGGATCCGCCCCGCCCGCCGGGGCCCGGGCCGAGAGCCCCCCGGCCGAAGCGGTCCGGACGGCCACCCGCATGGCCGCGACGGGTGGGGTCGGCGGGTCGACGTGGTCGTTCCTCACCGACCCGTCCTCGCTGGTGCCCACTTTGCTGGGGGTGGCGGCCGTGGTGGCCGGGTTCGCCTTGTTGTTCGTGGCGTGGGCGGAAGTGGCCGGTCAGGCCGACGTCTACCGGCAGATGCCCTACGTGATCTCGTCCGCCTTCCCCGGGCTCGGTCTGATCATGGTGGGCCTGGTGGTGGTGAACGTGAGCGTCAGGCGCCAGGAGGGCGCCAAGCGAGCCCGCCAGATGGAGGCGCTGGCTGATGTGCTCGACGACCTGCGCGGGGTGCTCGAACGGTGAGGGCAGCTGGTCCGATCACCCGCTGGTGGGGGGACGCCGGATTGCGGTTCGCCTGGATCCTGGTCGCCCTCGCCGGTCTCGGGTTCGTCCTCATGGCTGTGGCCTGGCGGCGCTCAGCCGGGTTCTCGTTTGTTCCCCCGCAGGTCGCTCCCCTGGTCGCCGCCACCGTCGGTCTGGCGCTGGTCGGTCTGGGTTCGGCCGGCTTGGCGGTGCACCTCGGGCGCCGGGAGGACGCGGCGGCCCGCGCCGCCGCCGACCGTCAGCTGGACGACGCCGTTCGGCTGGCCCAGCTGCTGGCGGAGCGGCGCGCCGGCTAGCGCCCTGTCCGGCACGACCAACCCCGGCCCCCGGGTTGGGCGGCTAGCACCACGCCGGCGGGGCCCACAGGGACGAGACTGCTTGGGTGGGCAGGGGATGCAGGGTGTGGCCGACGACCAACTGGTGGGGACGACCTCGGCAGCCCCAACGCCGGGCCGGGTGACTCTCGGGAGGACAAACATGCAAGACCGCGACCTCGAAGGCAAGCTCGCCGAGCTGGCCACCGAGCTGGAGGTTCCGGGGGTCTCGGTGGGCGTGCTCGCCGACGGAGAGGAGCGCTACGCCTACCACGGGGTGACCAGCGTCGAGAACCCGCTGCCGGTCGACGAGAACACCATCTTCCAGTTCGGCTCGACCGGGAAGACGTTCACGGCCACGGCCATGCTTCGCCTGGTGGACCAGGGGAAGGTCTCCCTCTACGCCCCGGTCCGGACCTACCTGCCCGACTTCAAGCTCAAGGACTCGGGGGTCGCCGAGAAGGTCACCGTCCTGCACTTGTTCAACCACACCGCCGGCTGGCAGGGCGACCTGATGGACAACACCGGGGACGGCGATGACTCCCTCGAGCGCTACGTCGCTCTCATGTCGGGGATCGAGCAGGTCAGCCCGCTCGGCACGACCGTCTCCTACAACAACGCGTCCTTGTCCGTCGCCGGGCTGATCATCTCGCGGATCTGCGGCACCACCTATGAGCAGGCGATCCGCGACCTCCTGCTCACCCCGCTCGGCATGGAGCACTCCTTCTTCTTCCCCACCGAGATCATGACCCGCCGCTTCGCGGTGGGCCACACCCGCCACGACGACGGCCGGGTGACGGTCGCCCGGCCCTGGGCCCTTCCCCGGGGCAACGCCCCGGCAGGGGGCATCTCGTCGGACTCGCGCGATCTGATCAAGTGGGCCCGCTTCCATCTCGGCGACGGGACTACCCCCGCCGGTCAGCGGCTGCTCTCCAAGGAGCTGTTGGATCGGATGAAGGACCCGACCGTAGAGATGAAGGGCAGCGCCCTCGGTGACTACGTGGGCATCAGCTGGTTGCTGCGTGACGTCGACGGAGTCCGGATCGTCGGTCACGGTGGCACCACCAACGGCCAGTACTCCGACTTCCTGATGGTGCCCGAGCGCGGCTTCGCCTTCAGTTCCATGACCAACTGCGGGCCGAACGGCTCGGAGCTCAACGACCAGTTGTCCAAGTGGGCGCTCGAACACTACGTGGGGGTGGTGGAGCGAGAGCCGGAGCCCGTACTCGTCGGAGACGACGCCCTCGCCCGCTTCGTCGGCCGGTACGAGACGATCGCCGCTGTCTGTGACATAACCGCCGAGGCCGGACGGTTGCTGGCGAGGGTGGAGATCAAGCCGGAGACCCGCAAGATGCTCCAGGAGTCGGGCGAGGACGTGCCCGAGGAGCAGCCCCCCTTCGTCCTCGGGCTCCTGTCGGCCGACGGCGAGGAGTACGTCGTGGCCGAAGGGCCGGCCAAGGGGATGAAGGGCTACTTCGTGCGCGAGGCCGACGGCACGGTGAGCGGCGTTCACATCGGAGGGCGCCTCGCCACCAGGGTGGCGGCTGTGCCGTCGTGAACGAATCTGCCCGCGCCCTGCTCGCCCGTCACCCGCTGATCGACGGCCACAACGACTTCCCGTGGGCTCACCGTCAGCTGGCCGGCTACGACATGGACCAGCTCGATCCGGCCACCCGGCTGACCGGCACCCACACCGATCTGGTCCGCCTACGCCAGGGGGGAGTAGGCGCCCAGTTCTGGTCGGTCTATGTGCCCTCCAGCCTGGCCGGGGACGCCGCTGTGGCTGCGACCCTCGAGCAGATCGACTTCGTCCACCAGCTCGTCGCCCGTCACCCCGACCAGCTCGGCCTGGCCCTCACCGCCGACGAGGTCCGGTCGGTGTTCGCCAGCGGACGGGTGGCATCGCTGATCGGCGCCGAGGGTGGGCACTCGATCGCCTGCTCGATGGCCGCCCTGCGAGCCCTCTACGCCCTGGGGACGCGCTATCTCACCCTCACCCACAACGACAACGTGCCCTGGGCCGACTCCGCCACAGACGAGGCCCGCCTGGGTGGACTCGGCCCCTTCGGGCACGAGGTGGTGAGGGAGATGAACCGCCTCGGGATGCTGGTCGACCTCTCGCACGTCAGCCAAGGGACGATGTCCGACGCCCTAGACACCAGCGAGGCGCCCGTCATCTTCAGCCACTCCTCCTGTCGGCAGCTGGTCGACCATCCTCGCAATGTGCCCGACGTCATCCTCGCCCGTCTCCCCGCCAATGGGGGGGTGTGCATGGTGACCTTCGTCCCCTACTTCGTGTCGTCGGCGTGCGCGGCCTGGTCCGACCAGCTGTCAGCGGCCATGACCACCGCCGGCCTGGATCCCGGTGACTGGTCCAGTCGGATGAGCTTCGGTGCCGAGTTCGAGCGCCGCTCACCTCGCCCGGCCGCAACCGTGGCCCAGGTGGCCGACCACATCGAGCACGTCCGCGAGGTCGCCGGCATCGACTTCGTCGGCATAGGAGGCGACTTCGACGGCTGCGACGCCATGCCCGTCGGCCTCGACGATGTCAGCGGCTATCCCGAGCTGTTCGCCGAGCTGGGCCAGCGCGGCTGGAGCGAAGCCGAATGCGCCAAGGTCGCCGGGGGCAACGTCCTCCGGGCCCTCAGCGAAGCCGAGGCGGTAGCGGCCCGAGCCAGCAAGGAGCGGGGCCCCTCCCGAGCCCGATTCGACGGCTAACCAGCTCCCAGCTGTTCGGTCTCCACAGTGGCGGGACAGCCCTTTAGTCCGATCCGACGACGGATTACGGACAAACCTGGCCTACTGTCCTGGTGGCGCGCGCTGCCCGGGTGGGGCGGCTGCCCCGAGTTGGGCTGCCCCGGGCTGGGAGAAGGAGGCACCACTGATGAGAACGAGGCGCATCGCCGCCCTGGGGGCCGTGGTGGTGCTGGCGGCTGCCTGCGGAACCACAGTCAAGAGCGGCAGCGGCCACTCCGGGGGGTCGTCGTCCAACGGCCTCTCGATGCCTTCGGGCCCGTCCCAGAACTCGCCCACCAACGGATCGTCCCCCTCCGGCGCCAACAGCGGGTCGGGGGGTGCCCTCGCCGGCTCGGGCTCGGGCTCCGGTTCGTCGGGCGGCGGCAGCTATGCGGTTGGCTCATCGGGCTCGGGCACCGGCGGCCCGGGGGTCACCTCCAAGTTCGTGGGAGCCAATGCGCCGGGTGTCACCAACCAAACCATGTACGTCGGCGTCGAGTACAGCTCGCAGTCGGCCCAGGCCGACCGGGCCATCGGCGCCGCCGGCGCCGCCCCCAGCTACGACTTCCGCAACGTCTTCAACGCCGCCGTCAACTACGCCAACACCCACGGCGGCTTCGCCGGTCGCAAACTGCAGCCCCTCTACTTCGACTTCAACGTCACCACCGACACCAACACCCAGGACCAGTCGGCCTGTGCCTACTGGACCCAGGACAACAAGGTGTTCGCCATCGCCTCAGAGGACCCCCTCCAGATCGCCTGCGCCGAGAAGGCCGGCGCCGTCCCGATCAGTGCCCCAGCCGCCACGGAGGCCACCTTCCAGCAGAATCCTCACCTGGTCGATCCCGAGGCGACGGCCCTCGACCGACAGGGGAGTGTGACGGTGAGCGGGCTCTACCGGGCCGGCTACTTCTCGGGCAAGCTCGGCCTGGTCACCTGGGACGACCCCGCTTACCGGGCCACCATCAGCAACGGTTATCTGCCCGCCCTTTCGTCTCACCACATCACCCCGGCCCAGATCGCCTACATCAGCGTCCCCCAGCAGCTGGGGGCGGTGGCCGACATGACGGCGGCGGTGAGCAGCGCAGTCCAGAAGTTCAAGGCCCTGGGCATCGACCATGTCATCGTTCAGGACGGGCATGCCGGCGTCTGGGCCGGCGACGGGCTGACTCTGGAGTGGATGAACCAGGCCAAGTCACAGGGGTACTACCCGCGCTACGGCATGAACTCGGGCAACAACCCCGGTGCGTCGATCAACCCGTCCGACGAGATGAACAAGGGCCTGGCCGTCGACGACGTCGACTACGACAAGCAGTACGACCAGGGCTGGCACGCCAACCCGGCTCGTGACCTCTGCTACCAGATCGAGGCCGCCGCCGGCTATCCCGTCAGCTCCAGCAACGCCAACGACGAGGGGCTGGCGTCTCAGGCCTGCGACGCCGTCTTCTTCCTGCAGCGGGTGGTCAACGGGATAACCACCACGATCAACAACAACTCGTTCGTCGCTCAGGCCCAGACCCTGGGGACCGGCTTCGCTCCCGCTCTGGTGTACGGCGCCAAGCTGTTCCAGGGGCGACGTGACGGCGGCGACATGTTCCGCACCGAGGAGTACCTCTCGTCGTGCTCCTGCCTCCAGTACCAGGGGCCGCCGGCCTACGTCGACTGACGGGGCGCCCCCTGGAGCACTCGGTCGGTAGCATCAAGTGGTGGGGTCGATATGGCTGGTCCAGCTGGTCTTCGACTGCGCCGACCCCGACGCCGTCCCCCGGTTCTGGGGTCAGGCCCTCGAGTACCGCAACCGCTTGGCTCATGCCTCAGACGCCGAAGTGGCGGCCTTCCGGGCCGCCAATCCACAGTTCGCAGGTCGGGGGAGGGTCGACGATCGCCAGCTGCGTCGCCCACCGGTCTATGTGCAGCAGGTCCCGGAGCCCAAGGAGGGGCCCAACCGACTCTGGCTCGAGGTCGGCGTCGCACCGGGGACCCGGCAAGAAGCCCTGCGCGACTTCCAGGCGTTAGGGGCCTCGGTCAACGGGGACGTGCTGCAGGACGTCGAGGGCAACGAGTTCACCGTCGTCGAGCGAGACGACGTAGCGGAGCGGCAACTGACCAGCGTCGAATTTCATTGTCTCGACACCGCACGCATGCTCGAGTTCTGGTCCCAGGCCACCGGTTACCGGGTGAGCGGCAGCCGGTGTGACCCGGTCGATGACGGCCTCACGTTCGGCGATGGCGCTTTTCAGTACCGCGGGTGCCGATACCTCCACGTCACCGGCATGGGTGCCGCGCCCGACAGCTCTCGGCTCTTCGATCTGAGCCCCGGCCTTTCCTTCGTGCCTACCGATCGACCGAAGGCAAGGAAGAATCGGCTCCATCTCGACCTCAATTCCACCGATGCCGGGTCGGACCGCGACCGGTTGGTCGGGCTCGGTGCCACCGTTCTGCGCTGGGACGCCGAGCATGTACTGGCCGATCCCGAAGGGAACGAGTTCTGCCTGTCGCCGGCCATGCCGGCCGGCTGAGGCAGGACTCGACCAGGTCGGTTATCACCCAGTCGCAACTCGAGGGTCAGCCCATGGTCTTCTGGCCGTCGAGAGCCTCGCGGAGGATGTCGGCGTGGCCGGCGTGCTGGGCTGTCTCGGCCACGATGTGCATGAAGACCCGCCGGGCCGTGCGGCGGGCGTTGGGTGGGAACCACGGCGCCTCGGGAAGCGGCTGGGAGGCGTCCAGAGAGGGGAGGGTCATCACCAGTTCATCGGTGCGGGCGGCGACTGCTTCGTAATCGGCCAGGAGGCCGGCCAGGGTCTCGCCCTCAAGCACGCGGAAGCTGGCGGCGTGAGCCGCCATCGCCGCCTCGTCGAATCCGGCCATGACGTTCGGCCCCTCGAGGATGAAACGCACCCAGTTGGCCTCGACGTGGGAGACGTGCTTGATCAAGCCTCCCAGGCACAGCTCGCTGATGGTGGTCCGCCGGGTCGCCTGTTCGTCGTCCAGCCCGCCCACGGTGTGGCGCAGGAAGGCCCGGTGGGCCCTGAGCGTCTCCACCAGGTCCGCCCTTTCCTGGCCGGGGTCATGCGATGGTCGGTCGGCGTCGATGTTGGTCATGGCTACCTCCTTGGGGGTGGGCTCAGGATGCGCCGGCAAAGCGGTCATCCAGTGGCCACTTTGCAGGAGGCTCGCATCGCCCCGTAGGGCCGGCGTTACCCTCGGGCGCATGGCCCGGCGTGACATCGTGACGCAGGTGCGCCGGATCTGCACGGCTCTTCCCGAGGTGACCGAGCGCCTCAGCCACGGGTCTCCGGCCTTCTTCATCGGGAAGCAGTTCGTGATGTTGTGGGACGGCGGCCATCACGACCACGACTTCCCCCACCTGTGGTGCGCCGCCCCGGAGGGAGCCCAGCACGACCTGGTGGCCTCGGCACCTGAGCGCTTCTTCCGCCCCCCGTACGTGGGCCATCGGGGCTGGCTGGGAGTTCGTCTGGACGGGCCGGTCGACTGGGACGAGGTGGCGGCACTGTGCGAGGAGGCCTACCGGACGGTCGCCCCCCGGAGGCTCGTCGCCCAACTCGACGCCAAGCGCTGAGCCAGGCGTCCGCTCAGAACCACTCCAAGGCCCGGGCCGCCATGGCCTTGACCTCCTGGCGCCTGGCGTCTCGGGTCTGGGCCGACCGCCACGAGCCCTCCTCTCGTAGGCAGACGGTGAGGGCGGGGACCTCCACCCAGGAGCACCGGATCGCCGTGACGGTGCCGGGGAGTTGCCAGCTCGCATGGAGCTGCTGGGCCCGCTGTCGGTAGTGGTCTCCCTCCGTGAAGGTCGCCGCCGTGGCCGATAGCCGCACCGTGTCGGATCGCCGGAGGTCCTCGGCGCCCGGCGGGTAGCGGAAACGGACGTAATCCTCTCCGGCCCGGTCCTCGTGGTAGAGGGTGTTGGTGAGCTCACCGGCGACGATCTCCGAGGTGAAGTCGTAGGGATGGTCGTGGATCGGGGGCTCCCCGACGCTAAGAGTCGGATCCCAGACGTGAAGCCGGTACTGCCTCTGCTCGTCCAGCCGCAGAGCCATGAGGCCGATGTCGTGCATCCTCCACGGAAAGTCTTCGGCGTGGCGCAAGATGGTGAGAACCAGCGCCTTGTTCAGCCCGTCGCCCATGGCCCTCCTCGTGCTTGCCGGCTCACCGCCGCCTGGAATCACATCACTGTAGTTTGAGGGGGGGAGCCGGCGCTGGCTGGGGAGCCGGTGATCGACATGGCCTCCTCGGACCTCTGGAGCAGGCGGACGCTCATGATGATGAGGTAGAGGATCGTCAACACGCCGCCCAGAGCTCGCACGCCGCTCAGCGGGCCCGAATCGGGGCTCAGGTAGTCGAGGCCGCCGGCGAAGAACAAGAGGGCGACGACGGCGCCGGTGGTGGCCATGGAGCGGGGAAGCAGCTCGATGCGGGTCAGCTCGAGCGCGACGACCAGCACGACCCCGGCAAAGAAGACGGTGTCGACCATGCCTGCGCTCTGGGCTGCCCGGTAGAGGAGGTACGACGCCTGGGCGTCGGTGACCCGGTGTATCGAGCTGGCCACGGTGGCGCTCAAACCGGCGCTCAGAAGCGAAGCGGCGGCGGTGGCCAGACCGAAGCCGAGGATGCAATAGGCGGCGAGGTGACGCCGCGCACTCGCCAGGAGCGCGGCCAGAGCCGCGGACAGGACCACGACGGTCATGCCCTGGGCGGTGTGCAGGATGCTGTTGACCAGGACATCCGGCCGGTCGGTGGCGATCTTGGCTGCCACCTGAGCGGGTCCGGTGGTTATGTCCGGGCCTGCTGACTCGGTGACCACACCGCCGATGGTGACGGCCACGAAGGCCAAGGCGGACCAGGCCGCCCATCGCTGCAAACGCATCTCCGTTCCTCCTCTTGCCGCGGTGGTGCTTTGACGGAGTGAGCTTCCCGGAGCCCGCCTCGGATGTCGTCCGCCGCCGGTGGGATCGGTTGGCCGCCACGGCTGATTGGCCGTCCTACTCAGGTAGGAGGGACATCCGACACTTGGACGATGCGGTGGCGGGGCCGCACCTGTACCGTCCGCGGTGTGGCCGGTTTCGGCAGGCTCACCGCGCCAGTTGGTGGCGATTGGCGGCTTTTGGACACGTCGGTGGCCGCGGTGCTCTCCGTCGCCGCCCTGGCCGATCTCATCGCGGCCCCTCAGCCGGTCGGGCCCCTCCCTGCCCTGGCGGTCCTGTCCCTGGCGGCTAGTGCCGCCTGGTCCCGCAGGTGGCCCGTCGCCGTGGCCGCCGTCGCCGCCACTGGTTTGGGCGTCCTGGCCCTTTCCGACTTCCACGCCGGCAACGGCCTGGTCGTGGAGGTCGCCGTCGTATGGGACTTCTTCTTCGTCGGCTACGCCAACCGGGCCGGTCGCCTGTCTTCTCGGGTCGCGGTCGTCGTCTACTGGCTGATGGCCAGCCTGGTGACGGGCTACCTCCCCAAGGGGACGGCGGGGCTGGGTGCCGGCGGCGCTTTGGCCAACATGGTGTTCTGGGCGCTGAGCGGGGTCCTCCCCTTTACGGTGGGGCGGGTTCTGGCCGCTCGCCGCGCCTTCAACCGTGGCTTGAAGGACGCGACCGAGCAACTGCAGGCGGAGCAGGCGATGCGCGCCCGGTTGGCGGCGGCCACCGAGCGGGCCAAGATGGCTCGCGAGCTACATGATGTCGTCGCCCACTGCGTGAGCGTCATGGTCGTGCAGAGCTCGGGTGCCCGCCGGATGGCCCGCTACGACCTTGATCAGACGCGCCGGGCCCTGCGGGTGGTGGAGGACGCCGGCCGCGAGGCTTTGGTGGAGCTGCGGCGCATCGTGGGAGTCCTCCGGCGCGACGAGCCAGACGACGTTCTCACTCCGGGACTGGACCAGTTGGAATCGTTGATGGAGCGGGTACGCCTCGCCGGTCTGCCGGTCGAGTTCAGCATCGAGGGTCCGCCCTATGCCCTGCCCGCCGGTCTGCAGCTGGCGGTGTACCGGGTGGCCCAGGAGGCTCTGACCAACGCCATCAAACACGCCGGCCGGGCCACCGCCCACGTCTCGCTCCGCTTCGGCGCCGAGGAGGTGGTCTTGGAGGTGCGTGACACTGGCCGGGGGAACGTGGCCAGAAGCGACCACCGTTCCGGTCACGGGCTCATCGGTATGCGGGAGCGGGTCAACGTCTACGGGGGCGACCTCTTCGCCGGGAAGGGCCAAGACGGAGGCTTCGTGGTGCGGGCCGCGCTGCCGGTGGCGGGGACCGATCCGAGGTCCCCGTTGACCCGCCCGCAGCGGCGGGAGCCCACAACCATTGGCGCCGTCACACCGCCAATGCCCCACCGTTGGCTCGACCCCGTCCTGGCCCTGGTGTGCCTCCTCGTCATGGCAGCCGTCACCCTGACCACCGTGGGGCCCGCCTCGACCCGCCTGCGGGACGTCTCATTGCTGTCTGTGATGGCAGCGGGGTGCTGGTGGCGCCGTCGCCGGCCGTTGTTGTTCGTGGTGATGGCCTTGGCACCGGTAATCGCCCTCAGCAGCCAGATGGCCCCGAGGAACTCAGAGGTGACCGCGCTGTACATGGTGATGGCTGCCTATTCCGTGGCCGCGTGGGGCTCCCGTCGAGAGGCCTGGCTCGGGCTGGGCCTGCTCATCTGCGCCTCGGCGCTCGATCAGGTGTTTCTTCATCACGTCACCGTGGCCAACTACGCCGGTCCGATGTTCACCATCGCCGTCGCCTGGGCGGGCGGACGGGCGATGGCCCACCGCAGGCTCGACTCCGTGCGTCTCGAGCGGGCAGCCAGGCAGCTCGACATCGAACGCGACACGAGGGCTGAGCTGGCCGTGGCCGGGGAGCGGTCGCGTATAGCGAGGGAGCTGCACGCCATCGTCGCTCAGAGCGTCTCCGCCATGGTGATGCAGGCCGAGGTGGCCCAGGGACAAATCGACCGCGACCTGGCCGGAGCCGAGGAGGCCATGGGCCGGATCGTGGTCACCGGTCGTCAGGCCCTCGCAGAGATGCGCAGGCTCCTCGGGGTCCTGCGCCACGACCAGCAGGGCGAAGAGCTGGTGCCTCAGCCCTGCATCGACGAGATCTACGCCCTCATCCAGCGCACCCGCGACCGCGGCGTGCCGGTGGAGTTCACCGTCACCGGGGAGCCGGGAGCTATCGCGGCCGGGGTGGAATTGGGCATTTATCGGATAGTCGAGGACACGTGCAACGGCGTGGCCGACAACGCCAACGGGGCGGTGGCCGCCGAGCTCCGGTTCGGCGAGGACTTCGTCGAACTGCGATTGACGCTGACCGGAACAGACCTCGGAGAATGGCCCGGAAGCTCCATCCGGCAACGCATCGCCTTCTGCGGGGGGGTCCTTTCCACTTCTTGTCCCGACGGGAGAGATGGCGGGTACCTGGAGGCCCGCTTGCCCCTGGCGTCGCTGGGCTCACTGCCATGACCGTCCGGGTGCTGATCGCCGACGATCAGCAACTGATCCGCGGTGGGATCCGCATGATCCTCGACCCTGAGCCCGACATCGAGGTGGTGGGCGAAGCCAGCAGCGGCCGCGAAGCCGTCACGCTCTGCCGCCAGCTCCGCCCCGACGTCGTTCTTATGGATATCCGCATGCCCGACATCAACGGCATCGAGGCCACCCGCCAGATCCTGGCCGACGGCGATGAACCGAAGCCCTGCGTCTTGATCCTGACCACGTTCGATCTCGACGAGTACGTCTATGACGCTCTCCGCGCTGGCGCTAGCGGCTTTCTGCTCAAAGACGCCCCCGAACATCAGCTCACCAACGGGATCCTTAGCATTCGGCAGGGAGACGCACTCCTCTCGCCCACCATCACCCGGCGGCTCGTCACCGAATTCTCTACCGCCAGAGGAGCCTCGCAGGCGGCGGCCAAGCTCATGGCCGACCTCACGGCTCGTGAGCTTGACGTGCTGCGCCTGGTCGCCACCGGTCTGAGCAACAGCGAGATCGCCGCCCGGCTGATCGTGGGGGAGACAACGGTCAAGACCCATGTCACCCGGATCTTGATGAAGCTCGGAGTTCGAGACCGGGTGCAGGCCGTGGTGTTCGCCTATGAGGCCGGAATCGTGGGACCTGGGCGCAACGGAGCTAGCTGAAGGGCGATGATGCGAGCGTGCCCAAAACGGTCGAGGTCCGCCGCGACCTGCGGTCATACGTCACCTCGGGGGCGACTGGCAGTCCGGATAGCTGGTCCGCGCCGGCCGTCCGCCGGGTGACCGCGCCGGTTAGGGTCCCGGGGTGTGCTTCTCCGCCCAGGGTGACTTGGCCGCCGGCGTCATCGTCACGGGTATCGGGGTGGATGCCTGGTTCCATCTGCGGGGTCGTAACACCCACCTGCTGCTGGCCACCGTGCCCGTCGTGCTGGGTCTCCACCAGCTCGACGAGTCGCTGGTGTGGTTGAGCCTGCAAGGTGACGTCCCCCACTCGGTCGGGCGGTTGGCGACCTGGGTGTACCTGGTGGTCGCCCTCATCGTGGTGCCGGTGATGGTGCCCCTGGCCATTCTTCGGCTCGAGCCCACGGTGCGGAGACGCCGGTTCATCGCCCCGTTCGTGGGCCTGGGCCTCGCCCTGGCTGTTCTGTTGTCGCGGATCGCGGAACTTGTAGGTGTGCGATCACCGAAAATGTAGGTGCGGCCTGAGCCTGGGTGGCCCGGTTCAGTGTTCGGCGGCGGTCAGCGGATCACCT
>JAJPHE010000038.1 GCA_021325435.1 Actinomycetota bacterium | reverse complement strand
GGCCCCCGGGTGGAGTAGCCGATGCCGGAGACCAGCACCCCCTTGGGCGCCTGGTAGCGCCCGTAGAAGCCCTGGTAGGTCACCGGCGGGGTCACCAGCCGCACCGGTCCCGACAGCTCCCCCACCTCGAAGGGGTCGCGGGGCCCGGGCAGGCGCACCGTGCTGGCCCGCATGCGCAGCACCGGCCGCCGCCAGCGGCGGTCCGGCCAGAGCGAGACGCTGGCCCCGAGGGCGGGGCCGAAGGCGGCCTGACGGCGGAGCAGGTCGGCGATCTGGAGGGGGTCACGGAGCCGGAAGCAGAGGTCCCAGACCCCGTGTCGGCGGCGGGCGCTGACCAGCCAGACCCGCCGGCCCTCGCCGGCCAGGCTCTGCTCCAGGGTGCGTCGGGCCCGCTCCGGGAAGCCGAGGCGGCGCCGCAGCCAGTGGATGAGGAGGATGGCCAGGGCCAGGAGGAGCAGCCCGGGCCAGCCCCCCGCCACCAGCCAGGAGACGAGGAGGCCGGCCACCACCCAGCTGACGATCCCGCCCAGGACGGCCGCGACCCCGACCAGGAAACGGCGAGGATGGCGCATCCTCATCCCTCCAGGCCAGGGTTGAAGCTGCGCGGGGTCAGCCGGGCCACCGCACCGTCGGCCCCGGTCCCCAGCCCCCGGCGCTCGAACCAGGGCAGGACCCGCACCACCGTCCAGGGCCGGCGGCTGAGCGCGGTGTCGCGGCGATGAAGCAGGGCGGTGAAGAGCGACAGGCCGCGCACCTCCCGGCTCAGCAGCACCGCCTGGGCGGAGTGGGCCTCGCCCAGCACCGCCCTGGCCACCTCGGCCGCCTGGGCGGCGTCGGTCTGGGCGAAGAAGAGCTGGGTGGCGCACGAGCCCCGCACCGCCGGGGGCAGGTCGCGTGGGAACTGGCTGGCCAGGATGGCGGCCAGCCGCCGCTCCTGAGCGGCCTGGACCTCCATCCCGAGCAGATGCTCCAAGAAGGCGGTGGGGCTGAGCTTGTCGCTGCTGGCGCGCTCCAACTCGGCGGGCAGGGCCTCGGCGGCGGCGCGCAGCTGGAGGTGGGCGAGGTGGGAGCGGAGTTGCTGGTAGACGGCGTGCTGGTTCATCCCGCCGCCCTCGCCAGCGCCGGGTAGCGCTCGAGGTCGACGACCACGTCGGCGACCTCGACCAGGCCGGTCCCGCGGATGCTGCGGATCTGAGCGGCGATGGCCTTGGCGACCGGGCCGGGCGGCCGATTCTCCTTGCGCCGGCACGGCTGGCGGGTCGTGAACGCGGTCAGCACCGCCTTCTCCAGCGCCTGCCGGTGCTCCGGCAGCCGGACGACCTGGCCGGCGCCGTCGGGTACCCGCCGGTGCTGGGCCAGGAGCAGGCCGGCCGCCGTGTACCGGCGCACGTCGGGCTCGCCGAGCGCCCAGCGCGCCCACACCTTGGCGCCCTCCAGACCGGGCACCACCGAGTACCGGTTTCCGCGCACCGAGACCAGGCTGGAGGGGCCGACCGTGCGCTCCAGCTCGATCATGGCCGGGTACGCCGTGTCCGGCAGCGGGAGCAGCGGCTCGCTCTCGGCCAGATCGGCCACCGTCCCCTCTCCTCGCGGCCGCAGGTCGCCGGTCCGCTCGCAGAAGCGGTCATTGGAGGCCTGCGCGTCGTGCGGCATCGCCACCTCGGCCGTCCGCCACCAGCGCTGGGCGCTGTAGTCCTGCTGCTTCTCGACCGCCCCCTTCCGCTTCGCCCGCCGGCTGGGGCAGATGTCCACCGCCACGCCGTAGTGCTTGGCCACCGCCGCGAAGTTGGGCAGCAGCTTGCCCTGGCGGTCCACCACCGTCGCCATCCGGTCGAACCGCCACCGCTTGGGCGTCCCGCCCAGCCGCCGCAGCACGCCGTCGATGGCCTCGACCAGGTGCGCCTGGTCCTCGCACTCCGCGATCACCCCGCGCGTCTTCCCCGAGTGCGACAAGGTCCCGTTGAGCAGGTGCACCTCGTCGCCCCAGGGCGCTCCCGCTAGCTCCACCCAGTCCCACTGGATCTCCTCGCCCGGCTCGTGCGCGATCTCGATCGTCGGGCCGTGCCCGCGCCGGCCCGCGCACGCCTCGCAGCGCGGCCGCAGCCTCCGCACCTCCCGGGTGAACGTGACGTAGCTCTGCTCGTACCCCAGCGCCTTCACCTCGTCGTACAGCGCGCTGGCCCACACGTGCGGGTCCTCGCGCAGCCGCTCGGCCACGTACGCCTGGTATGGCTGGAAGCGGTCCTCCACCGCCCGCCGGCGCTCTCCCGGCCGGCGCCCATCGCGCACGTACGCCTTGACCGTGTTCCGGCTCAGCCCGGTGTGCCGGGCGATCGCCGAGTACGACCAGCCCCTCTTCCGCAGGGCGTGGATCTCCACGTCTTCCTCCTGTATGAGCATGTGCCGGGACTCCTTGTTGCGACGGCTTCTTCAACACCGTCAGCATCGGGGAGTCCCAGCCTCTTCCGACGTCTCGCTCACACCGGCCGACCTGCCCCCGCCGGGGTGGTCAACTTCGGCGATCAGGTCTGGTCAACTTCGCGGATCTTGTTCACTGGGCCGATGCCAACTCAGAGGTAGCCTGTGTCAGCTCAGAAACCGCTGGGGATCCGAGAGAAGCGCAGATGGAAGCGCGAGAGAGCGATGGCGCACTGCCCTCGCTGGCCGTCCGCGTTGATGGAGGTTCAACGGAGCTGCCGCTGATGTTAAACAGGTCCAATGTGTTCTTTCATCATCGCTCCTCGGCCTCGTCGCGCGCAACACGACTCACCCAGCGCTCAAAGTCAGGAACCACACGAGTCGCCCAAAGACGCACAGCCGCACTTGGATGTTCGTCGCGCCATCGCGCCAACACCTCAAGGCGCCGCTGCAGATACGCCGCGTATGACCCAGTAACTACCTCGTGCGGATATGCGAAACGATTGCTCACCTCCCGATTAAGGGCTGGGGAGGGTGCCTGTTCAAACCAACGCACCACGATCGGGTCGAGTTCATCCTGAGTGAAGTCGATGTGGCTGAGAAGCCGAATCTGCGGTCCGGGGTCGGTTTCAAGAATCGCCGACCACACAGTTTCGGTCCCGGCCTCGGCCCGCACGAGGCTGAGCAAGCGGCTGCCCTGGATCACGATCGACCATCCTTCCCGGTCCTCCACGATCGCGTTCACTAAGCGCCGGGCCGTCCGTGGACCATCTTCGCGAGCCAAGCGCTTCCACGCCTCAAGTTCCGACTTCCAAAGGGGCTCCTTCTTCGTAAGGGAAAGGAGCGCTAGCGACAGCCGTTCGTCAAAGGCAATGCCAAGACGATCGATCGTATGCCAGCAGCTGTACGTCAAACTGGCATCGTGAGATGTCACAGCTTCTCGAAGTATCGGCATCATGCTCGCGACACTCATCAGTGATGCCCCTGAACCAGGATGTCCGTCTAACCACGCGTCGATCATCCGCAGAGCAGAGCGGACCGCGAGTTCCGAATTATCAGCTGAGATGGTACGCAGTAACGCATCGATAGCGGCCAAACCGAGGTCACGAGTCCAGCTCCCCATGGACAACTCACTTAGTGCAGAGGGGGGAGCCAGCCTCTTTGCGACGCTAGCCACCGCAAGTTCGGCTCTTGAATTGGAAGGCTCCAGCCTGCCCACCGCTGCTGGGATCTCGGCGCCTCGTCCGGGTTCCTCCAGCCACTCCTTCAGCAACTGGTCGGCCCATTCGGGGTTGCGGGCTCCACGCCCGCTGACGTAGCCAATCCTCGCGGCATCTCTAGAATCAGCGGACAGCACTGCACTAGCCAGGACCAGATCTTCGTCCTCCAGTCCGACCTTTCGAAAGAGGTGAAATTGCGTCAGCCAGTCACCGTCTTGAGCCTTCCTTAGACGATTTGCAATTTCAGTTTGCGCGAGTACAGAAGAGGCAGCCTCGGTCAATGCCTTGGGAATCATCGAACGGTCCGTGGCGTCGGCCAGCTTCCCAAAAGGTGTTCTGACCAGAACATCCAACTTTGTTTCATCCGAGTCACCACTGAGATCACGCGCAAGTGTCTCCAGTGCCGCACGCTGTCCCGGTTGTACATCTCCGCGTGTAACAGCCAAGCGTGCTGCAGAAACCAGTTCGCCGCGAGATTCAAACGACCAGCTCATCGTGGGGAGATCGGTCATGACCTGGTCAAACAGCTCCGCGCTCCGCGCAACCACGAACACTGAACCAGCGACTTCGCGTGCAATTTTCTCAATCTCATGGTTAGCCGACGCTAGCTCACGCAGCACGCGCCACGCTCGCAGGTACGCATCGACGATGTCAGACTGGGTACTTGGGCGCCACTCGATGGGCTGGAGCCGGGCGCCCCGCCACCCCCTCGTCCGAATTTGAAATGGCGCCAAGGTCGCCGCCATGGCCTTCGCTGCTATCAACGCGCTCGCTTCTCCGTAGCGCATAGCCGCAGTCTCTAGCCAGCCCAATCGCTCATGAATCGGGACTTCCGTTCCGCCCAACATCAACTGGAACGCCCCGACGAGCACGCCTGTAGCGTTGTTGGCGTAGTACGGTTCTGTCTCGGCCACCGCGAGCGACAAGAGGCAATCCGCCGCCACCTCGAAGGTTGAGCGAAACCATAGAAGGTGCTCGAGCGCCAAAACGATGTCCCGGCGCCTCGCGCCATCGATCGACAAGAGTTCATCTCGGCTGCGGCCAGCGAGCAGAGCCTGCAGCAGGTCTGCGCCGACTTCAGGTAGCGCGAAGGCGACGGCATTCAAGAGTCGTGCGCCGTCGACGGTCAGCTGCTCGGGGCTGCGAAAGGAATCGGCCCGGCGGGTCGCTATCTCTCTGATCAGCGCATCGACTCCTGGGTCACCGCCGAGCAGCTGGACCTGCTCGCGGAACGCATCGAAGAGCCGGTCAGGTAGCGCGACGATGTTGGCAGCGTATCCCGCTACATCTTGGTTGATCAAATTGATCAGCAAGCTTGCGGCCAACGCGCGAGGGGTTATCCGCCGAACCCGTCCGACCTCGGCGACGAATCGCCCCGTCTCGATCTCGACAACACGCCTGAAGGCATACGGATCGAGGTGGAAGGTCTTGCAGAGTTCGTCCGTGTCGCCAGCGAACGCTTCCGTGAAGCCGATTCGCTCGACGATTGCAAGGTGGCCGAGCATCCGCCTCGTTTCTTCATCGGGCAGCATCTTGTCGAGTAGTCGCTCGACTCGTCGACTTCGGAGGAGGGTGATTACTGTGGACCTTTCACCGCCGTCGGGAATGGCGTGCGCCAACTCCACGGCGAGCTTCGGATATCCCTCGGACATTCTAGCGACAAGCTCCGCATCCTCTTGTTGGAGTCCGACAACCTGCTGCACAAGGTTCGCCACAGCCGTCGAGGCAAGGGGCATGACCTCGATCTCGGTAGGGCCCGGCAAGCTGGATCTCCTAGGGCGGTCACCGATCGTGATGAGCCGAAGCCGGCCTCCAGCAGCAGAGATCGTTTGCTCCAGGGTCACGGCGGATGCATCGTCGCAGTCGTCACAAACCACGATCGCACGACTCGTTTGAGACTTCACGAGGGCCCGCAGGCTATCCAGATTCAGGTCAGGCGGAGAAAGAGCCACTGCCGCTTGGGCCGCCAGCCCTGCGCGGCTTAGAGCTTCGTAGACCAGTCGCGACTTACCAACACCGGAATCGCCGAAGACCCTGAGATGCGTGTGACGTCCATCCGTGCTCACACAGAATGCGGCGATCCGCTCCATCAGTGGCGAGCGTGCCTCGTCATTTTGCAGGGGAAAATCTAGGAGTCGGAGGCTCCTGGCCCAATCGTTCAGCGTCAGAGCGAGGATCGGAGGCCCACCGTGGACCTGCGCCACTGTTGGGTGTTTCTGGAGGAGACGCTCGACGTCTATACACAGAAGGAGCCTCGCCGGCGTCTTCGCGCCATGGTGGGCATCCACAGTCGTCCTTAACCAGGCATCGAGCTCGGCCCGAGATTTGGATGGCTCGTGAATCCATGCCAAGACGTAGCCTCGTCCATCCGCCAAATCGGCCTTGACCTGAGGCTTCTCAAGCTCTAGGTCAAGCTTCGGCCTTTGCTTGCCACTCTTGATCTGCCACGACCACCGGCCGATCGGCAACAGGGTGTCCGCGCCCTTCGGTACATCGGTCCGCGCATCGACTCCGCCATCCGGCATATTCGAGTTGGCCGGGCTGTCGACAGCTCCGCCAGGTAGATGCAGCCTGTTGGCCTCAGCGATGAGGAGCGCGCGTACTATCTGCACGACCTCATCCCCGTTTCGTTTGAGCAGCCAGTCGTTAAGAGTTTTATCAAACATGGGTCGGTACCTGCTATTCAGGGGTCATCTCGACATCGATGCCCGCCTCGTCGACATTCTCTGCGATCGCGTTCTTCAACCACGACTTGTCGAACTCCTTCGGGCGCGTGCTTCGAGAGTTACGGCAGCTGCAAAACTCGGAGGACTTGTCGGCCAGGTTGTGGACAGCCGGCAATACCCGGAAGAGCTGACCCCGAGGCACGGAACGACGCCCGGTCGCCAGCTGCACGCAGAGATCGACAGCCTCAAGGCGAAATGACTTGCCGCGCTCCTGTAGGCGGCCTCAAGGGGCACCATCACCAATTCACAGAGTCGTTCAAGCGCTCACATCAAGTCAGACGCCGCGGCGGTCAGCTGGCCGCCCAGGTCCTCGACTTGCTCCGGTTCGATGTTCATCCGCTTCGCCTTCATGTCACCGAGGAGGGCATCAATGGCCAGGCACCGCTGTGCCATCTTTCGGGGCGGCGTCCAGCGCTGCTGAAAAAGCGAGCAGCATAGCCTCGTAGCGGATGACATGTTAGTCGGAAAGCTCGATCAGGAGCACGGGCTCGTCGCAACGCGGGCATAGGCCACCCAGACTGAGCTTGCAGCACATCAGGTTACAGTCAGGGCAGCATCGGGTGTCCAGGGAACGGTCCTCGCCTCGGGCACCCGTAGATGGTTCCTCGGATGCCGGGGAAAGGAGAGCAGCTGGTCGATGGTGGCCGGTTTGGAGCACAGTAGGCCTGCTGCTGGCAGGCCCGCGAGCCGTAGACGCCGCGGCTGGCAGTGTGAAAGGCGGTCCCACAGACCGGACAGGCCCGGTTGGGGATACTGGCGCGGCTACATCGTCACGCATATCGGCATACCTGAAGACGCATATCGGCATACCTGAAGATGGCTAATACTACACCGTCGTTGTGACTCATGAGCGATCGTGCCCGCGTTGGAGCGTGCGACGACGGTCGTGGCTACACCGGGCTTGCCAGCGCTTGGCTCGTCTCCACCATGGCCATACCAAGCGAAGCTCCGGCAAGCGCACGGGCAGCAGCAGCGCCACCGCCAGCAGCTGGCGCACCTCAGGGCACTCCTGGTCAGGCCGGGGGGACCGCCCCTTCTCTCCTTCGGCGACAGCGAGCCGCTGCCAGGACTCGTCCGGCCACTCGCGCCTTGGTCCGGGGCCAGCCCCCGGCGCCATGGGACGGCACCACCACCACGGGTGCTCGGTCCCGACCGGCGTGGTCGATGAGAGCGCCAAGACGTTCCCGCTCCTCCAGCACCTCGGCACCTCCTGCGCCCGGGCGGGATCCAGCCCGGCGATCGCGTGCCCCGGCTTGGTCCGAAAGCTCACCCCCCTCCGGGACGCCGGCGCGCTGGGTCACCAGGCCTGGGGCAGCTCCCGGCGCCGGCCCAGGAACCCTGCCTGCACGAGGCGAGGTGGCATCGCTCAGGGGGACCCCGATCCGGCAGCGCTCGACCTCGCCGGCCGTGCCTCGGTCCTGCCGCGGCACCCCCACCGAGGCCACCTGCCAGCGGTTCTCGCACTCAACCGGGGCGGGCAGGCCCCGCAGGTGCTTGGCTGCCAGCTCGCGGGATCCCCGCCGAGCGAGCCGGTCGACGAGGCACGCCAGGAGGGGAACGAACGCCCCGCCCCGGCGCTCCAGGTCGTCGAGCGTGCTCACCACGTCCCGTCGAGAGGGCGCCCATTCTGCCGGAATGGTAGGCCCTTGGGGAGTACGGTAGCAGTATTAGCGCTCGGTCAAGCTGACCGATGCCCCCGCTGGGCTCGCGGTCGCGGCGGGCGATTCGGGCGACCAGCAGGGAGGAGTGGGCGGAGGATCCGCTGCTGGGGGACGCACCTTCTGTCACCCGGATCGGGATCCGCGACCCGGGCCGGTATCGGGCCTCCCGGGAGGCCCGGCCAGGAACCCCGGCTTGAAGCAGTCGGATCAGGCCGTCTGTCAGTGCGCACATCGATCGAGCCGACTCTCCGCCCGCAGGCACCATAGCAGCTCGCGCCTGCGCACGAGCAGAGGCCACCGGGCCTTCTAGGCTTTTGCCCGGCGGATGGCCTTCGCCCTGAACCTCAACATCATGGTCCCGGCCCTGCACTGGCGGCCACCACGGGCGATGGGCCACTGGCTGCCGGGGCGTGAGCCCGTGAGCCAGTGGTGGTCGCCGACGGCCCGCTGCCCTTGCCCGTGGGAAGCGAAGGACCGTTTCGGCGAGCGGGGCGCGGCCGACGCCCACGGCGATCATTGCCTCCCGGAGCTTGTCGACGGGTGGGCCAGGTGGGGCCGGTTGGCGTCAAAAATGGCGTCAGCCCTAGGAGCCGGGACTCGGGCAGCTCCTGCCGGAGCTGGGTTCTGAATTCGGTTTTGGCGGGGATGGATGGGAATCGAACCCACCCGGGACGCCTCGGCAGCGCCCCGCAGACGGTTTTGAAGACCGCGGAGGGCACCAGCCCCCGAACATCCCCCTCGTCAGTAAGCCTAGCGTAGGCCCTCAGCCCCGTCTGCACTTTCCGTGATATGGAGGCTCAACCCAGCCGAGATCGGTGGCCGAGCGCGAGGGAGGGCACGGTGATAGGACTCTGGCTCGCCCCCGCCTCCGCTCGCCATGGGCTTGGCGCCGTTGCCGCTAGGTGGTGGCAGGCCCCAGGGTGGCCGATCCGCTCGAGGGCATGAGGTCGGCGGGAGAGGGTCAACCCCAGTGTCGCGACCACCGAGGTGATCGTCACCATGGAGGATGACCACCGTGTCACCCGGTGACCACTGACTGGCGTGGGGGAGCCCCAGCACCGCCTCCTGGTCGGCGGCCACGATCTGGGCGCGCCGGGGCGATCCCACTCTATGGAGCGCCACCGGCCCACGCCTGAGACCGGTCCAGCTGGCCCCATCCTCGCCATGGGCACCTCGTCCACCACGCCCGTCAGCGCCAGCATCGGAGGCGTTCCCAGCAGGTCGCCTCCCCCCTGCTGTTCGTGGCCGGATCCACTCGTGCGCCCGCCGGGAGGTACGGATCGGCCGACGTGGCCAGGTTGGGGCGTAGTACGCTGCCGCCGACGTAGGCCCTCCCGCCGGTCTTTGCCCACGATGCCGAACGGAGACCGCATCCGTGGTGGCGCTGGAGGTGGATGCCCACCGGCGCCCCCACCCCGTGGTGCTGTTGCTGGGCTTGGTTGCAAGCGTGGTGAGCGTCCCGTCGGGACGACCGACGAGGGCCATGCGCTCAGCTTGTCTGGGTAGGTCGGTGTAGCGCGGGGCGGCGGTGAGCGGTTGAAGGTGGCTGCCGGTCGCGTGGGCGGGGGCCCGATCGGCTCGGCGCGGCCGTGCCGAGCCGTGCTCAGCGCGATGACCTGGTGGTCCGGCTCGCCTGCCGCGGCCGAGAGCCCGGGGCCAAGGTCCCGCCGCTCGACCAGGCGATGGCTGAGCGGGTCACCACGATCGCGCCGAAGTGACTCCAGGGCAGCGGCGCGATCTTGACCGCGGCCACGATCGTAGGGAAGACCGCCGACGGGCGCCGCTCCCGCTCACAGCACGCCGAGGGCAGGGGTCACGGCACGGCGCCGCCGCCGGCAGGGTCGGGCCACCGTCCCGGCCGGGTCTGGAGCCAGCAGCGCAATGCTGCCATCCAACTGGACCGCGATCACCCCGGAGCGCCCTCATCGGCCGGTCCGCTCGTGGAACGGCGCCACGCGGCCGGCGACCCCAGGGCCGAGCCCTCTTCGAGTCCGCGCCGAGGCCGCTCCGATGCCGCCTCCTGCGCTCTGCCAGCTGAGACCTGCCGCGCCGCATCCGACCACGTTGTCCGCACCGCCCGCTTGACATCGGAGCGAGCGGACGCTAACCCGGACGTCCCTGGCCAGGTTGGCTGGCCCAGCCCTTGCCTCTTGCTCCCAAGCTCGGTTGCAGTCCCGTGCCGAGGAACACCGTGTCGGATCGCGGTCTCTCGGGCCGGGACCTTGATCGTGGTTCGTCTCAGGTGACGATGAAGGCGTTGTAGACCACGACAGCGGGGAGGCGCACGGCGGCGCCGACTGCCACCACCCGGTTGAGCCAGTCGTAGGCCGGAGCGCCGGTCTCGAAGCGGAGGGTGACGCGGAAGTAGTAGCGACGCGGGTCCACCCATTCGCCTCGGGCCAGGGCCTCGATCACCTCTGGCGGCCCGTGGCGCACCCCTTGCGTGGCGATGAAGACCAACGCTCCGTCGTCGGTCTGGAGGGTGTAGCGGGTGTCGATGCGGGCCAGGCCATCGGCTTGCACCAACTGCCAGTCAGCCCCACCTGGCAGCACCTGCCCTGTGAACCGAGGGCCACGGAAGCGGCCGTTGGCGATGGGGATGATCCGGCGCCAGCCGCCGCCGATCTTCCCCACCTCCAGCGGCGGTCCCAGCTCTACCTCGAACCGGGCGAGGAATTCCAGACCAGGAGTGGGTGGCTCTACCTGGTTGACCGGGAGGGCGTCCATCGGACCGTCATCGTATCTGGCCTTGCTCTACAGCAGCCTTGCTTACATCCCTATCTCGCCTTGATCATTGGCTGCGAAAGCGCTTTCATAAAGGGGGCTGGTCGCTGCTCAGGAAGGAGGCATGGACGTCACGATCTACGACGTGGCCCGGCTGGCCGGTGTCTCACCGGCCACCGTCTCGCGGGCCCTGAACGGCAGCGGTCGGGTGGCCGCGGCG
>JAJPHE010000042.1 GCA_021325435.1 Actinomycetota bacterium | reverse complement strand
AGCTCGTTCATCAGCTCGAGGCGGGGGGCCGGCTCGCGGAAGGCCGGGATGCAGCGCATGGGCTCGCCCATGATCTCGCGGTACGACTTGTTGTCGGGGTTCCCGTGGCGGAAGTACTCCTCCTGGGCGCCGGGGGCGGCCACCACGTCGAAGGTGGGGTTGGGGATGTAGTCGCTGATCTGGCCCCTTACCACGATCTTGGTCCGGCCCCGGACGTCGACGTAGTCGATGGCCCCCTTGTACTTGTCGGGGAGATGCTTGGTCAGCGCCTCCTGGGTCTCGTACATGTGGTTGTCGGCATCGAAGATCGGAAAGCCGAGCGAACCGAGCGAGCGTGGCGACACAGGATCCCCCTCCTGCAACTGCAGTTGGCGTCTGCGGGGGGCGAACGGTCACCTCCCGGGGCCGAAAAAGTAGCACCGGCAGGGCTTCGGACGCCCATCGGCCCAGGTCAGGGGCGGTGCTCCGGGGGCATGACATGGACCTCGTCTACGCGGGCCGCGGTGGCCAGGACGTGGATGACCTGGGCGGCGGTCTCCTCGACCGGAAGGACCGACAAGGTGGGGAGGTATCCCTCCTTCTCCCAGCGGGCGAACATCTCGGCGGCCAGACCCTCGTCCCAGCCCGACGCCAGCTCCGAGAGGGTGGGGCCGACGACGACGGTGGTCACCCACAGCCCGGGATGCTCGTTGCGCAGGCCGCGGGCCAGCTCGCGCAGCCCGGCCTTGCTCGCCCCGTAGGCCACCAGCCCCGGAAACGGCCGCCCTTCCGACGACGACCCGAGCAGGACCAGCCGGCCCCGCCCGGCGAGCAGGTGGGGGAGGGCGGCGGCGGCGACGAGGGCGGCGCCGATCAGGTTGGTGCCCACCACCCGGCGCCAGAGCTCGCTGTCGGACTCGGCCACGCGGCGCAACGGCGAGACGCCCGCGCTGTAGACCACGGCATCCAGGCCCCCGAGCTGGTCGGCCGCCCGCTCGACGACCAGGGCGCAGTCGGTGGGTTCCAGCACGTCACAGGGGAGGGCGAAGGCGGCGCCACCTGTCTCGGCCACGGCGTCCTCCAGACGGTCCACCCGGCGCGCCGCCATGACCACCCGGGCCCCCGCCGAGGCGGCGGCCACCCCCACGGCCCGGCCGATGCCCGACGACGCCCCGACCACGAGTACCCGCCGGCCGCTGAGGGCGGCGGCGGTCACCGTCGGGGCAGGCCGAGGATCCGCTCGGCGATGATGTTGTGCTGGATCTCCGAGGTGCCGCCGGCGATGGTGTTGGCGAAGCTGATCAGGTACTTGGTCGGCCAGGGCGTGGGGTCGTCCCCGTGCACGGTCAGGGGGGCGGCGTCGAGGTCGAGCGACAGGGGCCACAGGGCCTCGGTTGTCTCGAGGGCCAGCCGGCGGCCCAGCTCGCTGCCGTAGAGCTTCAGGATCGAGTGCTCGGGGGACTCCATCCCCCTGGCGAACTTGGCGAAGCCCCGGTAGCCCATGAACTTCATGGCCTGGGCCTCCATGTAGGCCCGGGCCAGGCCCGAGCTGAACACGGGGTCGTCGGCCAGGCGGCGCCCGTCGGCGCCCGGCCGGATGGCCGTCTGGATGAGCTGGTCGATGTCGCGCTCGAGCGCCGTCGCCGAGGAGATCCACAGCATCCCCCGTTCGTGGGCCAGAGAGCCCCCGGCGATGCTCCATCCGTGGTTCAGCTCACCCACCAGGTTCTCGGCCGGCACCACGACGTCGGTGAAGAAGACCTCGTTGAAGTCGGCCTCGTTCGGGTCGGTGAGCATGGCGAGGGGCCGGACCGAGATCCCCGGGGTCGACATGTCGATGATGAGCACGCTGATGCCCTGGTGCTTGGGCACATCGGGGTTGGTGCGCACGAAGCAGAAGCAGTAGTCGGCGTGGTGGGCACCCGACGTCCAGACCTTCTGGCCGTTGACGACGAACTGGTCGCCCTGGAGCTCGGCCCTGGTCCGCAGACCGGCCAGGTCGCTGCCGGCGTCGGGCTCGCTCATGCCGAGGCAGAAGGAGATCTCCCCCCGCAGGGTGGGCAGGGCGTAGCGCTGCTTCTGCTCGTCCGTGCCAAAATCGAGAATCGACGGGGTGATGATCGAAAGGCCCTGGGGGTTGAAGCCCCTCGGAATCTGGCGGCGGGCGATCTCCTCGAAGTAGACGAGCTGCTGCACCGGGGTGGCGTTGCGGCCCCCGTACTCCGGCGGCCAACCCGGCACCAGCCACCCGGCGTCGAACATCCGCCGCTGCCAGGCCCGGGCCCAGTCCGGCAGGTGGGCGCTGGACAGCACCGGCTCGGTGCGCTCCTCCGCCGGGGGCAGGTTGTGCTCCACCCAGTCGACGAACTCGGCCCGGAAGGCCTCGGTCGCCTCGTCGTAGCTAAGTCTCATCGGATGACCCCCTGCGCTGGCGGGTCAGCTTGTCACCCGGCGGGGGCCGGGCAAAAGCTCCGCCCAGCTGGGCGGTGGCCGGCCGGCCCACGTAGGGTTCCTCCGGCGGACGCCCGGGGGTTGTCCGAGCCACGGAGGGCCAGCATGCAGACGGAGTTCATCCTGTACGAGGCGAAGGATCGCATCGCCACCATCACCCTGAACCGTCCCGAGGCAGCCAACGCCCAGAACATGCCGCTGTTGGACGACCTGGACGAGGCGTGGGGGATGGCCGCCGACGACGACGACGTCCGGGTCATCGTCCTGCGGGCCAACGGCAAGCACTTCTCGTCCGGCCACGACCTGCGGGGGGCGGAGCCGGGCGCGGGGCCCACCAAGTGGACGCTAGAGGGCATCTACAAGAACGAGGCCCGCCGCTTCCTCGAGTACTCCCTGCGGTGGCGCAACGTCCCCAAGCCGTCGATCGCCGCTGTCCAGGGGGTCTGCATCGCCGGCGGGCTCCTCTTGTGCTGGCCCTGCGACCTCATCGTCGCCGCCGACAACGCCAAGTTCTCCGATCCGGTGGTGAACATGGGCATCGGCGGGGTCGAGTACCACGGCCACACGTGGGAATGGGGCGCCCGCAAGGCCAAGGAGCTGCTCTTCACCGGCCGGTCGATGACCGCCGAGGAGGCCGAGCGGGTCGGGATGGTGAACAAGGTCGTGCCCCTGGACCGCCTCCAGGAGGAGACGATGGAGCTGGCGACCCTCATCGCCAGCAAGCATCCCTTCGCCCTGCGCCAGGCCAAGCGGGCCGTCAACCAGACCCTCGACGTGCAGGGCTTCTACGCCGCCATCCAGTCCGTGTTCGACATCCACCAGACCGGCCACGGCCACGCCATCAGCGAGTCGGGGTTCCCGGTCCTGATGCTGCTCGACGACATGAAGCAGCAGATCAAGAAGTCCGACGGCGCCCCCGCCAAGGAGCCCGCCTCCTAGCGGGTACTACTCTGGACCGCTCAGGTGGGCCGGTGACGGCCGAGCCGCTGAGGGGGTCCTGCCATGCAGCTAGACGATCTCATCATGGTGAGCGTGGACGACCACGTGGTCGAGCCGCCCCACCTGTTCGAGGGTCGCCTGCCGGCCAAGTACCGCGATCTCGCCCCGCGCTTCATCACCCGCGAGGACGGCACCAACGCCTGGTCCTACGAGGGCCAGGAGATCAGCAACGTCGCCCTCAACGCCGTGGCCGGCCGGCCGCCGGAGGAGTACGGCATCGAGCCGACCAGCTTCGACGAGCTCCGGCCCGGCACCTACGACATCCACCAGCGGGTCAAGGACATGGACGCCAACGGGATCCTGGGCTCGTTGTGCTTCCCCTCGTTCCCCCAGTTTTGCGGGCAGCTCTTCGCCCGCACCGAGGACAAGGACGTGGCCCTGGCCATGGTCCGGGCCTACAACGACTGGCACATCGACGAGTGGTGCGGCACCTACCCGGGCCGCTTCATCCCCTGCTCCCTGCCGGCCATCTGGGACGCCGAGGTGTTGGCCGCCGAGGTCCGCCGCACGGCGGCCAAGGGCGCCCACGCCGTCACCTTCTCGGAGAATCCGGCCAAGCTGGGGTGGCCCAGCCTGCACTCCGACCACTGGGACCCGTTCTGGACGGCCTGCAGCGACGAGAACGTGGTCGTCTGCATGCACATCGGCTCGTCCTCCCAGCTGGTGATCACCGCCCCCGACGCCCCGATGGACGTGCTCATCACCCTGACCCCGATGAACATCGTCCAGGCCGCCGCCGACCTGGTGTGGTCACCCGTGCTCCGCAAGTTCCCGCAGCTGAAGATCGCCCTGTCGGAGGGCGGAATCGGCTGGATCCCCTACTTCCTCGAGCGCATTGACTACAACTACCAGCGCCATCACCTGTGGACCGGGCAGGACTTCGGCGACAAGCTGCCCAGCCAGGTGTTCAACGAGCACGTCATCACCTGCTTCATCGACGACCACTTCGGGGTGGCCAGCCGCCAGTTCCTCGACATGGACAACGTGTGCTGGGAGTGCGACTACCCCCATTCGGACTCCACCTGGCCGACGTCGCCGGAGACGTTCATGAAGCAGATGGACGGCGTTTCGGACGAGGACATCAACCGGATGACCCATCTCAACGCCATGCGTCACTTCAGCTTCGACCCCTTCAGCGCCGCGGCGCGCGAGGAGTGCACGGTCGGGGCCCTGCGCCGCCGGGCCGCCGGCCACGACATCTCCATCCGGGCCAGGGGAGTCCGGGGCGGGGGCCACAAGACCCTGGCCAGCCAGCTGGGGGCCCGGGCCCGCTGACCTTCGGCGCCGGCGTCAGTCGGCGGGCAGGGCCACGTCGACCTGGCCCTTGGCCATGACGGCGTCGTGCTGGTTGGTCAGCTCCACCGCCACGGTGGCGATGTGGCGGCGTTTGCGCTCCACCCGGGTGTCAGTGACCCGGCCCCGGATGTAGGTGGCGTCGCCGGTGAAGGCGGGGTTGCGGTACTGGGCATCGGCGTGGGTGATGAAACCCCACTCACCGGCCCAGGCCGCCACGTAGTCGAGGATCCACGCTCCCATCGACGCCCCGTACCCGTAGCCGCGGGCCATACCGACGTGGCGGGCCCAGCGGGGCTGCAGGTGGCCCCGCGACGGCCCGTAGTAGGCGCCGTCGGTGAGTTCCGGGTTCACCCGTTCCATCCGCCGGTCACCCTCGAAGCCGGCCATCTCCTTGGTGTAGCCCAGCGCCTCGGCCCGCACGGTCGTGGGTCCCTTGGCCGTGGCGCCCCAGATCGTCATGGGATAGGCCCGCCATTCGGTGGTGAAGCTGGCCAGGCTGTGGGGCCCTAGGACGTTGGTCGCCAACTCGTCTCCCACCTTCACCGAGTCGAAAAGGCGCTTGTCGTGGCGCAGGTCCTGGATCTGGGCGATGAAGCCGGCCTTGATCTCCTCCAGCTCGAGCAGCTGCTCGTCGCTCCACTCCGGCTCGGCCGGCTCCTCGAACATGCCCTTCTCGCGGGCCTGGCGGACCTGGTAGCGGATCGAAGTGGATCGCTGCTGGGCCACCCGCTCGCCCCGCTGGTTGATGTAGAGGGTGTCGCCCCGCTGGAAGCAGGTGGGGCCGGCGAACTTGGTGTCGGTCACCTTGTAGTCGAACGGCATGCGGTGGCAGATGAGCTTGTCGCCCGGCTCGATCCGGGGTCCGAAGAACCACCACTCGTCGCCGCCGAAGATCAGGTGCGAGTTGGGGATCCGCCCCACCTGGGCCGGGGAGGCCCCGTGGCTCGTGTCGCAGGTGACGGTGAAGGACTGCGGTGCGACGATCCGGCCGAAGCGGCTCTCGGCCGCCCAGTCCTCGTCGTAGTGGAGGGGGTTGGGGTAGTGCATGGCCTGGACCCACCGGCGGATGTCGTTGATGGCGACCGGCTCCTTGAGCTCGCCGGGCTCCATGGGCACGCCCATGTACCGGTCGAGGTCCGACGTGTCGAACGCCTCCTCGGGCGCCTCGAGGTCGTGCTGGTCGGGGGTCGTGGTCACGGTGTCTCCCGCTCTCTCACGCGTCGGCGCCGGCCAGCCTGGCTTCCACCAGCCTCACCAGCTCGGCGTCGCGCACCTTGGTCTCGCTCCTGGTCATCGGTATCTCACCATCATCGAAGAAAAGGACGTGTCGGGGCACCTTGTAGCCGGCCACCCGCTGGCGGAGGAAATCCTGGATCTCCTCGGGGGTGGCCGCCGCCCCTTCCTTGAGCACGACGCACAGCACCACCACCTGGCCCAACCGGGCGTCGGGCACGCCGACGACCCGGCTCAGCTTCACCGGCTGACAGGCCCGCAGCTGCACCTCCAGCTCGGCGGGGGACACGTTGGCCCCGACCGTCTTGATCATCTCGGTCCGCCGCCCGGTCCAGTGGACGTAGTCGTCCTCGTCGTAGAAGCCGACGTCGCCGGTGTGGAAGAACCCGTCCTCGTCGAAGCACTCCTCGCGGGTCCGCTTGACGTAGTGCTCCATGAGCGTGGGTCCGGCGACGGCGAGCTCCCCGTCCTCGCCGGGGCCCAGCACTCGGCCGGTGTCAGGGTCGACGACCCGCAGGCGGTTGCCGGGCAGGAGCCGCCCCATGCTGCGGCCGAGGAGCTCGCGGGGGGTGTCCGAGTAGTGGCTGATGAAGCTGGCGCAGGTCTCGGACAGGCCGTAGGCGACCGGCATGTTCCAGCCGGTGTCCCCCGTGACGCTCGGATGCCGGGCGAAGGCGGACTTGCCGAACACGCTGCGCAGTGATGACAGGTCGGCGGCGGGCCAGTCGGGGTGCTCCTCGAGGGCGGCGGTCTGGTGGGGCAGGGTGTAGGGCTCGGTGACCTTCTCGCGGGCCATCAGCCGCAGGGCCTCGCCCGGCTCGAACGTCTCCTGCATCACCCAGCAGCCGCCGGCGGCCAGGGTCGCCCCCATCGCCGTGTTCATGCCGGCCGTCCAGAACAGCGGCAGGGCGGTCCACAGACGGGTGCGGTCATGGCGGGCGAAGACCCGGGCCTGGATCCAGAACTGCACGCTGGGAGCGCGCTGGGAGTGCAGCATCCCCTTCGGACGGTCGGTGGTGCCCGAGCTGTAGCTGATCACCCCTTCGTCCGCCGGAGAGACCTCAGAGGCCCGGGCGTCCAGCAGCTCGTCCGCCACATCCCCCCCGGCGCGGAGGAACTGCTCCCACCCCGCCACCCGCCCCCGTCGCGCCTCCAGGCCGACCGCCGCCACCGCAGTCAGGAACGGGAAGCGGGACGAGCGGATGGGCCCGTCGCCGGGGACATCGGCCTCGGGGCACAACCCGACGATGTCGTCGACGAAGCGCCGACGGAGCAGACGGTCCTGGGTCAGCAGCACCGAGATATCCGCGTGGCGGAGCAGGTAGTCGAGCTCCGGCGCGGGGGAGAAGGTCGACAGCGGCACGGCCACCCCGCCGGCCAGGCTCGCCCCGAAGAAGGCGGCCACCGCCTCGGGGCGGCTCCCCATCAGGATGCCGACCCGAGCTCCTTTGGACACCCCAAACCGGATCAGAGCCTTGGCCACCTGCCGGGCGTGGCCGGCGAGGTCGGCATAGGTCCACCGCACGGTCGCCCCGTCGAGCAGCGGATCGTCGAACACCAGCGCCTCGTTACCGGCGTGACGGCGGCTCACCTCGTCCAGGAAGCCGGGCAGGGTGAGAGCTCCGACCCCCTCGGCTTCCTCCAGCGGGGGGCCGTGGAGAGTGCTCATCCGACGGCGGACCGGGCGCCGTGCGGAAACAGCGAATCGAATCCCATCCGCTCCACCGCGCCGGCGAGCTCGAGGGCGGTCCGCTCGGAGCCGAAGGGAAGGCGCAGGCACGGTTGGACATGCCGGCACAGGATCGAGATGTCGTACTCGTCGCACAGCCCGGCGGCACCGTGAAGCTGCTGGGTGGTGCGCAGCACGGTCCGGGCCGTCTCGAGGGCGTGGAGGCGCACGGCGAGAGCGTCGGGCTGGCAACGCTCAGGGTCGGCGAACAGCCTCCACAGGGTGAACCGGCACAGCTCGCGCAGGCCCTCGACACCCACGGCGGCGTCGGCCAGCTGGAACTGGACCGCCTGGAAGGACGACAGGGCCTGACCGAACTGGACCCTGCCGCTCACGTGTTCGACGGCGAGCTCGACGGCCCGCTCGATCACACCGAGGACCAGCCAGGCGGACAAGGTCAGGTGGAAGGCCACATCGCGGTGGGCTGGTTCGGCCTGCGGTCCTCCGGGCGACAGGTCGACCACGAACGGCCCCAGCTTGGTGGCCAGCCGGCTCGAAGCGGGCTTGGCCGCCTGGGCTCGGCCATCGACGGTGGCAACCCTCCATTCGTCGAAGAGGTCGCCGTGGTCCACGCGCAGCCGCCCCTCGCCGACGACCGCCAAGGGGGCGCCGCCGGTTCGCAGCAGGAGCGGCACGACGGGGTAGGGCAGCATGACCCGGCCCGCGGCCCGGCACAGCTCGCCGGCGGCGGCGGCCGCGTCTGGGTCGGCCCGGGGATCGAGCTGGTCGGCTCCCAGCGCCTCGAGGGCCCGGGCGACCGACCGACCCCGTTCGGCCGGGTCTACCTCCGCCCGGCGGGCGGCGTCGAGGCCGCCCAAGGAGGCGAAGGCCCGGGCGGCGCCGGCCCCGTACTCGGCCGCCTCGGAGGGAAGGTCCGGGTTCATTTCCGGCCGCCCAGCAGATGGCGAGAAACGATCATCCGCTGGATCTCGATGGTCCCCGACGCCACGGTGGCGGCCTGGGCGTAACGCCAGTGGTCCTCCACCGCCCCGGCCACGGGAGCGTCGGCTCCGGCCTCGAGGCTGCGGTCCTCCTGGGCCTGGAACAACACCTCGGCGACCTGCTGGTCGCACTGGGTCACCGCCAGGCGGGCGATGCTGGCGGTGGCGTCCCGCGGCTCACCCGCTTCCTGCTCGCGCACCGCCCGGTAGGCGAGCAGTCGGGCCACCCGGACGTCGACCAGGGCTCGGGCCCAGCGGGCTCGCAGGAGCTCGGGGACGCCCTCCTCCTCGGCGAAGGCCGACAGCAGCCGGTCGCAGCGGGCGTAGCGGACGATGCCGACCCGTTCGTGGGCGAGGGCCCGGCGGATCACCGACCACCCGTTCCCGACACCTCCGAGGACCTCGTCGGGGCCGGCCCACACGTCGTCGAAGAAGCACTCGTTCAGGTGGTGGCGGCCCAGCATGCTGCGGATGGGTCGCACGCTGATGCCCTCGCGGTCCATGGGTACGAGGAACATGGTGATGCCCTCGTGCTTCTTGGCGGTGGCCGTGCCCACCCGGGCGGCCAGGACGCACCACTGCGCCATCTCGGCGTAGCTGGTCCAGATCTTCTGACCGGTTATACGCCATCCGTCGCCGTCGGGCTCGGCCCGGGTGGTGAGGGAGGCCAGGTCGGAACCGGCATCGGGCTCGCTGAAGCCCTGGCACCAGATCACGTCCCCGGCCGCAATCGGCGGAAGGAAGCGCTGCTTCTGCTCGTCGGTGCCGAAGGCCATGATGGCGGGACCGACCCAGTTGAGCCCCATGTACTGGGCGCCGCGGGGTTCGTGGTGGGCCCACATCTCCTCGCGCACGACGGTCTGCTCCCAAACCGACCCGCCGGCGCCCCCGTACTCCTTCGGCCACGCCACCGTCAGGAGGCCCTCGTCGGCCAGGCGGTGGCAGAACCGCTGGGCGACCTCGAGGTCGGCCGGGTCGTCGGTGAAGGCGCCCAGGTAGCCGGGGGGGATCTCGTCGGCGATCAGCTGGCGCAAGCGGCCCCGCAGCTCGGCCGCCCGGTCGCCGAAGTCGTAATCCAAGTCGCTTTCCCCCGAGGTCGTCTGTGCGGACGACGGCGCCCAGATCATAGGGTCGTCGGCCGATGAGCCCCGCAGCCCCCCGCGCCATCTCCGAAGTCTTCGCCCCGGTTCTCGCCGACGATCCTGGACGGCCGGCCTTGGTGACCAGGTCGGGCCGGTGGACCTATGCGGAGCTCGACCGCCTCGCCGACCGGGCCGCCGGCGCCCTGGCCCGCCTGGGGGTGGCGCCGGGTGACCGGGTCGCCGCCGCCCTGCCCAACGAGGTCGACATCGTCGTCGCCTTTCACGGCGCCATGCGCCTCGGGGCAGTCTGGGTGGGCGTCAACCGGGCCTTGGCCGCCCCGGAGAAGTCCTTCATCCTCTCCGACAGCGGGGCATCCCTCCTGCTGTGCGACCAGGGGACCGCCGACCAGCTGGCGTCGGCGTCGGCAGAGCTTCCGGGCTTGCGCCGGACCGTCGTGGTGGAGACGGCCGACCGGACCGGCGACTGGCCCGCGGCGCTGGCCTCGGTCCCCGACGGCGAGCGGCCGTCCCCGGTGGACCCGTTGGCCCCCGCCGCCATCGCCTACACCAGCGGCACGACCGGGTTCCCCAAGGGCGCGGTGCACAGCCAGCACAACCTCCTGCTGCCCGGAGCGGCCCTGGTGGCCAGCCGCCGGTACGGCCCGAGCCTCCGCAAGGGCGACTGCCTGCCCTTGACGATCCTCAACATGCTGGTGCTGACCACCCTGCTGGCGTCCCAGGCCGGGGCGTGCTCGGTGATCATGGACCGCATCGACGCCGAAGGTGTGGCCGAGTGGATCGACTCGGAGGCCGTCACCACCTGGAACGGACCGCCGGCCCTGATCCACAGCCTCACCAATCTCGCCTCGGTGCGCTCCGAGCAGCTGGCGTCACTGGACGAGGTGTGGACGGGAGGAGCCGACTGCCCGGAGACAATGCGCCAGTCCTTCCAGGCCAAGTTCGGCCAGCCGGTGCTGGCGACCTACGGGCTGACCGAGGCGCCCACGGTGGTGGCCATCGACGGCCGCGACGGAAGTCACCGGCCGGGGGCGAGCGGGCGTCCGCTACCTCATCTCGAGGTCAGCATCGTCGGCGAGGACGGGGAGCGTCTCGAGCGGGGGCAGACCGGCGAGATCTGTGTCGGGCCCAAGCTCGACGGCCCCTGGGCGGGCGCCTACCGGACTGTTCTCGGCTACTGGGGCCGGCCGGACGCCACCGAGGCCGTCCTCCGGGGCGGGGTGCTGCACACCGGGGACGTCGGTTTTCTGGACGAGGGTGGTTTTCTCTTCGTCCGCGACCGCAAGAACCAGGTGATCATCCGGGGCGGGGCCAACGTGTACCCGGCCGAAGTCGAGCGGGTCATCCAAGCCGCACCTGGTGTCGCCGCCTGCGCCGTCGTGGGCGTCCCCGACGAGCGCCTGGGCGAGCGGGTGGCGGCCGCGGTCGAGCTGATGCCCGAAGCCCAGTTGTCGGCCGACGACCTCACCCGGCACTGCTTGGAGAACCTGGCCCGGTACAAGACGCCGGAACGGATCGTCTTCGTCGACGGCTTCGACCGCAATTCGATGGGGAAGATCGACCGTCGCCGTCTGGGCTCCCTCTTCGAGGCCGACTCCTAACGGGACGACCGCAGCGTCCCCCCGTCGACGGCGAGGCAGGCACCGGTGATCCAGCCCGCCCGCTCGGAGACGAGGAAGGCGATGGCGTCGGCGATCTCGCCGGGGTCCCCGAACCGACCGGCGGCGACGGGGTGGCGTTGCATCATCCGCTCCATGACCCGTTCGGCGGTCGTATCGGACGCTTCGGCCGCGGCGGTGGCGTTGCCCTCTACCAGCTCGGTCAGCGTCACCCCGGGGATGACGCAGTTGCTGAGCACTCCCTCGGCCGAATGGGCGAGGGCGAGGTTCTTGGAGAAGTTGATGAGCGCAGCCTTGGCCGCCGAGTACGGACCGAACCAGGGGTCCGGCTCCGCGCCGTAGGTCGAGGCCACGTGGACGATCCGGCCCCATCCCCGGGTCCGCATGGCGGGTAGGCAGGCACGGGTCATGCTGACGGCGGCGAAGAAGTTGATCTCGAAGCCCTGGCGCCAGTCGGAGTCTTCGAGGGCCTCGAGCCGCTTGGCCTCGCTTCCCCCCGCGTTGTTGACGAGGATCTCGACAGGGCCGAAAGCCTGCTCGGTCGCCTCGACCACCCGGCTGGCGCCATCGGGGGAGGTGAGGTCCACCGGCACGGCCACCACGTCCCCGAGGTAGGCGGACAGCTCGGAGCGGGCCGCCTCGAGGGCATCGGCGGAGCGGGCGCACATCACCACCCGGCAGCCCTCATCCACCAGCCGGGCCGCCACGGCGCGGCCGATGCCGCGGCTGGCGCCGGTCACCACCGCCACCCGCCCGGCCAGGCCCAGCTCCACCCGGGCAAGGTAGCGCCGGCCCGACGACCCAGCCCTACTATGACGCCCACGTCACAGTTGCGGTGGGGGAGCCGAATTTGATCCGAGGAGCGCCGATACCCGACGCCCCCGATCTGGCGCGCATGCGCGCCGAGCGCCACGCCAAGCTGCAGGAGCAGATGGAGGCTCACGGACTGGACGGGCTCCTCCTCATTGGCTCCAGCAACGTCGCCTACGCCACCGGCGCCGGGTCGCCGACCTCGGACAGCGGCCGGGCCTACCTCTTCCGCCCGATGGCGTTGCTGGGCCGGGGGGCGCCGTCCCCCCATCTGTTCACTCCCTACCGCGAGGGCGCCCCGCCCGAGCTGACCGACGAGTGGGTGCACCCGGCCCTCTACTCCGAGCTGGAGGAGTCGGCCCCGGTGATCGCCGAGGCGGTCGGACGCCTTGTTGGCGCCGGGGCCCGGTTGGGCGTGGACGAGCTCACCCATCCGTTGGCCGAGGCGTTGTCGGACTGGGAGGTGGTGAGCGCGTCAGCGGCGGTGGGCGCGGCCAAGCTGTGCAAGACGCCCGACGAGCTGGCCTGCATCCGAGCGGCGCAGCGGATCAACGAGCTGGCCATGGCCGACGTCCAGCCCACCCTGCGTCCCGGTGTGCGCCAGACTGACCTGTCCGCACGCTTCCTTCGGCGGGTCTTCGAGCTGGGGGCCACGGGCAGCTGCATCGACCCCATCTGGCAGGTGATGCCCGCCACTCGGGGAGAGGGACCCTGGACCACCCATGGCGACGTCGCCTTCCCCACGCCCACGACCGACCGGTTCCTGCGCGACGGCGACGTCGTGTGGGTCGACACCGGGATCGACTTCCACGGCTACGCCTCGGACTTCGGCCGCACCTGGATCGTCTCGGAAACGCCCCGCCCCTCCGCCCGTCAGCGGGCCCAGTACCAACGGTGGCGCACGGTGGTCGACGCCGTCCTCGAACGGTGCAAGCCGGGGGTGACGGCGCTCGAGTTGGGCCGGGCGGCCGTCGATGCCAACGGTGGCACCAAGCCGTGGATCGAGCATTTCTACCTGGCCCACGGGGTGGGGACCGACAGCGCCGAGATGCCGCTGATCGGCACCGACCTCGGCGAGGCCTTCGACGAGCGCATGGTGATGCAACCCGGCATGGTGCTGGTGCTCGAGCCCGTCATCTGGGACGACGGGGCGGCCGGCTACCGCTCCGAGGACATCGTCGCTGTTACCGACGACGGGTGGGTGGCCCTCAGCGACTACCCCTACGACCCCTTCGAGGACCGGTGACGATCTCCCCGGGTCTCGGCACCCTGCCCGAGGGGGGACGGGTCGACTTCGACCGTCTCCGGGCCGAGCGCCGCCGGCGCCTGGTCGACGCCATGCGGGCCCGTCAGGTAGACGTCCTCCTGCTTGGTCGGCCCGCCAACCTCATCTACGCCGCCGGTGTCAGGCAGCTGTGGACCGCGGGCGCCCGGCCGTGGGGACCGGGGTGCGTGGTGGTGGCCGGCACCGGCCGAGTCCACCTCATGTCGACGTGGGACGAGGGCGTGCCGGCCGAGATCCCCCGCTCCGACCTGTTCGGGCTCTCCTGGAACCCGGCCAAGACCACGGCCAACCTGAAAGCGATCCCCGGGCTCTCCGAAGCGCACCGGATCGGCACCGACGGGCTCAGCGTCGGCACCCGTCAACTGGTGGCCGCCCTGGCGCCCACCGCCGAGCTGGTGGACGGGGCGCCGGTCGTCGGTGAGGCCCGCAGCCACAAGACGGCTGACGAGGTGGCGTGCCTGGTGACGGCGGCGGCGGCGGCGGAGGCGGCCCTGAGCGCCATGGTCGACGTGCTGCGCCCCGGCATCAGCGAGCGCCAACTGCTGGCCGTGGCCGCCCAGCGTCTCGCCTCCCTCGGGGCGCCGGTGCTCCCCAGCCAGGCGGCCGCCTGCGCCCTCCACGGTCGCCTGCGGCGCACCCTCACCGACCGAGCGGTCGGGCCCGGGGAGCTGGTGGCGCTGACGCCGGCCGCCAGCTTCGCCGGCTACGAGGGTTCGCTGTCGCGGACCTGGCTGCCGGCGGGCTCGCATCCGAGCCCCGACCAACGAGACATGGCCCGCCGCTGCCGTGGCGGCCTCGACGCCGTGGTGGAGGCCTGCCGGCCGGGGACGACCGGCGCCGACCTCCTCCAGCGGTGGGAGAAGGCGACCGGATCCGCTGCGTCGGCGGGGCTGACGGTGCACGGGGTCGGGCTCGGGGTCGAGCCACCGCTGATCGGCGACGGGGTCGGAGCCGGCGCCGTCCTGGCCCCCGACACCGTCGTGGCCGTGCAGTCGTGGGTGGCGGGGGCGAGAGGCGGCGGGTTCCTCCAGAAGGACCTGGTTCACGTCACGACGGAAGGACCGCGGGTCCTGACCCGCTTCTCGTCTGGCCCGGTGGGAGGCGACGATGCTTGACCTGCTCGTCACCGGGGCGACCGTGCTGGACGGCACCGGGGCGCCGGCCCGGACCGCCGACGTGGGTCTGAGCCACGGGCGGGTGGCGTCGGTCGGCCCCACCGACGAGCCGGCCCAAGCCAGGCTTGACGCCACCGGGCTCATGCTCGCCCCCGGATTCGTCGACCTGCACACCCACTACGACGCCCAGCTGGCGTGGGATCCGTCGGCCAGTCCGTCACCCCTACACGGCGTCACCACCGTGTTCGGGGGCAACTGCGGGTTCACCCTGGCCCCGGCCGGCCCCGACCACGCCGACTACCTGATGCGGCTGATGGCCCGGGTGGAAGGGATGCCGCTGGCCGCCCTGTCATCCGGGCTCGGGTGGGACTGGACGTCGTACGGCGAGTGGCTCGACACCCTCGAGGGCTGCATCGGTCCCAACGCCGGCTTCCTCGTCGGCCATTCCGCTCTGCGCCGGGTGGCCATGGGCGACGACGCCGTGGGGGAGGCGGCCTCCCCGGGGGCGGTGGCCGAGATGGTGAGGCTCCTCGAAGAAGCCCTCTCCGCCGGCGGGCTCGGTCTGTCGACCTCCCAGGCCCCCACCCACAACGACGGTGACGGCAGGCCGGTGCCCTCACGGGCCGCCGCACCCGACGAGCTTCTGGCCCTCGCCGGCGCCGTCAGGCGCCACGCCGGCACGACCCTGGAGCTGATCCTGCCCGGCTGCATCAACGGCTTCACCGACGCCGAGGTCGAGCTCATGACCGACCTGTCCCTCGCTGCCGGCCGGCCCGCCAACTGGAACGTCCTCGGCGTCTCGTCCCTCAACCCCACCGGGCACGAGAGACAGCTGGAGGCGTCCACCCGGGCGGAGCGGCGGGGCGCCAAGGTGGTCGCCCTCACCCTCCCGCACGCCATGAGCATCCGGCTCTCGTTCCTCACCGGGGCCATCCTCGACGGGATGCCGGGGTGGGGGGCCGTGCTGGGTCTGCCGGTCCCCGAGCGGATGAAGGCCCTGTCCGATCCGGACGTGCGCCGGCGCCTGGCCGCCGGCGCCACCTCGGAGGAGGCGGGGATGCTGCGCTTCCTCGCCACCTGGCACCGGCTGGAGATCGCCGAGACCTTCGCCCCGGAGACGTCGGGTCTGGCCGGTCGCACCGTCGGCGACATCGCCGCCGAAAGGGGCCAGGATCCGTTCGACGCCCTGCTCGACGTGGTCATCGCCGACGGGCTGCGCACCGGCATCCGTCCGCCGGCGATGCGCCAGACCGCCGAGGACTGGAAGCTGAAGGCTGACGTCTGGCGCGACCCGCGCACGGTGGTGGGGGGCAGTGACGCCGGGGCCCACCTCGACATGATGTGTGGCGCCATCTACAGCACCGCCCTTCTGGCCAGCGTGCGCGAGCACGGCACCCTCTCCTGGGAGGAAGCGGCCCAACAACTCTCCGACGTGCCCGCCCGCCTCTACGGTCTGCGCCACCGGGGGCGGATCGCCGAGGGCTACTCGGCCGATCTGGTGCTGTTCGACCCCGAGCGGGTGGGCTACGGGCCCGAGCGGACGGTCGACGACCTGCCGGGAGGCGCCAGTCGCATCTACGCCGGGTCCGAGGGCGTCGAGCACGTGTACGTCAACGGGGTGGCAGTCGTCAGCCAGGGGCGCCTGACCGGCGCCACTCCGGGCACGCTGCTGCGGTCCGGGCGCGACACCGACACCGTCGCCGTGCCCGGCGCCTGAAATCAGCCGCCGGGCTCGGGGTCGCGGGGCAGACCGAGCAACCGCTCGGCGATCACGTTGCGCTGGACCTCGCTGGTGCCCCCGGCGATGGTCAGGCAGCGGTTGGCGAGGAACCCGAAGCTCCACTGGGCCGCCGCCCCCTCGGTGGTGGCGCCCTCGCCGCCGAGCAGGGCCAGGCCGAACTCCTGCACCCGCTGGTCGTGCTCGGCGCTGAGCAGCTTTCGCACGCTGGCCTCCGCCCCGTGGCCGCCTCCCGCCACCGCCCGGTGGGTGGCCCGGTGACCGAGGAGCGTCACGCACTGGGCCTCGGCGAGCAGGGCACCGAGGGCGTCGCGGGCGAGAGCGTCGAGGTCGAGCCCGGCGGCCAGGCCGAGCAGCGTCTCCACCCCACCGCCGAAGGAGGCGCCGCTGCCCATTGCCACCCGCTCGTTGGCGAGGGTCGTGCGGGCCAGCGACCAGCCGCCGTTGACCTCGCCGATCACGCAGTCGTCGGGCACGAAGACGTCGGACAGGAAGACCTCGTTGAACATCGACAGGCCGGTCATCTCGCGCAGCGGGCGGATGTCGATCCCCGCCGCCCCCATGTCGACCACGAAGTAGGTGATGCCCAGATGCTTCGGGGCGGACGGGTCGGTGCGAGCCAGGCAGATGCCCCAGTCCGCTTCGGTGGCCAGCGACGTCCAGACCTTCTGGCCGGTGAGGAGCCACCCGCCCTCGGTGGCCACCGCCTTGGTGGTGAGACTGGCCAGGTCGGAGCCGGCTCCCGGCTCGCTGAACAGCTGGCACCAGGTGATCTCGCCGCGCAGGGTGGGCCCCACCCAGCGCTCCTGCTGCTCCACCGTGCCGTGGCTGGCGATGGTCGGCGCCGCCCAGGCCCCCACGGCGAGCGTCGGCCGTCGCAGCTTCGCCCGGCGGAGCTCGTCGTCGATGACCAGCTGCTCGACCGGTCCGGCCCCCCGTCCCCACGGGGAGGCCCAGTGGGGCACGAAGTAGCCGCTGTCCACCAGCCGGGCCCGTTGCTCGGTGGGATCGAGGCCGGCGACCGACTCGCAGAAAGCCCGCACCTCCTGGCGGGCGGCCTCGCTGCCCTCGGGGAGGTCGATACCGAGGTGGCGCCGCCCGCCCTGCAGAGCGATGGAGGCCAGCTCGGCGCGCCAGGAGGCGGCGCCCCCCATGAGCCGCACCAGCGTCGTGGCCCGGCGCAGGTAGCGGTGGGCGTCGTGCTCCCAGGTGAAGCCGATGCCGCCGAGGACCTGGATGCAGTCCTTGGCCACGCGCAGGAAGGCCTCGCTGGCGACGGCGCCCGCCACCGAGGCCGCCAGGCGCAGCTCCTGGGGGGCGCCGGAACGACGGGCCTGGTCGGCGGCGACGGCCGCGTCCCACGCCACGGCCCGGACCTGCTCCGCCGCCACCAGCATGTCGGCGCACCGGTGCTTCACCGCCTGGAACTGGCCGATGGGGCGGCCGAACTGCTCGCGCACCTTGGCGTGGGCGGCGGCGGTGTCCACGCACCAGCCGGCCCCGCCCGCGCATTCCGATGCCACCAGGGTGGCGGCCACCGCCTCGGCGTCGCGTCGGTCCAGCCCGGCCAGCTGCCGCTGCGCCGGCACCGTCACCGCCTCGGCGGTGACCGATGCCGAGCGGCGGGTCGGGTCGAGGCTGGACAGCTCGCTGACGGTCACCTCGGCCGCCTCGAGCACGCACCAGCGGTCGCCGTCGGGGCACTCGGCTCGGACCAAGAGCCAGTCGGCCAGGGCGGCGGCCGGCACCGGCCGGACCGTGCCCGACACCACGATGGCGCCGTCGGCGTCCGGCACCGACCCGGCCAGGGCGCCCGAGGCCGGAAAGGCCACGGCCGCCACCGCCTGTCCGGTCGCCAGGGCCGGCAGCAGGGTCGGGCGCGCCTCGGCGCCGGCGGCCAGCGCGATCAGGGCGGACGCGACCATGGTGGGCAGGAAGGGGCCCGGCGCGCCCACCCGGCCCAGCTCCTCGGCCACGACCGCCGCTTCGAGCAGGCCGAAGCCCTGCCCGCCGTCCGCCTCCGGCAGGTGGAGGCCGAGCCACCCGAGGGCGGCGAACTCCCCCCAGAACGCCGGCATCTCCTCGCGCTCGGCGTCCAGCCCCACCCGGGCGACCTGGGGAGGACAGCGCGTCTCGAGGAAGCGCCGCACGGCGGCGGCGAGGGCTGCGTGCTCCTCGGCGATGGCGATGCTCACCCGTTCCCCTCGGTTCTGTGACGCCGGCGTCAGGCTACCGAGCAGGCCCGTCGGGAGGGGAGTCGGACAGCTGCCGGAAGCGGGCGTACCGACCGGAGGCGGCCGCCGCCCACCTGGGGTCGGGTTCGATCACCCGCCCGCTGCGGGCCCACCGGCCGGCGTCTTCGGGCGAGTTCTCGAGCCCGGCGGCCACCCTGGCGATGAAGGCCGCCCCCACTGCGGCCCCCTCGGGGAAGGCGGACACGTGCACCGGCAGGCCGGTGGTGTCGGCCAGGGCCTGCATCCAGCCGGCGACTCTCGTCCCTCCGCCAGTGGCCACCACCCGCTGGGCCGCCACCCCCGCCCGTTCGATGTGATGTCGCACCACGAAGCCCGACGCCTCCCACGCCGCCCGTTGCACGGCGGCCGGCCCATGGGTCAGGTCCAGGCCGACCAGGGCGGCCCGCCGGCCCGGGTCGTGGTAGGGGGTGCGCTCACCTCGCGGGTAGGGGAGCCACACCGGCACCCGCTCGGGGTCGACGGTGTCGCGGTGCTTCACCTTGCCGGCCAGGCGGCCGGCCCAGTCCATGAACAGCCCGCCGGCGTTGCTGGCCCCGCCGATCAGGAATGTGCCCGGATCGGCCCGGCCCACGGTCCACAGCCCCGGCGCCTCGCGCCAGTGGTCGGTCAGGGCCCACACGATGAGGGTGGTGCCGCACAGGACATGAACGTCGCCAACCCGGTCGGCCCCGGCGACCGCCTGCTCACACATCACGTCGATGGCGCCGCACCCGAGAATCGGCCCGTCACCGTCCACCCGGCCGATGGCGACTCCGGCCTCCTCGAGGCCGGGGAGCTGGTCCGGTCGCACCCCACAGTCGGAGCAGATGGCCTGGTCCCATCCTTCGGCCCCGAACAGGGGCACGCAGGTGAAGGCGGTGGCGTAGTCGATCACCGCCGGCCCTCCGAGGGACCGGTTGGCGACCGCCGGGGCCGGCCAGAACCCGGAGGCGTCGGGAGCCTCCCGCGCCGTCCAACGGAGGAACTCGACCACCTCGCCTTCCGCCGCCGGGCCCGGCGGGGCTCCGGTGCGGCCGCGGGCGTCCCCGTAGAGCAGGCCGGGTGTCACCGGCCTTCCCCGCCGGTTCACCGCGGTGAGCGAGGGCACCATGGCGGACACCGACACCGCCTCGATGTCCAGGTCCCCCAGCGCCGCCAGGGCCCGGCGCGGGCCTCGCCGCCAGGCCTGATCGGCGTCGTGCTCGAACCGGTCGGGGGCCGGTACCACCAGGCGATGGGGGACCCGGGCCCGGGCCACGATGTTGCCGTCGTCGTCCACGGCGGCGGCCTTTACCGAGGTCGTTCCGATGTCGAGCCCGACCGTCACCCGGGCCACGCCGGCCCCCCCTTCCGATAGGACACGCGAGTCAACTTACGGCAATGATGTCCAACGTGGAAGGTAGCGACCGGCCCCGGGCCCTGGTCACGTCGCCGCTGCGGGGAGAGGGGTTCGATCGGATCCGCCAGCTCGTCGACGTCGTCTATGAGCCGTGGATCGACCAGACCCCGTTGCGCATGTACAGCTCGTCCCAGCTGGCCGAGCGGATCGACGCCGAGGGCGCCGACGTGCTGATCGTGGAGACGGACTCGGTCAAAGGTGAGGTGTTCGAGCGACCGCTGCGGTTCGTCGGTTGCACCAGGGGGGACCCCAACAACGTCGACCTGCAGGCGGCCACCGCCGCCGGGGTGCCGGTCGTCCACTGCCCCGGCCGCAACGCCGACGCCGTGGCCGAGCTGGCCGTGGCCCTCATCTTCACCCTGGGGCGCCAGGTGCTGGCCGCCGACGCCGACGTGCGGGCCGGCCAGATCTACCGGGACGGGACCATCCCGTACCAGCGCTTCCGGTCCTGGGAGCTGGCGGGGCGCACGGCCGGCCTGGTGGGTCTGGGGGCGGTGGGGCGGGCGCTGCGGTGGCGGTTGGAGGCGCTGGGCATGACGGTGGTCGCCTACGACCCCTACAGCGACGAGGCCAAGGCGTCGCTGGACGAGCTGCTGGCCACCTCCGACGTGGTCTCCATGCACGCTCCGGTCACTCCCGACACCACCGGCATGATCGGGGCCGAGGAGTTCGGCGCCATGCGCGCCGGCGCCCTGTTCGTCAACACCGCCCGGGCCCAGCTTCACGACACCGACGCCCTGGTCGAGGCCCTGCAGTCCGGTCACCTGGGGGGCGCCGGCCTCGACCACTTCGTGGGGGAGAACCTGGCCGTCGACCACCCGTTGGTGTCGATGCCCAACGTCGTCCTGACCCCCCACATCGGGGGGGCGACCTGGGACACCGAAGCCCGTCAGTCCTCCATGGTCGCCAACGACCTGGCCCGCGTACTGTCGGGGCAGGCCCCCACCCGAATCGCCAACCCCGAGGTGCTCCGATGAGATACGTGGACGACGCGCCGGCCGCGGTGCTCGCCGCCGCCAAGGACATGCTGCGCCGCGGTCTGGTGGAAGGGACCGCCGGCAACATCTCCGCCCGGCAGGAGGACGGAAGCATCGTCATCACCCCGTCGTCGGTCGACTACGCCGACATGGCGCTCGACGACCTGGTGGTGATCGATCTGGACGGAGAGCCGATCTCGGCCAAAGAGGGCCGGTCCCCCTCGTCGGAGAAGCTGCTTCACCTCGCCTGCTACAAGGCCTTCGACGACATCGGGTCGGTCATCCACTCCCACCCGGTGCACGCCACCATGTTCGCCGTCGCCCACCGGGGCATCCCCGCCTGCATCGACGAGTTCAGCATCTACGTGGGCGGAGACGTGCGCTGCACCGCCTACGGCGCCAGCGGCACCGCCGATGTCGGGGCCGAGGCGGTCAAGGCGCTGGAGGGTAGGGGAGCGGCGCTGTTGGCCAACCACGGCATGGTGGCCGTAGGCCCCAAGCCGTCGACTGTCCTGCACATCACCGCCCTCGTCGAGCGCAGCGCCCACATCGTCTGGGGCGCCGAGTCGTTGGGCGGCCCCCGCCCCCTGCCTGACGAGGTCAACCAGGGCTTTGCTGGCATCTACGGCTTCCTGCGCCAGAACCCGATGTAGCCATGGCGATCCACTACGAGCTGGGCGACGACCACGTCGCGCTGATCACCATCGACCGACCCGAGGCCCGCAACGCCCTCGACATCTACCACTTCCGCGACCTGGCCAACGCCTGGCGGCGCTTCCGCGACGAGGACGAGGCCTGGGTGGCGATCATCACCGGCGTCGAGCGCAACTTCATGGCCGGCGCCGACCTCAAGAGCTACATCCCCCAGATCACCAACCTGCAGAAGCAGATCGCCAGCGGCGAGGTGACCGAGGTCGACGGCTGCCAGCTGCGCGACGGAACCGACGCCGTGCTGCGCAGCCTCCACGTGTACAAGCCGATCATCGCCGCCGTCAACGGACCGTGCGTCGCCGGCGGCATGGAGATGCTGGGTGGGATCGACATCAGACTGGCCACGGAGCACGCCACCTTCGGGGTCATGGAGCCCAAGCGGGGGCTGTTCGCCGGCGGCGGCACCACCGCCCGGCTTCCCCGCCAGGTCGCCTTTCCGGCGGCCATGGAGTTCCTCCTGACCGCCGAGGCGTTCCCCGCCCGGCGCGCCCTCGAGCTCGGGCTCCTCAACGAGATCGTGCCCGAGGAGGACGTGCTCGACCGGGCCCGCCAGTGGGCGGCCCGCATCAGCGCCAACGCACCGCTGGCGGTGCAGGCGACCAAGGAGAGCGTGCTGCGGGGCCTGGCGGTGGACCTGCGCGAGGCGTTCAAGATCGAGAACGAGCTGGCCCAGAAGGTCTTCTCGTCCGAGGACGCCAAGGAGGGGCCGGCCGCCTTCGCCGAGAAGCGCCCGCCGGTCTGGAAGGGGCGGTGAGCCCGGTCGACGGGCGGGCGCCCTGCCTCATCGGCGTCGCCCAGCGGACCATCCGCCCCGAGGAGGGCCCCAGTCCCGAGCCGCTCCTGCTCTGGGACGAGGCGTGCCGGGCGGCGGTGTCGGACACCGGCGCGCCACCCGAGAAGGTGCTGGGCGCGGCCGGCAGCCTCGATGTCCTGTACTGCCAGAGCTGGCCCTACGACGACCCGGCAGGCCGGCTCGCCGAGCGGCTCGGCATCCAGCCAGCCAGCCGGCGCTACTCCGGCATCGGAGGGACCACACCCCACACGCTGGTGACCGGGGCGGCCCGGGCCATGCTCGCCGGCGACCTCGACGTCGCCCTCATCGTGGGAGCAGAGGCGCTCGACACGGTGCGGCGGGCCAAGAAGGCCGGCGAACGCCTGCCCTGGTCCTACCGGCAGAAGGAAAAGCAGCCCTTCCCCTTCGAGGCCCCCTTCCACCCGGCCGAGATCGCCCACAGCGTCTTCCAGGCGTGGTTGACCTTCGCCGTGTTCGATGTGGCCCGCCGGGCCCACCTGGGGGTGGCCCCCACCGAGTACCGCCAGTCGCTCGGCCGGCTGCTGGCTCCCATGACCGAGGTGGCGGTGGCCAACCCCCATGCCTGGTTTCGGACGCCCCGGACGGCCGAGGAGCTGATCGAGCCGACCCCGGCCAACCGGATGATCGCCTACCCGTACACCAAGACCATGGTGGCCATCATGGATGTCGACATGGCCGCCGCCTTGGTGGTGGCCACCCACGAGGCGGCCGACGCCCTCGGGGTGCCCCCGGAGCGACGGGTCTACCTGCGGGGGGCAGGAGAGGCCCACGACCCGGTCTACGTCGCCGAGCACGAGCCGATGTGGGCTTCGCCGGCCATGAAGGTCGCCGCCCGCCGGGCCCTCGGTGGCGCCGGCGCCGGCATCGACGACGTCGCCCATCTCGACCTGTACAGCTGTTTCGCCAGCTCGATCGGCATGGCGTGCGACGCCCTGGGCCTGGCCGAGGACGACCGGCGCGGGGTCACCGTCACCGGAGGGCTGCCCTTCGCCGGCGGCCCCGGCAGCGGCTACATGCTGCACAGCACCGCTTCCATGGTGGAGCGGCTGCGAGGCGACCCCGGCAGCCTCGGCCTGGTCAGCGGGGTCGGGATGCACATGACCAAGCACGCCTTCGGCCTCTACTCGACCCGTCCGCCCGAGAGCCGGCCCGCTCCCGCCGATCCCGCCGCCGGACCAGAGGCCAGCCGCGCCATCCGCGACCGCTGGGACGGACGGGCGACGGTCGCCGCCTACACCGTCGTCCATGACCGGGCGGGCGAGCCCGAGTGGGGACTGGCGGTGTGCGACCTCCCCGGCGGGGAACGAGGGTACGGCCGGATCGAGGACCGTGGCCTGCTCGAGGCGGCCGAAGAGACCGAGTGGGTCGGGGCCGAGGTAAAGGCCGAGCCCGGGCCCGACGGGATCAACCTGATAGTCGGTTAGCCGGGGGGGCGACCCCGGGGCCGCACGTAAACTATGACACGAGCGTCAGGGTTTGGCGCCAGGGAGGTCGGCATGGACATCCGCGAGGCCGTCGTCGTCGACGTCGTGCGCACCGCCTTCGGCAAGCGCAAGGGGGCGCTGGCCGGTTGGCACCCGACGGACCTGCTCGGGTTCACCCTGCGGGGCCTGGTCGACCGGACGGGCGTGGACCCCGAGCTGCTCGACGACGTCGTCTGCGGGTGCGTCACCCAGTCCGGGGAGCAGGGGTGCAACGTGGCTCGCAACGCGGTGGTGGCCGGAGGCCTGCCGTGGACGCTGTCGGCCACGACCGTCGACCGCCAGTGCGGGTCTTCGCAGCAAGCCATGCACTTCGCCGCCGCCAGCGTGATGAGCGGTTTGTACGACCTGGTAATCGCCTGCGGCGTCGAGTCGATGACGAGGGCGCCGATGGCATCCAACGCCCGGGGCGGCACCGGGCCGTTCTCCCCGGCGTTCATGGACGTGATCGACCAGCGGCTGTGGGCGCAGTTCCGGGTGGCCCAGGTCCTGGCCCAGCAAGCGGGCGTCACCCGCCAGGACATGGACGCCTACGCCCTCCAGAGCCATCAGCGGGCGGCCGAGGCGACCAGGAGCGGTCACTTCTCGCGTGAGATCCTGCCCGTGCCCATCAAGGACGAGGAGGGCAACCTCACCGGCGACACTCTGTCGGCCGACGAAGGGATCCGCTATGACGCCAGCCTCGAGGCCCTGGGCGCCCTGGGTCCGGCGCAGTCCTGGGAGCCCGACACCGCCCCGGACATCACGGCCGGCAACTCCTCCCAGATGACCGACGGCGCCGCCGCCATGCTCATCGCCGACCGGTCCACGGCCGAGCGGCTGGGGATTCCGATCCGGGCCCGCCTGCTCCACTTCGCGGTGGGGGCCGAGGACCCCGTGCTCGTGCTCTCCGCCCCGAACCGGGTGACCCGCCGGCTGCTCGAGCGGACGGGCATGAAGGTCGGCGACTTCGACGCCATCGAGTGCAACGAGGCCTTCGCCGCCATCGCCCTGCGCTGGGCTCGCGAGTTCGAGCCCGAGCCGGACAAGTTCAACCCCCGGGGCGGGGCCATCGCCATCGGGCACCCCCTGGGAGCCACCGGCGTGCGCATGACCGCGACCCTCCTCAACCATCTGGAGGCGACGGGCGGTCGCCTCGGGCTGCAGACGATGTGCGAGGGCGGCGGCCAGGCCAACTGCACGGTGATCGAGCGCCTGGACTGAGCTGGACCGAGGGGCGGCCGAGCTCCGGCCGCGGCGATCAGCGGTGGTCGATGGCGACCTTGACCGCGCCCGAGGCGCCCTGGTCGGCCAGGGCGGCGAAGGCTTGGCGCCACTCGGATAACCGGAAGGTGTGGGTCAGCATGCCCGAGAGGTCGACCCGTCCGGCGTCGACCATCTCGAGGTAGTGCTGAATGCCGTGCAGGCGCCGGCCCTCGACCTCCTCGATGCCGAAGGCGTTCGAGCCCACCCAGGAGATCTCCTTGAAGTAGAGCGGGCTCCACTCCCAGCGACCGGGGCCGTGGTAGCCGAGCTTCACCAGCGTCCCCCGCTGGCGCAGGACGCGCACGCCGACCTCGAAGGTCCCGGGTTTGCCGACGGTGTCGTACACCGTGTCCACGCCGCCGGGGTGGCACATGGGCAGGGCGCCGGCGCCGACCAGCCGCCCTCCTGACCAGTCGGCCAGCGCCTCGAGGGTGGCCCGCTGGTCGTCGGAGCCGACGACCAGGGCCGCACCCAGCGAGCGCGCCAGTTCGGCCTGGGCGGGGAAGCGGGCGACGACGGCCACCTCCACGTCGGGGTGAAGGACGCGCAGGGCCGCCACGGCCGTCGACCCCAGGGATCCGGCGCCGTAGACGACGACCCGGCCGCCGGGCGCCGGAGGGTGGCGGGTGACGGCGTGCAGGGACACGGCGAACGGGTCGGCCAACACGGCGAGCTCGTCGGGCACGCCGGCGGGGGCGGGGATGAGCATCGACGGGTGGGCCGGCATGAGCTCGGCGTAGCCGCCGGTGGCGTCGGCGGAGACGCCGGTGTGGATGCCGGCGCTGATCGGCCCGGCGGCGAAGTTGTGGCACAGGCTGTAGGCGCCCGCCTGGCAGGAAGGACACGGGGGCGACACCCCCCGCGGCGCGCACGACAGCCACGGGTTGAGCACCACCCGGGCGCCGACCTCCACGCCCTCGGCGCGGGGGCCGAGCTCCACGACCTCCCCCACCACCTCGTGCCCCATCACCTGAGGAAACGAGCACAGGGCGGCCATGGCGTTGTCGGCGTCCTCCTCGCCGAAGTCGAGCAGGGCCTGCTTGGCGTCCGAGCCGCAGACGCCGGCCAGCCGCGGGCGGACCACCACCCAGTCGGGCAGCAGGGGCCGGGCGTCGTCCACGTCCATGAGCCGCATGGGGGTCACGGCCAGGTGGCGCACCAGGCGGTTGGCGCCTTCGGGAGGATCCCAGGGTTCGCCCTCCACCCCGAAGACGAGGGCCTTCACGGAAGCGAACCGCCCGCCACGCGGGCCATCTCCGCCGCCGCCGCCAGGTAGGCGTCGACGTCGGCCTCCTTGCCGGTGACCACCGCCTTGAGGTCGGGCACGTAGTGCTCGAAGCGATCTGAGCCCATGGCGGCCAGGATCCCCTGCGCCACCGTCGCCGGCGGCTCCTTCGGCCCGTCGTAGACCGCCCGCTCCTCGCCCGGACGGTCCCAGATGTCGGTGTCGATCGGCCCGGGCTGAACGAGCCGGACCCTCACCCCGGTGTCGGCCAGGTCGACGGCCATGGCCTCACTCCACCCGGCGAGGGCGAACTTGCTGGCGCAGTAGGCCGCCTCGCGGGCGATGCCGAGCCGGGCGCCCATGCTGCCCACGTTCACGATCACACCCCGACCACGGGCGAGCATGCGGGGAAGCACGGCGAGGGTCATGCGCACCGGCGACAGGAAGTTGACCCTGACGGTCCGCTCCACCTCCTCGGGGGTCAGTCGGGTCACGTGGCGCACCATCGGGGCGGCGGCGTTGTTGATGAGGGCGTCGAGAGCACCGAAGGCGTCCCACGCCTCGACGGCGATGGCCGCGGCCCGGTCGAGATCGCCGAGGTCGTCCACCCACATGCGACTGTCGGGGGAGTGGGCGGCGCACTCGTCGAGGACCTCCCGCAGCCGGTCGGGCCGCCGGCCGACCAGGCCGACCGTCGCTCCACCCCGGGCGAGCAGGCGGGCCGTGGCGGCGCCGATGCCCGATGAGGCGCCGGTGATGAGGACCCGCTCGACGCCGGGCGTGCTCACCTTCGTTCAGCGGCGCGGGAGCTGGATCGCCCGGTCGGCGATGATGTTCTTCTGCACCTCGGTGGCCCCGGCGCCGATGGACGTGTAGCGCTGCCACGGGTAGTTGTGGGCGGCGTGCCCGCCGTCCACCGCGTCGGGGGCTCCCTTGGCCAGGACGCCGACCGGCCCGAGGATGTCTAGGTTGAGCTCGGCGAGGGTCTGGGACAGGTGGCTCCACTGGAGCTTGGCCAGCGGCACCTCCGGCCAGTTCTTCTCGCCCTTCAGCACCTTGGACAGGGCCCGCTGGTTGAGCAGCCGGGTCAGCTCGATCTGGGTCCAGGCCCGGGCGATCCTCTCGCGGATGTCGGGGTCGTGCAGCGCCCCCGGGTTGTGCTGGCGGGCGGCAGCGATCATCTGCTCCAGTTCCGACTTGAGGCCGATGGACAGCCCGGCGGTCCCCACCCGCTCGTGGCCGAGCGTCCCCATGGCGACGACCCATCCGTTGCCCTCGTCGCCCAGGCGGTGGCCGACCGGCACGGGGGCGTCGGTGAAGATCACCTCGTTGAACAGGCACTCGCCGGTGAGGTCGCGGATGGGCCGGCATTCGATGCCGGGCGCCTCCATGTCGACGATCAGGGCGGTGATCCCCTCGTGCTTCGCCCCGCGGCTGATCGCCTCGGGGTCGGTGCGCACCAGGAACAGGCCCCACTTGGCCAGGTGGGCCGTGGAGATCCAGATCTTCTGGCCGTTCAGGATGTACTCCTCGCCGTCCCGGACGGCGGTGGTGCGCAGGTTGGCCAGGTCGCTGCCGGCCTGCGGCTCGCTGAAGCCCTGGCACCAGTGGTGGTCGGCGTTGATGATGTCGGGCAGCCAGCGCTCCTGCTGCTCCTCGGTCCCCCAGCGGATGATCATGGGGCCGATCTGCCAGATGCCGTTGGCGTTGTATATGCCGGGCGCCTTGGCCGCCGCCATCTCCTGCGAGTAGATGACGTTCTGCATGATCGTCGCTTCGCGGCCGCCCCACTGCCGGGGCCAGTTGATCGCCGCCCAGCCGCCCTCGTTCAAGCGACGCTGCCAGGCCTGCCGACGCTGCATGGTGCGCAGGGTGGTGTCGGACTGCGGCGGGCCGATCTCCCCCTGGTCGAGGAAGTCCGGCAGGTTGGCGTCGAGCCACGAGCGCAGCTCGGCCCGGAACTCCTCGTCTTCCGGGGCGTAGGAGAAGTCCATGGGCGAAAGCTAACGCGCCCTTGGCGGCCGGGTCCCGTTCTCCGACACGAGCGTCAGAGTTACCATCCGGCCGTGGACTTCACCTTCAGCCCCGAGCAGGAGGCGCTGCGCGACACCGTTCGCTCCTTCCTCGCCAAGGAGACCCCCTCGGAGTACGTCCGGGCGATGATCGACGACGAGAGAGGCTTCACCGACTCCTGGTGGTCGGCGGTCACCGACCTGGGCTGGCCCGGGCTTCTCGTGCCCGAGGAGTTGGGCGGCGCCGGCCTGGGCCTGATCGACCTGGTGGTCCTGCAGGAGGAGATGGGCAAGCTGCCGCTGCCCGGACCGTTCTTCTCCTCGGCGGTGTGCGCCACCCTGGCCGCACGGCAGCTGGGCGAGGAGGGCCTGCTGGCCGATCTGGCCTCGGGGCGGCGGGGGACCCTCGCCATCGAGGAGGTCGGCTCGGCCGACCCGCTGGACACCGTCACCGTCTCCGCCCGCCCCGCGGGCGACGGCTGGGAGCTGACCGGCACCAAGCCTGTCGTTCTCGACGGTCACACCGCCGACTTCGCCGTGGTCGTCGCCCGCACCGACGACGGGCTGGCCGCCTTCGTGGTTGACAGGCCGGAGGCGGCCAGGGTGCCGACGCTCGACGTCACCCGCAAGGTGGGCCGCCTGGAGATGAACGCCAGGCCGGCCCGTCGCATCGGGCCACCCGGTGACCAACGGTCGATCCTGGCCCGGGTGGGTGACGACGTGGGGGTGGCGCTCAGCGCCGAAACGGTCGGAGCGGCGGAGCGGGCCCTGCAGATGGCGACCGAGTACTCCAAGGTCCGCGTCCAGTTCGACCGCCCCATCGGCAGCTTCCAGGCCATCCGGCACAAGATCGTCGACATGCTCCACCAGCTGGAGCTGGCCCGGGTGGGCACGCACTGGGCGGCATGGACCAGTGAGGTCGAAGATCCCCTCCGCCAGGAGGCGGCCGCCATGTGCAAGGGCTTCGTGGCCGAGGCGGCCAACATGATCGCCGGCGAGAACATCCAGGTCCACGGGGGAGTGGGGTTCACCTGGGACGTCGACTGCCACCTGCTCTTTCGCCGGGTCAAGCAGAACGACGTGCTGTTCGGTCGTCAGGGCTGGCAGCGGGCCCGGCTGGCTGACCTGGTCATCGGCACCGGCTGAGCCACCGGCGGACCGGGGTCAGCCCTTCTGGTAGGAGGCGACCAGCTCGTGCTTGACGACCTTGCCCGTGGCGTTGCGGGGTAGCTCGTCGACGAAGACGATTGTGCGGGGCACCTTGTAGTCGGCCAGTCGCTCGCCGAGGAACGCCCGCAGTTGCTCGGCGTCCAGCTTGGAGCCCGGCACCGTCACCACCCAGGCGGCGACGTCTTCACCCAGCACGGTGTGGGGGATGCCCGCCACTGCCGCTTCCTGGACGTCGGCGTGCTCGTAGATGACCGCCTCGATGTCGGCGGTGTAGATGTTGTTGCCGCCGCGGATGATCATCTCCTTCTTGCGGCCCACGATGTACAAGAACCCGTCCTCGTCGAGATAGGCGAGGTCCCCGGTGTGGAGCCACCCGTCGCGCCACGTCTCGGCCGTGGCCTCCGGGTCGTTGAAGTACTCGCGGTGGCGGCCGGGCTGGGAGACGAGCAGCTCGCCGACCTGGCCGGCGGGCAGCTGATCGCCGCTGTCGTCGACGATGCGGAACTCGACCGGCGGCACCGGCTTGCCCACCGATCCCACCCGTTTGGTCGCCTCCTCCGGAGGCATGACGCAGAAAGAGGAGCCCGCCTCCGTCATCCCCCAGTTGTTCGAAACCCAGGCGCCGGCCATCTTGTCCTGCAGCCGGCGCAGGGTGTCAGGGGGGAGCGGCGCACTGCCCAGCGAGGCCAACCGGATGCTCGACAGGTCGGAATCGGCGAAGCGGGCATGGGAGATCAGGAGCTGGGCCATGGCCGGCACCAGGAACACCGCGGCCGGACGCCGCTTCTCCACCACCTCGATCCACTGGGCGGCGTCAAAGCGGGGCTGGTAAAGGCCGGTCATGCCGAGCTTCATCGGGTTGTAGACCGAGGCGATGCCGGCGAAGGTGAACATCGGCGAGGCATGCAGCCATCCGTCCCCCGACCACTGGGGCAGCCCGTTGGGCATCATGGCCACGTTGCAGTGGCGTACGACGACCCCCTTCGGGCGCCCGGTGGTGCCCGACGTGTACATGATGTCGGCGATGTCCTCGCCGTCCAGGGGGACCTGGACCGACGCGCCGGCCTCACCGAACTCTCCCCAGCTGACGCAGCCCTCTTTGGCCTCGCCGGTGTCGGTGACCACGGCCAGCCGCAGGTCGGGCAGGGAACCACGCAGCCGGGCCAGGGCCTCGGAGGCGGCGCCGCCGGTGAAGGCCACGACGGCGCCGGCGTGGGCCAGGACGTACTCGAGCTCGCGGGGGGCGAGCCGGGTGTTGGTAGGCACCGCCACCGCCCCCGCCTTGTGGACGGCGGCATAGGCGACGATCCAGCGGAGGGCCTCCTCCGCCGGTAGGAAGACGGCGACCCGATCGCCCTTGGTCACGCCGGCGTCGATCAGGCCATGGGCCAGGCGGTCTGATTCGCGGTCCCAATCGGCGAAGGTGATCCCTTCGTCCGTGGTGACGTCGATGTAGGCGGTCTCCTCGGGGAAGTGCTCGGCCATCAACCGCAGCTGGTCGGTGAGCAACTCCGTCACGTCCGCAGTGTGTTACCGGCGCCACCTGCGGGTCAACCGGGGCCGGCCGGACCCTGACGCCGGCGTCAGGGTAGAGTGACCGACGACCGCCGGAGACGACTGGACCGGCTGGGGGAGCTGAATGGGCGAACCGCAGGTGGTGGACTTCGACCACCACTCCCGCGAATTCCTGGACGACCGCCACGCCCACTGGGCCCGCATGCGCCAGTGCCCGGTCGCCTACAGCCCCAACCACGGCGGCTTCTGGGTGGTGAGCGGCCACGAGGCCGTAACCCGGGTGTCGCGCGACGGGGAGACCTTCTCCAGCCTCTACCGTCCCGGCGCCCCCGACGGCATCGACTATCACGGAATCGCCGGCGTGCCCCGGGCCAAGGGGATACCGCCCGCCGGCATCGCCGAGGTCGAGGGGCCCCTCCACCAGGCTCTCCGCCGGGTCATCAACCCCTTCATGCTGCCTCCGGCGGTCGCCGAGCTGAAGCCGTTCATGGAGGACCTGACCAACTGGTTCATCGACCGCAAGATCGAGTCCGGCCACATGGACCTGGTCCTGGACCTGACCAACCCGGTTCCGGCCGTGGTCACCATGCGCATCATCGGGCTCGCCGGTGAGAGCTGGGAGCACTACGCCAAGCTGTTCCACGGGACCGTCGCCTACCGGCCCGGCTCGCCCGAGTACCAGCAGGCCATCGGGCGGGTGCCCGAGATCGTGTCCGAGCTGCTGGACGAGGCCAAGGCCCGCCGCCGCTCCCCCCGCGACGACCTGCTGACCCGGTTGGTGGAGGTTGAGGTCGACGGCCGCCGCCTCGACGATCAGGAGATCAGCGCCGTGCTGTGGAACCTGGTCGGCGGGGGCCTCGACACCACCACCTCGCTGACATCGCTTGCCCTCCACCACCTCGGCGGCCACCCCGAGAAGCGCCAACGTCTGATCGACCACCCGGAGCTGATGGTTCCGGCGACCGAGGAGTTCCTCCGCTACTTCTCGGTCAACGAGACCCTCACCCGGACCGTCACCCAGGACGTGGAGCTCGGCGGCCAACAGCTCAAGCGGGGCGACGTGGTCTTGATCAGCTGGCTGTCCGCCAACCACGACGAGGCCGAGTTCGACCGACCCGGCGAGGTCGTGCTGGACCGGTCGCCCAACCGCCACCTCGCCTTCGGCGTCGGCGCCCACCGCTGCATCGGCATGCACCTGGCCCGGACCATGTTCCAGATCGTGGCGAGCGCCGTCCTGCGCCGGCTGCCGGACTACCGGATCGACGAGCAGGCCACCCGGTTCTACGAGGGCAACCCCATGCTCGCCGGCGTAGTCAGCATGCCCGCCACCTTCACGCCCGGCCCCCTCGAGGGGCCCGCCGAGCGGCCGTTCTGATGTCCGGAGGTCCGGTGGTCGAGCCCGTGTTCCCCGATTTCGACCCGACGGTGCCGGAGCTGCTGCGAGCCGGGCGACAGCGCTTCGGCGACAACGACTGTGTCGTGACGCCGGACGCCCGACTCACTTTTGCCGAGCTCGACGACCGGTCGCGCCGGCTGGCCGCCCGCCTGGCCCAGGTCGGTGTCGGAAAGGGCTCGCGTGTCGGCGTGCTGTTCCCCAACGGGGTCGACTGGGTCGTCGCCTGGGCCGCCGCCGCCCGGATCGGGGCGGTCGTCCTGCCGGTCAACACCTTCTACAAGACCCCGGAGCTGGCCAAGTTCCTCCGCCACTCCGACGTCCAGTACCTCCTCGGCGTCGACTCGTTCATCCAGCACGACTACCTCGAGCGGCTGGAGGCAGTGGCGCCCGAGCTGGCCGACCATGGCGCCGGGCCGCTCTTCCTGCCGAGCCTCCCCCAGCTCCGCCGGGTCCTGCTGTGGGGACCTTCGAGCCGGCGGTGGGCCGAAGGAGGGTTCGGCGAGCTGCTGACGGAGCCGGCCGATCCTGGCCGCGAGGAGCTGGTCGACCTGCTGGGTGAGGACGTCAGCCCCGGCGACGTCATGCTCGTGACCTACACCTCGGGCTCGACCGGCGAACCCAAGGGCGTGGTCCACAGCCACGGGGCCCTGGTCCGCCATGCCGGCAACCTGGCCGCCTTGTCGGGGGTCGACCAGACGGCGCGTATCTGGACGCCCATGCCGTTGTGCTGGGTCGGCGGCTTCGCCTTCAGCCTGCTGCGGGCCATGACGGTGGGCGCCGCCTTCATCACCCAGGAGGTCCTCGAGCCGGGCGCCGCCCTCCAGCTCATGGAGCGTGAGCGGGTCACCCATGTGTCGGCCTGGCCGGCGGTGTCGAAGGCGCTGACCGAGCATCCGGAATACGCCTCGACCGACCTCAGCTCCGTGCGTCACGGCTCGTTCTACGACGCCCTGCCGCCCGACCGGCGGCCTCCCGATCCCGGCCTGACCATCGGCTCGCTGGGCATGTCGGAGACGTGCGGGCCCCACACCTTCTGGACGGCGGGGGAGGAGGTGACGGGCGCACCCGAGGAGTACCGGGGCAACTTCGGCCACGAGGTGCCCGGCACCGAGCACCGCATCGTCGACCCTGACACCGGCGCCGACCTCCCCGAGGGCCAGGAAGGCGAGGTGCTGGTGCGGGGCTACAGCCTGATGCTCGGCCTCTACAAGCGCGAGCGGTCGGAGGTGTTCGACGCCGACGGCTGGTACCACACCGGCGACCGGGGCTACTTCCGTGACGGCTGGTTCTTCTTCACCGGCCGCCAGTCCGACCTCATCAAGACGGCAGGCTCCAACGTGGCCCCGGCCGAGGTGGAGGCGGCCCTGCTCTCCTACGACGAGGTGAAGCTGGCCTTTGTCCTCGGCGTCCCCCATCCCGACCGCGAGCAGGACGTGGTCGCCCTGGTGGTGCCGTTCCGGGTCCGCCCCGACGGCAGCGAGTGCCTGCCGCCCGACCCCGCCGAGCTGCGTGAGCGGCTGCGCCAGGAGCTCTCCTCCTACAAGGTCCCCCGCCGGGTGGTGATCATCTCGGACGACGACGTCCCGTGGCTGGCCAGTCAGAAGGCCGACCGGAGGGCGCTCGCCGTCCTGGCCGAGAAGATGACCAGCGGGCTCGACGAGCCCTGACCCGGCGGACCCTTTCCCCCTCGGCGGTCGGCGGCGCCCCGGCCCAGTCGCGCCAGCTGCGGGCCCAGGGCAAGGAGACGCTGCGGAAGCTGACCGAGGCCGCCATCGTGGTGCTCGACCGGCGGGGCTACCACGGCGCACGGGTGGACGACATCGTCAAGACGGCCCGGGCCTCGCACGGCACCTTCTACCTGTACTTCTCCAACAAGGAAGACCTCTTCCGGGCCCTGGTCGCCGACGTGACTGAGGAGATGCGCGAGCTGGCCGAATCACTTCCGCCGGTCGGGCCCACCCGGTCGGGCTACGACGAGCTGCGCGGTTGGCTGGGCCGGTTCTACGACATCTACCACCACTACCACCCGGTCATCCGGGCCTGGACCGAGGCCAACGCCCAGAACGGCGACATGGCCCGGTTGGGCGCCCAGGTCCTGCGCCGGTTCATCGACCAGCTGGTCCGGCGAGTAGGCGAGATCGACCCGCCACCGGTGGCCGCCCCCGAGGTCGCCGCCCTGGCCATGGTGTCGATGGTGGAGCGGGCGACGTTCTACGCGGTGGTGGGCATGGTGCCCGTCGAGCGTGAGGCCCTGGTCGACAACCTGGCGGCGATCCTCCACGTCGGGCTGTTCGGCGGCCGCCGGCGGCGGTGAGCGTTCAGCCCGACGGCAGCAGCTGACCCCGACCGCTCCGTTCGAACTGGGCCCGCAGATCGCTGCGGTCCTCCGTGGTCATCAGCCGAAAGGTGAGGTCTCTCCCGGGCCGCCACCAGACGGGGTCGCTCGTCTCCCAGGACTGCGAGCGCAGGGGAGCCTTGTCCACCTTGCCGGTGCCGGTGACGGGCAGGGCCCCGAGCAGCCGGACGAAACGGGGCGCCCACTTGGTGCCGAGGTCGGGCTGCGACCCGAGGAAGTGGCTGAACGCGGCCGGGTCGAACGCCGCGGGGTCCTCCATCTCGACCGCGGCCATGACCTGATCGCCGGTGCGGGGATCGGGCACGCCGTAGACGGCAACGCCAGCGGTGCCCGGCAGCCGGTTCAGGATCCGCTCCACGGCGCCGGCGGAGAAGTTCTCGCCGTCAACCCGGATCCAGTCCGCCGTGCGGCCGGCGAAGTAGAAGAACCCGTCTGCGTCGCGGTAGCCGAGGTCGCCGGTCCAGTACCAGCCGTTGCGTAGCCGCTGCGCCTCGGCCTCCGGGTTGTTGTAGTAGCCCTCGAACCGATCGGCGCTGTTGCGCCCGACTATCTCCCCGATGGCCTCGTCCGGGTTGGCCAGCCGGCCGTCGGCGTCGAGCCGGGCGGGCGGGCACTCCTCGCCCGTCTCCGGGTTGACCACGGCCACGTCGATGCCGGGCTTCGGGCGGCCCAAGGCGCCGGGAGGAGCGCCCGGCGCCGGGGCGATCACCACCGCGTTCTCGCTCGATCCGTATCCCTCGAACACCGGCACCCCGAAGCGGCGGGTGAACTCGGCGATGTTCTGGGGCGAGGCTTCCGAGCCCAGCGCCCATTTGAGGGCGGTGTCGCGCTCGGCGGGGGACTCCGGCACCGACACGATGTAGGAGAGGGCCCGCCCCACATAGTTGAAGTAGGTGCAGCGGTGCCGGCGGACGTCGTCGAGGAAGGCCGAGGCCGAGAAGCGTCGGCGCAGGACCACCCCCGCCCCGGCGATCAAGGCGGGGAAGAGGTTGGCGACGAGGGCGTTGCCGTGGAACAGCGGCATCGAGCAGTACAGGACGTCATCGGGCCCGAAGGCCCGGGCGGTGTCGCTCGCCGTCCGGGCCGCCCGTCCCTGGGACATGCGTACCGCCTTGGGGGCGCCGGTGGACCCGGCGGTGAACACCAGCAGGTAGAGGGTCCCAGGGTCGGGGGACGCCGAGACCGGCGGCCCGTGGCGGTGGGCGTCGACCCGTGAGGTGTACGCGCTCGAGTCAACCACGACCGGCTCGGCGGGGCCGAGGTCGAGACCGTCCAGCATGGGGGCGAGGGCAGAGTCGGTGAAGACGGCCTGGCAGTCGGTGTGACGGATGTCGCGTTCGAGCTCGGCGCCCCGCCGGGTCGAGTTCACCCCCACCACCGTGGCTCCGGCCAGGGCCGCGCCGAACAGGAGGAACACGTACTCCGGCACGTTCTCGAGCAGCACCCCGACGTGGAAGGGCTCGGCGCGTATGTCCTCCAACAGGCGGGCCCGCGCCTCCGCCTCGGACACGACCTCGGCCCACGTCCATGTCTCACCTTCGAAGAGCAGGGCCGGGTGGTCGTCCCCGGCCCGCGACCGCAGGTGAGCGGCGATGGTGTCGTGGCCGGAACCCTGGGTGCCCTCCGCCACCGGTTCAGCATAGGGCCGACATCGGCGTCACGGCCTCGGCCCGAGCGGCCCCCGATAGCATCTCGCCGATGTCAGAGCCCCTGCCTGTCGCGTCGATCATCTCCGTCGACGACCACCTCATCGAACCGCCGGACCTGTTCGAGGGCCGCATGCCGTCGTATCTGGTGGACCGTGCCCCGCGCATCGTCGAGTTCGAGGACGGGCGCCAAGCCTGGGTGTACGAGGACCAGCTCTTCGCCAACGTCGGCCTCAACGCCGTCGTGGGCCGACCCAAGGAGGAGTGGAGCATGGAGCCGGCCCGCTTCGAGGAGATGCGGCCCGGCTGCTTCGACATCGCCGAGCGGGTGAAGGACATGGACGCCGGCGGAATCTGGGCGTCGGTGTGCTTCCCGTCCCTCATCGCCGGGTTCTGCGGGGCGGTCTTCTCTCGCAGTAAGGACCCCGAGCTGGGCCTGGCCTGCCTGCGGGCGTGGAACGACTGGCACCTCGAGGCGTGGGCCGGCAGCGCCCCCGACCGGATCATCCCCCTTCAGCTGGCCTGGCTTGCCGATCCGGAGATCGCCGCCGACGACGTCCGCCGCAACGCCGAGCGGGGCTTCAAGGCGGTGAGCTTCGCCGAGATCCCGGCTCAGCTGGGCTTCCCGTCGATCCACCGCAAGCACTGGGCGCCCTTCCTGCAGGCGTGCGAGGAGACCGGCACCGTGCTCTGCCTGCACACCGGGTCCTCCGGATGGGCGCCGATCCCGTCGCCCGACCCGCCGTTCGAGGTCTTCCCGACCCTCTTCCCGGCCAGCAGCCTGGTGGCGGCCACCGACTGGCTGTGGTCAGGGGTATGCACCCGCTACCCGGACCTGAAGATCGCCTGGTCCGAGGGCGGCATCGGCTGGGTGGTCATGCTGGCCGACCGGGCCGACTACGTCCTCGACCACTCGGCGTCGGGCAAGGAAAGCACCCGATGGAAGGGCGACCTGCGCCCGAGCGAGGTGCTCGCCCGCAACTTCTGGTTCTGCACCATCGACGACCCCGGCAGCGTCGACGGCGTCCTGGCCAAGATCGGCCCCGACCACGTCATGGTGGAGAGCGACTATCCCCACGCCGACTCGACCTGGCCGACCACCCTCGATGCCTTCCGGTCCAACTTCGGGCACCTCCCCGACGACGTGGTCCGCAAGATCGCCTACGAGAACGCCGCCTCGTTGTTCCGCCATCCGCTGCCGCCCGAGGCCCGGGCCACGGCCGCGGCCTGACCGTCCGGGCTCAGCGTCCCTCGAACAGCTTCCGGAAGCTCATCGGCAGCAGCTCGATCAGCTGGCCGTCCGGGTCGCGGACGAAGACCGCCCCGCCGACGTGGGTGTCGGCCAGCACCTCGCCTCCGAGCTCGGCCGCCCGCGCCGCAGTGGCGTCGATGTCATCCACGCTGAACGAGAGGTGGGTCAGGCCGGGCTCGTTGACCACCCGATCGGGGACGGGCGGGTTGCCCGGACGGTCGAAGCTCATCAGCTCGAGCATGAGCCCGTCGCGGCGTAGATAGACCGCCGTCATACCGAGCGGTGCATCGAGGCGCAGCAGCCGGTCGGTCGGTTGGTCCGGAGGCCGCAGCTCGAGGACCATCTCGAAGCCCAACAGCTCCTGGTAGAAGCGGCGCGACCGGTCGAGGTCGGTGACGCAGTGAGCCACGTGGTTGAACGTCGCGGGCATCGGGCGACTCTACGACGCCGGCCCGGTGCGGCCCCGTGCCTTGGCCGCCGGTGGCACCACGAGTTCGGGGGCGAACGGTCCCCGCTCCACCGCCTTCATCCGCAGCTCCGGTAGCACCACCCGCGGCGGCAGGGTGTCGAGCCACACGATCGCCTCGGCCACGTCCTCCGCCGCCAACGGGACCATCGGGAAGTGCACGTCGTCGAGCATCGGGGTGTCCACGGGGGCCGGTGTCACCACGTGGACGGCGATGCCGTCGCGATCCACTTCCCCGGCCAGGGCGGCGGCGAAGGCGTTCAGCCCGGCCTTGGACGCGGAATAGGCGGCCTTACCCGGTTGCGGGGCGTAGGACGACGACGAGGAGACGAACACCATCCGGCCGCCCGGGCCCATGACCGGAAGCACGCCCGAGGACGCCACGAACGCCGATCGCAGATTGGTGCGGATGACGTCGTCGAACACCTCGGCCGTCTCCTTGCGCACGAATGTGCCCCGCATCACCCCGGCGCAGTGAACGAGCAGGTCCACCCGCCCGGCCTCCTGCACCACGGCGGCGAAGGAGGTCTCGTCGGTGCTGTCGGCGGCCACCCAGCGGCCACCGATCGCACCGGCTGCCTCTTCGAGTGGTCCCGGGCGACGGGCCGAGAGGACGACATCGTAACCGCGCTCGGACAGCAACCGGCCGCAGGCCAGGCCGATGCCGCTGCTTCCCCCGGTGATCACCGCGGTCCGGGCCCGTCCGCTGACCTTCTCCTCCACGCTGCGATCGACGGCCAACTCGTTCTCCTTCGGAGGCGCCCAACCTATCGGGGCTCAGTCCGGCGACCCCGAGCCGATCTCGTCCACCAGTCCCCAGGACAGGGCGGTGGCCGCGTCGATGGCCTTTCCGGTGAGGGCCAGGTAGGCCGTGCGGTGGCGGCCGATGCGACGGGGCAGGCTCGCCGTGCCACCCGCCCCGGGGATCAGGCCCATCTCCACCTCGGGCAGCCGGAAGGTCGTGTCGGGGTGAGCCACCACCCGGCCGGCGAAGGCGGGGAGCTCCACTCCGGCGCCGACGCAGCTGCCGTGGACGAAAGCGCTCGTCTTGGGCCCCAGTTCGGCCAGCCACCAGGCCGGGTGGCGGGTCGAGCGGACCAGGTGCCCGGTGACCGGGTCGGGGGTGGCGCCGAACTCGGTCAGGTCCCCGCCGCTGCAGAAGCTGGGGCCGGCGCCGGACAGCTCGACCGATTTGATCGTGAGGTCAGCGGCGGCCAGGGCCAGCCCTTCGACGAGGGCGTCCCGCATCGCCGCCGAGTAGGCGTTGTGGACCGACGGGCGGTTGAGGGTCAGTCTCAGGGTGGCGCCGGAGCGGTCGGCCAGGACCGCAGGGCCGTGGTCCTCGGCTGGTCTTGCCGGCGCCGTCCGCTCGGCGAGCCAGCGCCCGAATCCCGACCCGCTCTGAAGAAGGCCATAGGCGAGTGACTCGGCGACGAGAGCAGAGCCCGTGTCGAGGGCCGTCCCGAGGCGAAGCAGCTGCACGAGAGCGACCGACGCTTCGGGGGAGCGGCTGACTGCGAGTTCGAGGTCCGCCAGCATTGCCTGCGGGCCGGATCCGAGCCACGGGGCCGGAGGCTCAGGTCTGGTCGTCAGAAGGATGTCGAAGCCCTCCGCCGACAGGGGGACGGAGCCGGGGAAGTCCACCCCGATCGTCACGCAGGGGATCCGAACCAGAAGCTGGGCGCACCGGGCCGTCGCCGGCGTGTCATCGACCGACACGACGATTACCGGCCGTCCAGCCAGCGTCCCCAGCGCCTCCGGATCCAAGCCACCGCCCACCAGGTCCAGGGCGTCGGCCGGGGCAAGCGACTCCATCCAACCGGACGGTACCGCCCGCAGCCGGGGGAACCGGCGCAGGAATCAGCAGATTGGAAGCGAATAACTGTGCAGGGCCGAGCGCCCCTTGGAACATATTTCGTCAGATCTGTACAATTTGCCCATTGGCGGCCGACCGGGTTCGGGGCGGCCCTTCTGGGGACAGCGAGGGTGGAATGAAGATCGGTCGCAAGTTCGCTGCAGCCGCGCTCAGCGGAGGGGTTGCTGTGGCGGTGTCGCTTGGCCTCGCCGGCGTCGCTGCCGCGACCAGCGGCGGCGGCTACCAGCCGTCGAACCAGGACTGCCAGCCGACGGCGGAGGCCTGGAACGGCAACTACGGCTCCTCCGACCCCACCATCCAGCCCGGTCAGGAACCTGGTTGCCACGACATGTCCTTACTTGTTGAGAACGGCGGCACGACCCAGGGCAACGCCAACCCCAACAACACCCGCATCGCCGAGGTCGGCATGAACCAGCAGCCGATCGATCCCAACACCCAGACTGTGGGATTCGTCCTCAACGTCGGGTTGCCCGGTTACAAGGCGTCTCCCCATGCCGGCTGCGTAGCCGTGAACACCGCCGGCACGGGCGGAGGCCCCGGTGGACAGGGCTGCGGCAACGGCAACAAGCAGGGCGCCGGCGGGGTGGTCAACTTCGACTACTACGAGTTCTACTGCCCGATCGCTGCCTTGCTGCAGAACCCGTGCGAGGACCAGAGCTACGGCAAGACCACCGTCACTCCCAACACCGGTGACACCATCGCCATCGACCCCACCAACGGCCTGGTCGTCGCCTTCAACATGGATGACAACAACGACGCCGGCGAGCACGACGGAATCAACGGCAAGCAGAACACCTCCGGTGCGGTGAACGGCCCGTCCGACGGCGGCGGTGTCCTCCTCAGCATCACGCCACAGGAGGCGGCCCAGATCGGCAGCCTTACCAACCCTGAAGGGCTGGCCAACCTGTCCGCGGGAATGTGCGCCGACGGGATCTGCGGTGAGGCGACCACTCAGCAGCAGACGGTGTACCACGGGTGCAACGCCAACACCGGGGAGCAGGCCTCTCAGGACAAGTGCACATCGACCGCCCCGAAGAACAAGAACGTCTACGACTACAGCAACAACCCGAGCGTCAACTCCGAGTCCCCGAACTGCAACAGCGGCGACTACAACAGCCAGCAGGCGTGCTACACGAACGCCGACGGCAGCTCCAACCCGGGCGGCATGGACGCCTACCGGCAGGGCACGGCTCAGAACGTGAACGCCGAGCCCGGGGTGCAGACCTATGCCGACCCGGACCCGCAGCGGTCTCCGGCCGCCCCTTGGCCCACGCCCGGCATCTACGCCGGCACCTGCGGGGTGAGCGTCAACCCCGGCTTCCTCTCCCAGGCCACCGACCCGCTCTCGCCCCTCACCAGCAACCTGCCCGGTTACAACGCCCAGGACCATCAGGTCCTCGCGGTCAACACCGGCTGCTAAGGCGAGCGGTGAGGGGAACTTTCAACGCCCGCCATCCGGGCCGCCGGGTCCGGTGGGCGGCCGTCTCCGCCCTCGTGGTCGGTGGTCTGGCCAGCCCCCTCGCCATCAGTGGCGCCAAGGCCGACTCGGGCTGCTCATGGCCCATGTACCAGCAGAACATTTCGCGGACCGGCGCCGCCTGCGACACCAACATCACGCCGCAGAACGCGGCGACACTGCACCCGGCCTGGTTCACGCCGACGGCGGGACCGGTGACCGCCACGCCGACCGTGGCTGACGGGAAGGTGTTCGTCGGGGACGACAGTGGGACGTTCAACGCCTTTGATCAGGCCAGCGGGTCGACCGTGTGGTCATTCAGCATCAACGCCAGCCACGTATGCCATGGGAACACGATCGGACCGGATCACCACGCCGTGTCCTACGGGCCCTTCACCTCCACCGCTGCCGTCTCGGGGATCGGACATGACGTCGATCCGGTGGTGTTCTTCGGCGGCGGCGGCACCCTGTACGCGGCCGACGCCGCAACCGGGGCGTGCCTGTGGGCTCAGGATCTCGACCCTTCTCACCCGACCAGCGCCATGGAGGTCGAGTCCTCCCCGGTCGTAGCCACGATCGGCGGGGTGCCCGAGGTGATCGTCGGAAGTGACTCGAACGAGGGCAACTCCCCGGCGTCAGGGCCACCTGGGGTGCAGGCGTTCAACGCCCGGTCCGGAGCCCTTCTCTGGAAGTTCGAGCCCGAGATGCCGACCGGCCAGCAGACGGTCGACTCCCTGGCGTCCACCCGGCTCACCGACGGCTGTGGCGATGTGTGGACATCGCCGGCGGTGGACCCGGCCTTCTCCGGCACGGGCGGGCAAGGCTTGGTCGTGTTCGCCACCGGCAACTGTCCTCCCAGCCCCGCGACGGGCACCACGGTGGAGGGAATCACCGCCGTCTACGCCAACAACGGTGAGCCGGCCTGGAGGTTCCAGGAGCCGGGCAACCTGTACACCGGCAGCCAGTACCCCGACGGCGGAGACACTGACTTCGGATCCTCGCCCATAATCACCAGCGTGGCTGGCACTCATGCGGTCATCGAAGGCAGCAAGTCGGGCTACGTCTATGCCGTGGCCGAGAGCACCGGCACCAAGATCTGGGGCATCCAGGCCGCCCAGCCCGGCGAGCTCGGATCGGGGCCGGGAGCCATCGGCGGCTTCATCGGGGGCGCCGCCCTCGGTAGCGCGGCACCCCCCACCGCAGCCGCCTCGCCGGCGTGGTTCGGGGCGACCGCCATTCCGGCACCCTTCACCGGAGCCGGCATACCGAGTGTCGACACCAGCCTGGCGTGCGTGGACACCACCTCGGGCACTTCGACGGCAGGAACCTCAGCCTGTGACCCGTTGCGGGCCGCCTCGCTCCACGCCGTGGACGCGTCGACCGGAAAGGTTCTCTGGCAGGCGCCGATCTCGCTGCCGAGCTACGCCGCCGTGTCCTATGTCGGAGGGCCGGCCGGAGGCGGAGTGGTGTTCGCCCCGTCCACCACCGGTTTCTCGATCGTCGCCTACGACGCGGACACGGGCACGCCGTTGTGGTCGTTCCCCCTGGGCGCGGCCGTCGCCTCAGGGACTGCCGTGGTTGGGTCCTCCATCTACCTCGGCACCGGCATCTACGAGGGCGGCCAGTCGGTGCCCGGAGTTAACGGGGTGTGGTCCTTCCAGGCGGTGAGCGGCTAAGGAAAGCAGGGAGCCTCACGTGCCGGGCTGGACCTGCCCAGACTGCGGCCGTCTGTTCCGCCGCAGCCGGCAGTCCCACGAGTGCGCCCCGGCCATGTCGCTGGAGGAGTACCTGGCGACCGGGCCTCCCCATGAGGGCCCCATCGTCGAGGCGGTGCTGGCCTACGCCCGCACCCTCGGCCCTCTCCACATCGAGCCGGTGTCCGTCGGGGTCTTCCTGAAGCGCACCGGACGCTTCGCCGAGTTGCGCCCCATGCAGAAGTGGGAGGCCCTTTCCTTCTCGCTGCCCCGCAAGGTCGGCCACCGCACGATCACCCGCAAGGTGGTCGCCTACCACGGGCGCTACTGGCACGTCGCCAACCTCAAGGGGCCGGCTGACTTCGACCAGGAGCTGAAGGCCTACCTCGCCGAGGCCTACGACCAGTCTCCGGACTGAGCGAGCGTCACCGTCGCTTTCGGGCCCAGACGGCGAACAGCGGGTCACCGGGTTGGCCGACCGGTGTGCGCTGCTGGACTACCGGGCGCTCCCAGCCACCCGAAAGCTCGAAGTAGCGGGCCACGATGGCGCAGTGCTCGGCGTCGGTGGAGTACAGCCAGCCGCGGATGGCCTTGGTCGGGAAGCACCGGTTGGAGAAGGTGCACACGAACGGCGCTCCGCCCCGGAGGACGCGGCGCACCTCGGAGAACACGTGGAGGGGGTCGGTGAGGTAGTCGACCGACACGCAGCAGGTGGCGGCGTCGTAGGTCTCCGACCGGAACGGGAGACCGGCACCGGCGTTGAGGTCGGCCACCACCGCGCCTCTCGCCTGGCGGTTGACGGACAGCTCCTCGGGGTTCAGGCCCAGCAGAACCAGCGTCTCGGGTGCCGAGCGGAAGTGCGACACCCAGGAGGCCATCAGGTCGAGGACCCGGCCCCTGATCCCCAACTCGGCGTAGAGGCTGCCCACCGCGTCGATGGCCCGTTCGTCGATGTGGGTGACCAGCCTCGTAGGACCGTAGAAGTCCCGGTCGGGGGACGGATCGGCCCGCTCGAAGAATCCCGGCGGAAAGGGGCCGGCGTCCGCTGTCACCTCGTCACCCGGGCCGGGAATACTGGGGCGGGTGGACAGGGGCACGGTCGCCGTCTACGAGGCCCAGGCGGCGGAGTGGGTGAGGCGACGGGGCGATGAGGGCGACGGCCTCGGGCGGCGGTTCCGTCAGGCCGCCGGGCCCGGCCTGGTGGCCGACCTGGGCTGTGGCAGCGGCCGCTACCTCCCCGAGCTCGGGTCGCCAGCCGTCGGCCTCGACGCGACTGCGTCCATGCTCGAGCGGGCCCGGCCCAAGGGCCACCCGCTCGTCGGGGCCGACCTCGAGTCCCTGCCGCTCGGTGACGGCGTGCTCGCCGGCGCTTTCGCCCGCCATTCCTATCTCCACGTTCCGAAGGCCCGGATGCCGGCGGCCATGGCCGAGCTGCGGCGCGTCCTGAGACCGGGGGGCATCGCCTGGCTCACTCTCATCGCCGGTGACTACGAGGGTGACCGGCTTCCTCAGGACGACTTCCCCGGGCGGTACTTCTCCTGCTGGCGTCCCGACGAGCTGGCCGGGGTGCTGTGGGGGGCCGGGTTCGCGGCCGTCGAGGTTCTCGACGGGCCGCGGGACCGGCTGCTGGCCTTCGCCCGGGCCTGATCACCCGACCTGGCGCCGGACGGCCACGAACACGGGGATGACCCGTCCGGCCTTGGCCTGGTACTCGGCATAGGGCGGGTAGGCCTCCACCGCCCGCCGCCACCAGTCCTCGCGCTCGGCGCCGTCGGCCTCGTGGACCTCAACGTCGAACGGGGCGGGCCCGTCCTGGATCATCACCGCCCGAGGGTCGGCCTTCAGGTTGTAGTACCACTCGGGATGGGTGGGGGCGCCGCCCTTCGACGCCACCAGTGCGTAGCGACCCTGATGCTCGACCCGCATCAGCGGGGTCTTCCTGATCTTGCCACTCCGGTGCCCACGGCTGGTCACGATGATGACGGGGAGGCCGGTGTCGCGCAGGGTGTTGGCCTCTCGGCCGCCGGAGCGCTCATAGGCGTCGACCTGGTCGCGGACCCACTGCCAGGTGCTGGGCTCGTACTCGCCGGTGAGACTCATGTGCTCACCCTAAGCCGGCTTTGACCGAGCTCGGGCCCGGGTACACGCGGTGAAACGGCAAGGACTTCCTGGGAGGGATGCTGATATGCCCGACGTGACCGAGATGCTGGCTGCCGACCACCGCCGGGTGGAGCAGCTGTTCGAGCAGTACCGACAGACTCGCAGCAGCGCAGTGGTGCGAGAGATCTGTACCGAGCTGACGGTGCACGCCGCCATCGAGGAGAAGGTCGTGTATCCGGCCCTGGCTGGGTCGGTGGACGGCGGCAAGGGCATGCGCCGACACTCCGAACAGGAGCACCAGGAGGTCAAGGACGCCATCTTCCAGATCGAGCGCCTCGGCTATTCCCGCCCGGACGTCGACCAGTACATGGAGAAGATCATCACGGGTGTCACCGAGCACGTGCAGGAAGAGGAGGGCGAAATCTTCCCCCAGATGCGCCGCCAGATGGGCCAGGCCCGCCTAGACGAGCTGGCGCAGGAGACCGCCGCCCTCAAGCAGGAGCTGATGGGTGAGGCGGAGACTGCCGGTCCGCTGATCGACCTCACCAAGGAAAAGCTCTACGAGCTGGCCCAGGAGAAGAACATCCCCGGTCGTTCGGACATGACCAAGCAGGAGCTGATCTCCGCCCTGAGCTCGCGCTAGACCCTCGCGCCGGGTTCAGCGGCCCCGCCGGCGTCGCCTCCGCAACCAGCCGGCGGGGCCCCCGGCCAGTGCCCAGGCCGAAGGGCCCCACCTGGTGGCCGCCGCCAGCACCGCCCCTTGCATCACCACTGCGCCTACCAGGATCGCCCTGCGGGTGGCCGACGGACTCCGTCCCGTGTGCGCCGGCGCCCGGGCGGCGTCCGCCACTGACGAGGCGGAACCGGCCGGGGCCAGTGAGCGGGCCAGCGGGGCGGCCACTCCGGCGCCGCCAGCCAGGCTCTGGGCCGCGGCCGGCGCCGACCACGCCGTCACCAGGGTCTCGACCGGCACCTGGATTCCGTTGGCGTAGGCCTGGCCGACGTTGCCCTGAGCGGGGGGCAGCACCACTTGGTGCTGGTCCGAGTCGATCTCGTCGACGGGGACGGTGGCCTGGGCGTTGTCGGCGTCGGCGATGAACTCGATGTGAAGACCGTGGGTCCCGATGTCACCCTGGAAGTAGCGCACGTCGCCCTGCGGCGAGAACGAAGGATCGGGCGGCGGGTCCGACTGCTGGGCCGGCTTGTTGGGGTCGTAGGAGGCGGTGCCGGGGATGTTGTAGGGCGACCCGTCGGCGTTGTGGTTCCAGCAGCGGCGCGGGTACAGCTGGTAGCCGGCGGGGGGATTGGACCCGCTGGTGGGCACTCCCGTCGACGGGTCGTTGTTCGAGTACCACCAGTAGCGGGGCTCGTCGGCGCTGCGCAGGGCCAGATGGGGTCCGGGGTCGGCGCCGGTTCCGTCGTCGAAGCAGGCGTCGTCGCGGTAGTAGGGGACGGCGGCCGCCGCGGCGGCGGCGGTGCCGACCGGGCTCACCTGGTGGACGCCCCATTTCTCGACCATGGTGCCGCTGGGGCCGGTGAACTCGTCCCACGACAGCGCCTCGGAAGCGAGCCCGGAGAAGGTCACGTCGGGCACGTCGAAGTTGCCGTCGATGCAGGTGGAGCCACAGTTGGAGGGCGACGGGTTCCCCACGGACACGGGGTTGCCCCCGTTGGCCTGGCGGACGGCCTGGCCGACCTTGTCGGCGCTGTCGTAGGAGACGCCCGAGGGGCCGACGTAGGCGTGGACGTTGCCGTAGGTCTCCGGGTTGATGCCGAGGACGGGCACGCCGTTCGGGTTGTAGGGGTTGTAGTACTTGGTGACCTGGCCTGCGGCCATGTCCCACTGGGTGTAGATGCCGTCCAGCGGCGGGATCGGATGGACGCGCAGCTCGTAGTCGTGGTCGATCTGGTCGGCGTAGAAGATGTCAGTGCGCACGACGTTGGTCCCCGAGTCGGCTCCCCATGTGACCCGGATGGCCCGTACCGGGCCGACCTTCTCGCCCATCAGTTGGGAGGAGCCCCCCCAGTTGTTCTGCTCGTCCTCGTAGCCGCAGCAGGGGGTGTTCCCGCCCGGGGTCTGCTGAAAGGCCCGGCCCTTGAACCGGTCGATGATGCTGGGACCGTAGTCACCCTTGGCCATGCCCTGGTCGTCCGGGGACACCTGCAGGGAGTCCATCAGCCATCGCCCGTCGAAACGGAACCGGTACCGCGGGGTGGTCACCGTCGCCGTATCGAGGGGTCGGCGCTGGACGTAAGTAGAGGGGTCGAGGACGACGCTGTTGGTGGCGGGGTCGATCTTGAACCCCTGACCGATGACCGGCTGTCCGTCCGGCGTGCAGACCGGGCCTTTGGGGGCGTTGCCGTAGTCGGAGTACGAGCTCTGCGAGTAGACGAAGGTGTCGGCGTTGGGGTCCCTGGCGTAGCGGACATACGGGGAGTTCGCCGCCGTGTACGCCATGGGCACCTGGTACGGGCCGTCGGGGTCGCCGGGCGGATTGGGCGCCGAGCGCATGACGTACACGTAGCCGGTGTTGCCGGTGAGCGGGTCGACGATCGCGACCTGGTGGGCGTCGAGGATCCCCTTGGGGAGGGCGGTGCCGGCGGGGGCCTGCCCGCCTGCGTCACGGGCCATGAACGCCATCTCGTCGGTGTTGGTGAGGCCCGGGTTCGGGTCGGGCGCCGCCTTGATCCCGCCGACGGGCAGGGCCTGGCAGACGCCGGCGGGATTGGACGGGTCGAACGGCGCGTTGGTCGTGTACCGGAAGCCTTCGCGGTCGAAGGTGTAGGTGACCTCCTGGTCGATGCCTGAGTAGAAGGCGAACCCGGACGCGTTGTTGGAGATGTAGTGGGTCCACTTGGTGTCGACCTGGAAGGGGATCTGGACGAACTTGCCGGCCTTGGCGTTCCACCGGTAGCCGCGCAGGCTGGCGGGGTCGACGCCGTGGGCGAGGGTCCGCACCGGAAGCTGGGAGGACTGGTAGCAGTTGTGGTCCCCGTGGGACGGGTCCGTCCAGCCGTTCACGTCCGCCGGTGGGTTCGACTGGTAGCAGTCGCTCTGCAGGGGCTTGGGCATCATCCCCTGGTCGTCATAGACCGAGTAGTCGGTCGGCGGCTCGGGCGCCCGGGCGGTGAGCTCCGGCCCGGCGGACCAGTCGGGGAACTGAGAGCCGGTCAGGACCACCGGTTCGGTGCTGCGGACCGGGTCGCCGGCGAGCCCGGCCTGGTTCGCCTGGCTGGCCGCCGAGGACGCCACCGTCCAGCCCGACCCGGCGACGATGGCCAGGCCGGCGGTGACCGCGGTCATGAGACGCCGGGTGCGCACGGTCATGCTCCTTTCACGCCCAGGTCGTGGGCGCCGGTGAAGACGTCGATGAGCAGCGGCGAACCGTTCACCATGACCCCGGCGGTGGCGACCGAGTACGGGTAGGCGGTACCCGCCGTGCCCGGATCCGTGGTGCCGTCGTAGGTGGCCCAGCCCGAGGTGTGCCCCTGGCCCACCAGGTACGTCTGCCAGGCACCGTTGGAGCCGCGGGCCACCACCCCCACCGCCCCCGAGAAGGAGGAGGATGGGAAGGGGCTGTCCGACATGCGCTGGGCGCTGTCCACGAACAGCCCGGGCGTCACGGTGGGGCGGGGGCCGCCCAGCTTGGTGAGCAACCCGGCCAGGGCCTGGGTGACGGCCAAGCCGGCGTGGGGCCCGATCGACTCGGCGTCATCGGCGTGGCCGTTGCCGAACCGGTCGTTGCCGCCCTTGCTCTCCTCGTAGGTGGACCACGGGGTCTCGTCGGTCTCACCTTGGGTGCCGACGAAGTTCCCCGGCGGGAACAGGTAGCCGATCATGTCCTCGCCGAGGCCGGCCATGAGGCGGTAGCTGCCAGGCATGTCGGCCGAGATCCACGGCGTCATGGGAAGCGGGTTGCCGCAGTAGTAGTCGTCCGTCGCCGGGTCGTAGCAGTCGGTCGGAAACGGCATCTGGGCGTTGTCCAGTGCCCCTCGGGTCTCGGTGAACGGGAAGACCTCGCCGGGGGAGTAGGCGATGCTCACCGGCCCGACGCTCACGGCGGCGACGTCGGTGCGCAGATACGCCGGTGTGGCCGGCTGAGGGGTGGTGGCCGATGCCCCGTTGGGGGCGGCCGTCCTGCCGGCGGTGCTCACGCCGACCGTGCAACCGGGGTCGGCGAAGGCGGGGCGGTCAGGGAAGAGGCCGGCGGCGAAGGCCGCGGCGAACAGGTTGTTCTCGAGCTGCACGCACAGCGACTGGTGCTCGGCCCTGATCCGGGTGCTGCCCGGCACCACCTGAGCTCCGGACAGGGCGGCGACAGCAGTGTCGGCCACGCTCTTGCCGTAGGCGTCGAGGAAGGCATAGGCGTCGGTCACCGGCGTGGCGCCCGACGGCTGGGGGTAGACGCTGGAGCAGCCGTCGGGGTTGCCGGCTACCGAGTGGAATGCCCCCGGCACGTTCTGCACCTGAGTCGACTCCGGCTCGTAGACCGTCGGCGTCTCGACGCTGCCCACCAGCCCGGTGAGCTCGACGGCGGTGCTGCCCGGCCACTGCGCCTCGAGGTGGGCCCGCATCCGGGCTGGCCAGTCCCCGCTCAGCATCGACGTGTACTTCTTCACCCCCGAGAAGGCCAAGCTCTCGACGTGGGTGCTGGCGTTCACCAAGGTGAAGACCACCTGGCCTGTCGTCGGGTTGGCGGCCTGCAGGACCGGCATCAGCTGGTCGTCGATGTAGGGATACGACGACCAGCAGCTCTGGGTGTTGGCTGGCTGCCGGGCCATGGCCACCCTGAGCTGGACCGGCTGGAGGTGGTCGGCTGCCACCACCACCCCGGCCACCCGGTCGGTGAGGAAGCGCATGTACGCCTCGTCCACGCCGGAGGACACGGCTGCCGGGGTGGCGGGATTGCCGGGAAGGTCGCTGGTGTCGGGGCCCCAGAGACCGATGGGATCAGGGGCGGACTCGTCGTGGGTGGAAGACACGAAGACCGAGCCGATGGCCGGATCCTTCGCCCTGACCTCGGCCCGGATCTGGTCCATGGTCACGTTGAACAGCCCGATCGAATCCACCACCACGAGGGCGACCCGGCTGTTGCCGTCGGACAGGACGACCGCCTCGGCTTGCACGGGCGAGGCCGGATCCGCCGACTGGGGCCAGCGATTCTGCCCCGACCCGCCGGCCAGGTAGGGCGCCTCGTAGCGGCCTGAGTGGTCCGCGTCGCAGTAGGGGTCGCCGGGCGCGTAGCGACCGAGCCCGTACAGGTCCACGTAGGGCTTCTCGAAGGCGAAGAGGCGTTTTCCGGTCCACACCGCGGCGATCTGCTGCTCCGACGGACCACAGGCCGGCACGAACTCGGCCGCGTCCTCGGTGGGGCTGAACGCCGGAGGGGTGATGTCGGCCGTGGCCGCCCCCGCCATCAGCCCGTCGACCCCAGCGGTCGCCGAGGCCGTCAGGGTGGCGGTGACGGGGACGGGGCGGGTGAGCGCCGATCTGGCCATGGCCGGCCCGGTCGTCAGAAGAGTGACTCCGACGAGGACGGAGACGGTCGTCGTGATGCGGGTTCGCCCGGCCCGTCTCACAGTCGGCCCCCGGAGAGCTGGCGGACGGCGCCGGACAGGAAACCCGGGGGCGTCGACGGCAAGGCGGGTGGCGCCGGCGGTAGGGCCGGCACTCCCGGCCCGGGGAGGGCGCCCCCGGGCAGCGGCCCGGTAGACGCGCCGGCGCACTGTTGGCCGGCAGGCTGGGCCGCCCCGCCGGTGGTCTGGAGGTTCCCGGTGTTCCAGAGATCGTGGTGCTCTCGGGGCCACGGGCCGCTGTCGGCGCAGGCCGAGGTGGACGTCTCCCAGATCAAAAGGTTGCCCTCCCGGGTACCGGCGGCCAGGATCTGATGGTCGAGGTCGCCGAGGGGGCCGAACGAGGGGCTGTTCACCATCCAGCCGCCGGTGAACTTGGGAAAGCTCGGGGCCTCCTGGCCCGAGGCGTTGATCGCCCGGATGTCGTAGGTGGCGCTGCCCTCGACTACATAGGGGCCGGCGCCGTCACCTCCGACATTGGCGACGATCGGCTGCACGATGAACTGGAGGTCGTTCATCACTTGGGGGAAGGCGGCCTGGAAGTGGCCCGTCGTGCTCCAGGCGTCGACCTGGTTGTCGTTGGGCTGCTGTTCGGCGGGAAGAGCCGCATCCAGGGCCTTGCCGACGCTGGTGGCGGGGGCGATCATGCTGATGCCGGGCGCGGTGGCGCCGAGCGGCGCGAACACCGGCATGCCGAGGGAAGGCAGGCTGGGGTACTCGGGGGAGTTGGACAGCGGCCCAGTCGGCTGGGTGGACAGGACGCGAGGGCGTCCGTCCGGCCCGGTTCCGAGGTAGGACGAGCCGTCGGGCTTGAGCACGTAGCCCGGCCCGACGGTGGTCATGGCGCCGGTCTCGAGATGCCCGTCGCTGCCGAGGTCGGCCAGCGTCGGGCTGGCGCTGGTGCCGTCACCGACGTCGGGCAACAAGCCGGCGTCGAAGTCGCCGATGGGGACCGGCCAGCCGGGTAGGAACGCGTTGGCGTCGGGCTGGGCCGCACCCGGATTCGGTTGGCCCGCCTTGGAGCCGTGGGGGTCGATGGCGTAGACCCGGCTGTTGGCCGGGTTGAGCAGCGGGGCCTGCCCGACGGCCCAGTTGATGGGGTCCACCACGCTGACGTTGGGCTGGCCGCCGTACTCCTCGTTGCTCCCCACCACCACGTCCTGCAGGCCGGCCAGGTTGCCGTTGAGATCCCCGATGGCCGGAGTGTCGAGGAGCTTGGTGCCCTGCTCCACGGCGGAGCCCGCCGCGAAGGTGACCTTGTGGGTGGTGGGATCGACCGACTTCACCTGGGCGGGGTCGACCACCAGCACCGGCCAACCGGGCACGGGGCTTCCGTCCGGGCGGAAGGCGTAGACGTGACGGTCCATCGACGAGACGACCACGTCGAGTTGGCTGGAGCTCTCCAGGTGGGCCAGGGCCGGCGCCCCGATGATCCCCTTCAACACCCGGTTGTGCGGGTCACGCACCGCCGGTCCCGAGTAGGCCGGGTTGGTCGTCGCCTCCCACAGCAGGGTGCCCGCCCCGTTCCACGCGTAGATGTGGCCGGTCACGTCGGTGGCGACGACGTCGACGCCCGTCCCCGGGCCGCCGAGGGCCCCGACGGCGACGCCCCCGACGATGCTGGAACGGGGGATCGTCACCGCCCCGGTGGCGTACGCCGGTTCGCCGGCGTGGCTGTCGAGGGCGGCGGTGTGGACGGGCCAACCGCTCAACTCCTGCAACGAGACGCCGCCGCCCCCGGGATTCGCTTGGTAGGCGTGGATGTCACCGTCGGCGGTGGCGACGATGAGGGCGTTGAGCGCCTTTCCGTTTTTTCCGGTGGCGATGGGCGCCAGGGTGGGCGGGGCGTCCACCGATCCCCCCGGCCGGAAGCCCACCGCTCCCGGGGCCGTGTCACCGTTCTGGTCGCTGGCCGCGGTGAGCAGGGTCTGGTCGTGGTGCAGGAACTCTGTCCTGCGGTCCATGCCCACCAGTCCGTGGGCGTCCGTCACGACCAGGCGGAGGGTGAAGGCGAAGGCGTCCGGGTTGGGCCGCCCACCGGGCCCTGTTCCCCCGGAAGAGTCGGTGGTGGGCGGCAAATGGGCGGCGATCTTGGCCAGGTCGTCCGGCTTCAAGGCCACGCTCTGGGGCAGGTTCTTCTGGTCGCCGGACTTGATGTCGTACCAGGCGCCGGGCTCGGGTTGGGTGCCGATCCCGTACTGGAGATGCCAGGTGAACCGGCCCGTCTTGGTCCGCACCGCCGCGGCCGACAGCGGCACCTGCATGGTCGACGAGGTCGGGTCGTAGGTCTGGAACCAGTCCATGGACCCGAACGACGCCTCGGGCGGGATCTGCCCCTGCTGGAGCATGGAGAGGATGCGGCCGGCGTTGAGCCGCCCGTAGCCGGTGTACATGTCGAAGCCGGGCTGGGTCGGGTAGCGGGTGGTCGGCACCGGAGCAACCACCGCGTAGTTGTCCGGGGGGCCGAAGGGGGGCGCGGCCGTCTGGAAGTCGACGTCGTCGGCCGCCATGGTGATGAGCTCGCGGACCTCGGTGGCCGACAGCACCACCGGCTGGCCGGTGGCGCTACTGGTGTTGGGATAGGCAGCAAGCTTGCCGGCGTCGTACAGATCGCGGGCGGCCGACTCGATCAGGCCAACCACCCCTCCCGTCTTGCCGGTCGCCTCCGAGGAGCAGCTGGCGCTCTCCACGCTCACCGAGATGTTGGCCCCGTAGTTGGTGCAGCCGTTGAGGTAGAGATAGCTGGGCGGGCTGTACAGCGAATTGCCGTTGACGTCGGGTGCCCTGGTGATGCTGTTGACCACGATGGTCCCGGGCAGGTTCGCCGGCTCGTTGTGGTGCTCGGCCTCCTCGTCGGCCGCGCTGGCGATGACGGGCACGCCGTGAGCGTTGGCGTACTGGATGGCCTGGCGGGCGCTGGTGGTCTCGTCGAGCGTCCCCAGTGCCTCCTGGACCACGTTGGCGCCGCTGTCGACGGCGAAGGCGACTCCCTGGGCGAAGTCGCTGCCGGTGGCGATGAAGCTGTCCCCGACGCGGATCGGCAGCACCATGCAGTTGGGGCAGGTTCCGACCTCCTGGCCCAGGGCGTCGGCTGCTCCGGTCGAGTCGGTCGCTTCCCCGGTGCCGTGGTCGTAGTGCACGTCGTCGTAGGGGTCGTTGGTGTCGTCCACGAAGTTCCACCCGGCGATGGCCTCGGTGAACCCGGCCGGCCCGGAGTGGCCGTAGTAGAAGGGCGACGACGGCTGCCCGAAAGCCCGGATCAGGTCCTCGGGCGACACTCCGGCATACCCGCTGCCGGCGCAGAAGTGACTGGAGATACGCGGATCGTTGGCGTACTGGGCGACATTGAAGACACCGCTGTTGTTCAGGTCGTAGGGGTCGCTGTCGGCGAAGGTGACCCCGGCCGCCTCGAGCTGGGGCTTGGTGAGCCCCGCGCTGTTCTCGGGATAGGGCAACGCCTGACGGTTCAGGTAGATCTTGTTCACCACCGCCGGGGCGCACCACTCGATGCCCGAGTCGGTCACGGCGATCACCGTGTCAGGCCGACCGGTCGTGACCTTCCACGCCGCGTCGACGCTGTTGCCCTCCACCCCGCAGAGCTCCTGAGGGTTCATGTCGACGCGGGGGTCGGTGGAGCGGGCGCTGGTCAGCTTCCAGTCGCCGCCCCCGTTCGACCAGTTGGCCGGACGGACCGGGGGGTCAGCCGGCGGGGTGTGGTCGTAGGCGGAGTAGTCCTCGGGATTGGCCACCGTCTGGGGCCGCGACGGCCAGGGGAACGTGCCGGTCGCCGTCTGGGCCTCCTGACCCGGACCCCCCTGGTTGGAGGGCACCGGAGGACAGCTCGCCCGACTCGGGCTGCCGGAGGGGACAGGGGCCGCCGGGCCACCGATGCCCGGAGCAGGAGCCACGCTAGGTGTCGCCCCCCGGCCTTGCAGCGCCTGGGCGGCGATTGAACTGGTCAACAGGCCTGCGACGGCAGCGCCGACCGCCAGCCGGCGGCGGGCAGCGAAGGCCCCGGTAATCGTTGGCACCAATGATCTCCCGAACGGGGGGGGGTTCCGGTCCGACGGGATTTCGCCACCCGACGACCGCAATCCTGTCGGGGCCTCGCCTAACCTCGGCCGGCCGTGGCTCCTATCCGCCGGGGCCGGCTCGCCCACCACCGGGCCGCCCCTTCGACCGGTGAGCGGTCTGAGCTGGTCGCGCGGGTGGGAGAGGTCGAGATCGAACAGATCCTCAGCGGGACTCTCGACGGTCCCGTCGACTACCTCCAGGAACACGACGAGTGGGTGGTGGTGCTGGCCGGCGGGGCCGTCCTCGAGGCCGCTGGTCACGAGCTCGAACTGGAGGCGGGGGAGTGGGTGATGCTGCCAGCGAACACCCCTCACCGTCTGGTCCGGACCGTCCCGGGGACGAGCTGGCTGGCCGTCCACGTGGGCCGACAGTCGCGTTAGGCAGGACTTTCGTGGTCCGGCAGCGAAGGTGCTGTGGCTCGGTACGCGGAGGTGGTGGTGAGCAGCAGGCTTTCGCGCCGGCGGTTTCTCGCCGCCGCGCTCGGCACTGGGGCGGCGGTGGCCCTGCCCCTCGACCTGTTGAGAACGGCCCAGGCCATCGCCTCGGGCGCCGGCGCGCCGCCCACCACCTACTACCTCAAGGCGGGATCCGCCCGGCTGGCGACGCTTCAGGCCCTCTGCGCCCGGATCGTCCCCACCGACCGGTCGGCCCCGGGCACAGTTACCTCGCCGGGCGCGGCCGAGGCCCTGGCCTACGTCTTCATCGACCGCCTCCTGGGCGCTTTCTCACTTCCCCCGGCGGTGGCCGACAACCCCGCCATCTACCTACGCGGCCCCTTCAGCGGGCGCAACGCCTACCCCGACTACCAGACCGGTGCCGCTTCGTCGTCCTATCCGCCCGACTCGTTCCTCACCGGGTCTCAGGGTCACTACTTGCCGCTCAACCCGCTCCAACAACTGTCCTGGCAGGCGGCCATCGAGGGGCCGGACAACGCCCTGAAGGCGGCGCCGCCGGGGGTCTCTCGGGTCTGGGCCAAGCAGGTTGCGGACGGGCTGATTCCGGCCCCTGGCCCCGGCGGCCTGCAGGCCCTCTACGACCAGGGCCTCGACGCCTTCAACAGCTACTCGGAGTCGCTGTTCGCCACTCCGTTCGCCAAGGCCTCTACCGAACAGCAGGACCTGATGATCGAAACAGCCGGCAACGTGATCGTGGGCCAGCTTCCGGTGGCCCCCGCTGCGGCCCGTGCCCTGTTTCCCACTCTCGTGATCAACACGTTCCAGGGCACCTACGGGCTCCCGGAGTACCGGGGCCAGCACGTGAACCCGGTGTGGCACGACATCGGGTGGGAAGGTGACACCCAGCCGCTCGGCAGCAGCATCTGGGACGAGCACCTCACCGTTCCCCCGGCCGGGCAGATGTCCAACGCCGGGTTCGGCCAAGCCGGCGTGTACCAGCCGAGCGGTTACTACGTGGAGCACCGCCCGGTGTCGACCTTCGACGACAACGGCCTGCCCACCCCGGACCTGGGAGCTACCGACGTCGCTCCGCTGGTCGAGGCCCTGCGGGCCCGCGGCGCCATCAAGCAGATTGGGGTGGCACCGTGAGCAGGCCCCGGGCGGTGATCGTCGGCAGCGGCCCGGCCGGGTCCACCGTGGCCCGGCTGCTGGCCAAGAGCGGCGCCTACGACGTCATCGTTCTCGAGAAGGGCCGCAACTACTGGGTCGGCCTCGGGGGGGACCCGGCCCAGGTCACCAACGTGTTCGCCAACGACGAGGTGGCCTACGAGTCCCATGCCGTGGCGCCGTTCGACCAGGACCCCCTCCTCGAGCCCCGCACCTTCCGCACCGACCCGTCGGCCGGTCCCCGCACCTTCGTCGGCGACGTCGACAACCTGGCGGTAACGGTCGGCGGCACCTACACCCATGCCGACGTCAAGGCCCGGCGCTGGCGCGAGGTCGACTTCATCACCAACCAGCTGATGAACGCGGGAAGTGGGGCGCCGGCCAACCGGCCGGCCATCCCGGGGACGACCTACACCGACTGGCCGATGGCCTACCGGCACATCGAGATCTTCTACGCCGTCACCGAGGAGGTGGTCGGCATCCAGGGGCCGGCCCACCGCGACCGCTCCGGTCGGGTGGTCAATCCCAACCCCTACGAGTCGCCCCGGTCCACGCCGTACCCGCTCCCCCCCGGGGTGCCCCAGCTGAACAGCCTCCTGCTGGCCGACGCCGCCCAACGGCTGGGCTACCACCCGGCCCCCGTGCCGACGGCCGTCCTCTCCCGTCCCTACCGGGGCCGGCCGCCCTGTGTGGACTGCGGGTTCTGCCTCGACTTCGGTTGCCCCAACAACGCCAAGTCAGGGGGCATCTGGCAGCTGAACGACGCCCTGGCCGCCGGGGCCACGCTCATCTCCGAGGCCAACGTCATCGAGGTGCTCTGGGACCCGCCCCGTTCACCGGGGCGCCGGCACCGGGCGCGGGGCGTGCGCTACATCGACTCCTCCGGCCGACCCCAGACGCTGGCCGCCGACCTGGTGGTGCTGGCCAACACTCCCATCGAAGCCACCCGCCTCAGCTACCTGTCGGGGATCGCGCCCCGGCCGGACGAGAGCAACCTCAGCTCGCTGAAGACCAGCCCCACCGAGCCGAGCGGGCTGCTCGGTCGCAACCTGATGCTGCACCTGCAGACCACGGCGCTGGCCATTCTCAACAAGAACGTCCACTCCTACCGGGGCCGGACCAGCACCCACACCCTCGACGCCTTCGTGGGGTCGGGGCCCTCGCCCGCCCAGTTCGACCCGACGGTGCCGATGGGCGGAATCCTCGAGATGGGCGGCAACCTCAACCCCATCCAGGAGGCGACCGAGCTGTCCTTCGGCTTCTGGGGCGAGCGCCACAAGTCGTTCATGCACGTAGGGCCGTTCCGCAACCACCTGGCCGCATTCACCCTGCAGGGCCAGGACATGCCCCAGCTCACCAACTACGTGGACCTCGACCCCGACATCGTCGACGTCTACGGCCAGCCGGTGCCGCGCATCACCTACAAGAACCACCCCTACGAGCTGGCGGCGTCCGCCTACTACACGCCCAAGCTTCTTGAGCTCCTCGACAGCATCGGAGGGCCCGGCTCGCGCTATTCGGACGTGCGTCCCCTGTTCACCGCCGCCATCAACACCACCACCCCGGCGGTCCTGCCCGGGGCGGCGGACAGCGGCCTCTCGCCGATCACCTCGGCCACGCCGTTCAGCGAGATCCCCCAGGACAAGCACATCATGGGCACCCACCGCATGGCCCTCGAACCGGCGGGGGGGCCGTGTGACCCCTACGGCCGGTACTGGGCCTTCGACAACCTGTACCACGCCGGGGGCGGCCTCTTTCCGACCTCAGGCGGGTTCAACCCGACGGTCACCATCTACGCCCTGTCGTACTGGCTGGCGGCCGCCGTCCTCGCCGGAGTCGGCGGCCAGCGGGCCTACACCCACGCCGACATCGACCACGGCTGGGCCCGCCAGATCGGCGTCCTCAAGAAGCTCGACGGGGACACCATGGCCGCCCGGGCCGTCTGAGCTACCGCCGGGCTCCGATTCAGGCCTTCCGGGTTCGGGCCGCCAACTCCGCCTGGGCGCGGTGTCGCAGGTCGATCAGGTCGCCGGCGCCGAGCTGGTCCCAGAGGTCCGAGGCCAGATAGCGGGCCTCGACGGCCAGGTCGGGTCGATCGCAGGCGAGCTCGACGAAAACGATTATCCGGCCAATGAACTCGTCTCGCGTCATCTCGGTCGCCTGTCCTCCCCCTGGTGCCACTTCTCCGAGTGGCTATGTCGTGGGTACAGCGCTGGGGGCACGTCCGGCCAGGGTCGAAAGGCCCGTCGGCCCGGTCCGGCGCCCTCAGAGGCTGCGGAAGGCGCCCCCGTCGACCAGCACCTGGGCCCCGTTGACGTAGGCCGAGGCCTCGCTGGCCAGGAACACACACAGCCCCACCAGGTCGCCGGGCATCCCGATGCGGCCCATCGGGTTGTGCCGGGCCGCCAGCTCCCTTTGCTCAGCCGGCCACGCCCGGGCGATGTCGGTGTCGAAGGCGCCGGGCAGGACCACGTTGGCCCGGACCTTGGGGGCCCAAGCTCCGGCCAGCCCGAGGGTGAGGGCGTTCAGGCCGGCTTTGGCCATGGCGTAGGGGAGATCACCGGCGGTTGGCCGCAGCGCCCCCGCCGTCGAGACGTTGATGATCGATCCGCCGTTGTCGCCGCTCATGCGGGCGCCGAAGAGGGCGGCCAAGCGGAAGGGGCCCCGGGCGTTGACGGCGTGGACCTTGTCGTAGAGCTCTTCGGTCACCGACTGGAGGTCGGGGTAGAGCGGCGACATGCCGGCGTTGTTCACCAGCACCTCGCAGTGGCCGAATTCCCGGTACACCGCGTCGACCAGCCGATCGCAGTCGTCCCAGCGTCCGACGTGGCAGGCGACAGGCAGCACCCGCCGGCCGGTGCTCTGGGCGATCTGGCGGGCGGCGGCCTCGCACGCTTCGAGCTTGCGGCTGGCCACCACCACGTCGGCCCCGGCGGCGGCTAAACCCTCGGCCACGGCCCGGCCGATGCCGCGGCTGCCGCCGGTCACCACCGCCACCTTGCCAACGAGGTCGAACAACTCTGGTCTCATCGGTAGTCGGTGCTCT
>JAJPHE010000035.1 GCA_021325435.1 Actinomycetota bacterium | reverse complement strand
GGTTACTGGTTGGTGGCGGCGGACGGGGGGATCTTCAGCTTCGGGGACGCCCGCTTCTTCGGGTCGACGGGTGCGGTCCGGTTGGCCCAGCCGATCGTGGGGATGGCCTCGACGCCGGATGGTGGGGGTTACTGGTTGGTGGCGGCGGACGGGGGGATCTTCACCTTCGGGGACGCCCGCTTCTTCGGGTCGACCGGCGCCATCCTCCTCGCCCAACCGATCGTCGGCATGGGCCGTTAGCCGCCCGCGGCTCGGGGCTGACGCGACGGGACCCGGCCGAGGCGGTCGGCCGGGTCCCGAAGAGGTAGTGGGCCCGAGTGCTAACGGGCTCGGAGGGCCGCTACCTCGTCCCTGAGCGGGAGCGGCGGCGGCTCAGGGCCGCCAGACCCCCACCCAATCCGAGCAGTCCGGCTCCCGCGGCCGCCGTGCCCAGGGCGGCGAAGCCGGTGAACGGCAACCGCCCGGCGGTGGTGGCCGCCACGCCGGCGGGGGCCGCCGTCGTGGGCCGCACCAGCGTCTCGCCGAGCACCTTCACGCCCGAAGCCGCCGGGCTGGCGGCCACGGCGCCCGACGGGGTGCGGGCCACGCTCAGCGACTTCACCGTGCTGGCGTTGGTCAGCGTCTCGCCGAGGACCGAGACGGAACCCGACTGGCTGCTGGCCTGCTCGCTGTTCTCCTGGGTGGCGCCCTTCGCCTGGGACTCGCCGGAGACCGCGCCGCTGCTGGCGCACGGCTTCAGCCAGAACACCTTCGACTTGTGGGCCGGGCTGGTCGACCCCCCGCTGGCCGTGGCGTCGAGGCGCACGTGGTAGCCCTGGTGGGCGGGTTTCACGTTCGAGAAGAGCGCGCTGATCAGGGCGCTGCCGTCGACCTGAACGGTCCCGTCCAGCTGGTTGCCCGAGGTGCGGCTGGTCTGGGTCAGGGTGCCAGTCTGGGTGTACGGCTGGGCCGAGCTGCGGGTCGGGGCCTGCCCGGTGAAGCTCAGGCTGGCCTGGGTCTGGTGGGCATCGAACCCGTAGAAGCTGACGCTGAAGGCGCAGCTGACGTGCGGGTCGTTGTCGTTGGCGCCCTTGCCCGACGGGGTGGTCTCGTCGTTGATCTTGACGGTCCCGTTGTTGCCCGAGGGGCTGTTCGAAGCGTTGGCCGAGCTGCCCGAGCCGTTCGACTGGGAGCTCTGGCCGGCCCCGTTCTGGGACGAGTCGCTCGTGTGCTGGTCGCTCTGGTCGTCGCCGTGGCTGGCCTGCTGGCCCGAGTTCTGGCCGCCGGCCTGCGCCCCGGTCTGCCCGGAGTTGCCGCCGTCGGCCCAGGCGATGCCCGCGGGCCCCGCCACTAGGAGAAGGGCGCTGGACGCCCCGAGGGCGACCGAAAGCGCCCGCCGTGCCTTGCTGTTCACTTGTCTAACCCCCAACTAGGTGGTCTGTCGTTGGCTGTGTCAGTTGCTGCCTTCGCTGGGGCGACTAGTTAGTACGGGCTAGTCATCGAAGGTGCCCCCCAGGTACCCCGGCGGTGCGGATTTCCAAACCGTCAGGTCAGAAATTTCCGGCTCTGCCGGTTTTGGCCGGCCCCAAATGGGACATATAGGGCCCACCCGCGAGGGTTAACCCGGCCTTAAGGAGTCGCGATGAGCTCATCCAGTCATCAGAGGCGGCAGAGGTCTCTGAGGGCCCTTGCCCCCCGGATCGCCGCTCGGTCCGGCGTGGGCCTGATTTCTCTGCTGGTCATGGTGGGATACGGGCCTGCCCGCTTCAGCACGGCGGCGTGGGCCGACGGCGGCTCCCACAACTCCGGTCACCACAGTTCGAGTCACAGCGACAAGGCGCCGGCCAAGCCCAAGGACGACGACCACGAGGACGCGGCCGCACCGAACAATGACAGCGGTGGCGGCGGAGGGGACGGCGACGGCGACGGCGCAAAGACCGGAGCCCAGACCAACGCCCAGCAGCAGAACGCAAGCCAGGCAAGCAGCGCCAGCAAGGGAAGCAACGCCAGCAAGGCGTCTTCGGGTGCCGGCGCCCAGAACACGGCCCAGCAGAACGGCGGCCAGTCGGGCGCCAGCCAGGCCAGGCAGGGCGGGGCGAGCCAGGGTGGGGCCAGCCAGGCCAGCCAGGCCAGCCAGGGCACTTCGAACGCCGGCGCCCAGAACACGGCCCAGCAGAACGGCGGCCAGTCGGGCGCCAGCCAGACCAGCCAGGGCGGGGCGAGCCAGGGTGGGGCCAGCCAGGCCAGCCAGGGCACCTCGAACGCCGGCGCCCAGAACACGGCCCAGCAGAACGGCGGCCAGTCGGGCGCCAGCCAGGCCAGCCAGGGCGGGGCGAGCCAGGGCCAGGTCGGTAGCACCGGGTCGGCGACCACGCCGCTCGCTGCTCCCAGCACGGCTGTGCTCGGAACGACCCTCGCCAAGGCGTCAGCGCCGACCGCTGGCGGAACGGCCGCCGCCACGCCGGCGGGCAGCGCGGCTCCCAAGACCGCCGTCCTCGGCGAGACCCTGAGCCGGCCTCTCGCCGCCGCGCCCGGTGCGCCCGCCGCGGCCGCCCCGGCAGGGACCGCCACGGCCAAGCCAGCTGGGACGCTGGCGTTCACCGGTTCAGATGTCGCCGGCGAGCTGGCGGCGGCGTCGGTCTTCCTGGCCGTGGGCGGTTTCGCCGTGCGGCGCCGCCGGAACAAGAAGGGCTGACCAGGCGGCGGTTCAGGCGACTGCCCGCTGACTGAGATGATGGGGCTACCGGCTGAACCCAGCCGGTAGCCCTTTTCATTGCGCAAGGGTGAGCGGCGCCGCCCGGGAGGTGGCTGGCAGGTGACCGACTGGGCGTCATGGGACTTCGAGCAGGGTGAGGAGATCGCGCCCGGTCTCCTGGCTCTGGAGCCGCTCGGCGGGGGAGAGGTCTTCGAGACCTACGTCGCCTGGGACAGCCGCCTCTACACCATCGTGGTGGCCAAGCTGCTCCGGCCCGACAAGGTCGACCACGACTGGGCGCGGGCGGCGGTGGCCACTGAGTCAGAGCTTCTGGCTTCGCTGGCCCATCCCTTCATCGTCCGCACCTTCGGGGCCGTGCCCGAAGGCCCCCGGCCGCATCTGGTCCTTGAGCACCTCGAGGGGCCGACGCTGTATTCGGTGCTGCGCGACCGCCGGAAGCTTGCCCTCGAGGAGTTGCTGCCCCTCACCCTTCACCTGTGCTCGGCGCTGCACTACCTGGCTTCCCGGGGGATCGTTCACCTCGACCTGAAGTCGAGGAACGTGATCCTCGGCCCGCAGCCGCGGCTGATCGACTTCAGCCTGGCCCGCACTCCCGACCGGGTCGCCCGAATGAGCGTCCCCACTGGCACGACCGCCTACATGTCCCCCGAGCAGGCCCTCCTCGATCGCGACCGCATCGGCCCCCAGTCCGACGTGTGGGGACTCGGCGTCACCCTGTACGAGGCGGTCTCGGGCCGGTTCCCGTTCCCCGAGCCGCCCGGGGACCTGGGGCCCGAGGCGGAGACAGCCGAACGGTTCCCGCAGGTGAGCGCACGCCCCACCCCCCTCGACCGCGACGTGCCTGACGAATTGGCTGATCTCATCATGTCCTGCTTCCGCGTGGAGCCCGGCGAGCGGCCCACGCCTGCGCAGATGGTGCTGGCGTTGGAGCCGCTCATCGCCCGGTTGCCGCGGCCCGTCCCCGGACGGCGCCGGCTGCTGTTCATGTGAACGGCTCCCGTGCTCGCTTTGACCGCGGCCTGCTCCCGGTCCTCCCGCACGTTGACCTGTTCCATTTCTAACCATTAGTTGGGCTTCGCTCAGAGCTGTCCGGTTGGCGCCGAGACAAGAGAGCTGTAAACGGATGACGACTCGGCGGAGACGGCGGTGGAGTTCAAAACGGCGGAGAAGAGGCGCGCCCGGCGGCTGCGCGCCAAGCTGACGGCGGTGGCGGCGGCCCTGGTGGGCGCCCTGACCACCCTGGTGGGTCCCCTGGGCACGGCCCCCGCCGGGGCGGTCGACACCCCCCAGCTGGCCCCCTCGCCGGGCTACTGGTTGGTGACTGACAACGGCGGAATCATGAGCTTCGGCGGCGTCCGCCTCTACGGCTCGGCCACCGACCTGGGTGCCCCGGTGGTCGGCATGGCCAGCTCCGGAGACGCCCGGGGCTACTGGATGGCGGCCAGCAACGGAGCCGTCGCCGCCCTCGGCGACGCGCCGGACCTCGGCTCGGCCGCCCAGCTCAACCTGGCCCAGCCGATCGTCGGCATCGCCGCCACCCCCGACGGCGGGGGCTTCTGGCTGGTGGCCCGCGACGGCGGCATCTTCACATTCGGCGACGCCGTTTTCTACGGATCGACTGGAGCGCTGCGCCTCAACGCCCCGATCGTGGGGATGTCCGCCACCGCCGACGGGCGGGGCTACCGCCTGGTCGCCTCCGACGGCGGCATCTTCACCTTCGGCGACGCCGTCTTCCAGGGCTCGACCGGAGCGCTGCGCCTCAACGCCCCGATCGTCGGCATGGACGGCACCCCCGACGGCGCCGGCTACTGGCTGGTCGCTCGCGACGGCGGCATCTTCAGCTTCGGTGACGCCGACTTCTACGGCTCCACCGGGTCGATCCGGCTCAACTCGCCGATCACCGCCATGTCGCGGGTGCCCGGTGGGCACGGCTATTGGCTCGTCGCCCGCGACGGCGGCGTCTTCTCGTTCGGCGACGCCCCCTTCCGCGGTTCGGCCGGAGGCAGCCCGTTGCTTCACCCGGTGGTCTCCCTCGAGGAGGGCCCCGGTTACGGCACCGGCACCATCGCCACCGCCAACGAGGGCCTCGGCCCGTACCCGGCGGGCAGCACCGGCTATGACATCTCGTGGCCGCAGTGTCCCGGAGCCAACTATCCGGGCGGCCACCAGATCGGCATCGTCGGGGTGAACGCCGGCCACGCCTTCTCCACCAACCCCTGCTTGGGGGCCGAGGTGGCCTGGGCCGGCCCGGTGCACGGCCTCTACATCAACATGAACGCCCCCAGCGGGCCCTCCTACAGTGAGGGAGCCACGGGACCCGCCGGCGCCTGTGCTTCAGGTGACGCGTCGTGCTGGTCGTACAACTACGGGTTCAACGCCGCCATGGACTCGGTGGCCACCGCCCAGTCCCAGGGGGTGGTCTCCCAGCAGTGGTGGCTCGACGTGGAGACGGGCAACTACTGGTCGACCGACACCGCCGCCAACGCCCGGGTGGTCCAGGGCGCCCTCGACGCCCTGCACGGTCAGGGCTACACCGCCGGCATCTACTCGACGTCCTACCAGTACGGGGTCATCACCGGGGGAGCGGCGTTCGGGGCGCCGGTCTGGGCGGCCACCGGCATGGCCATGTCCGACCCGGCCTCGTGGTGCAACTCGTCGCACGCCTTCAACGGCGGCGACGTGTGGCTGGTCCAGTACGGGCTCAACGGGTTCGACGGCGACTACGCCTGCTGACCGAGTAACCGCCTGACACCCGACCCGGCCGTCGCCCAGGCGGCCGAGCCTGAGGCTCACCGCCCTGGGCGTGGCAAGGTTCGCTGGTGGACTTCCCGGCCCCGCCCGCCCGCCTGGCCTCCAGGCTGCGTCGGATCTGCCTCGCCCTGCCCGAGGCCGAGGAGCTGCCGGCGTGGCAGGGGACGAGCTTCCGCATCCGCCGGCGGATCTTCGCCCACCTGTTCGGCATCGAGCAGCCGTCGGGCGAGCCGGCCCACATCGTCGTCTGCCGGGTGGAGCCCTCCGAGCTGGCCGGGCTGGTCGCCAGCGGGCACCCGTATTTCGCCGTGCGCAGCGGCGGTGACCGCATCGGCATGGTGCTTGGGCCCACCACCGACTGGGACGAGGTGGGCGAGCTGGTGACCGACAGCTACCGCCTGCTCGCCCCCAAGAAGCTCGCCGCCCTGGTCTGAAGCCGGTGCGGCCGATCGGTCCGAAGATCGCCGAGGGGCGCGACTCGGAGATCTACGAGCACGGCCCCGGCCGGGTGCTACGCCTGGCCCGCGACGGGCGCTCGCTCGTTCCCGAGGCCGAGATCATGCGCTACGTGCGCCAGCTCGCCTATCCCGCCCCGGCGGTGCACGACGCCGGGGTGGGTTATCTGGTCATGGACCGGGTCGAAGGCCCCACCATGCTGGCGGCCGCCCTGAAGCGGCCCCTCCACCTTGGCGACTACGGCCGGTTGCTGGCCGCTCTCCACCTGCAGCTGCACGCCTTGGAGGCGCCGGCATGGCTGCCCGCCGCCGCCGTGCCCGGCGACCGGGTGCTGCACCGCGACCTCCACCCACTGAACGTCCTCATGACCGCGGACGGCCCGGTCGTGATCGACTGGGCCAACGCGGCGCGGGGCGACCCCGCCTACGACGTCGCCGACACCTGGGTCCTCTTCGCCACCGCCGATGCGCCCGGGGGGGCGAGGGACCGGGTACTGGCCGCCATCGGCCGGCGTATCTTCCTCCGCCATTTCCTCGGCGACCTCGATGTCGAGGCGGCCCGGCGGGCCATACCCGCCGTGGTCGAGGAGCGGACCGCCGACCCTCACATGTCCGGCGCGGAGAAGGAGCGGATGCGGCGGATGGCAGCCCGTCAATCATCGAGGTGACAGGTGGCGGGTCACCCACTTGGCTGCCCCCCTCGGCCAGCATTGAGGCACCACAACCCGGGGGGTAGCTCGGTGCTCAAGGACTTCAGGGCGTTCATTCTCAGAGGCAGCGTCGTAGACCTGGCCGTCGGCGTGGTGATCGGCGCCGCCTTCGGGGCGGTGGTGACAGCCTTGGTCAGGGACCTGATCACCCCGCTCATCTCCATCCCGGGCAAGGCGAACTTCTCCGACCTCCACTTCACCGTCCGCCACAGCCGGTTCCTCTACGGCGACTTCATTAACGCCCTGATCGCCTTCGTGGCCATCGCCGCCGCCGTGTTCTACTTCGTCGTCCTGCCGGTCAATAAGCTCATGGCCCGGCGGCGCACCGAGCCCGAGGTCGAGGCCACCACCCGTGATTGCCCCGAGTGCCTGAGCAGCATCCCCAGGGCGGCGTCGCGTTGTGCGTTCTGCACCGCCCAGGTCACCCCGGAGCCGGCCGGCCCCTAGACCGGACCTTATGAAGTGGGCGTGAAGTGGGTCTCGCAGACGTCGGACCCGCCCGCCAGGTTCACCTCCACCACCACCGGGTAGTCGCGCGATCCCTGGGCCACGGTGAAGGAGAAGTTGGCTGACCCGGAGGTGTCGGTGGTCTTGGCCGGCTGACCGGACTGGGGGTAGGTGACGTCACCGGTCTTGTAGGCCACGGTTATCGAGACCGGGGCGTTGGGCTGGTTCGACACCACGTAGACGGCGATCGTCTCGCCGGCGGCGGGACGGGCGTTGGACGGCGCCACCCGGCACATCTTCGACGCCGCCGCCAGGGTCGTGGTGGTCGACGACGACGACGTCGTCGTCGTCGACCCGCCCCGGGCGGTGGTCGAGGTGGTGGAGGTGGCCCCCGGCTTGGCCCCGGCGCTGGTCGTGGTGGTGCTGCCCGGCGTGGTCGTGGTCGTCGCCTTGAGGCTCGTCGTGGTGGAGGAACCGGGGTAGGTGACGCCGGGGCCGGTGACCGGCTGGATCGTCGTGGTCGTGGTCAGCCCGGTCGCCTGCTGGTTGGAGCCCCCCGATCGGGTGGCCACCAGCACGGCCAGGACGATGACAGCGGCGAGGAGCACCCCGGAAACGACCCGGGCGGCTGTCGGCCAGCCGCTGAGCGGCGAAGGTGGCATCTGCGTACCTCCCTTGAGGTGCCCGCCGCCCGGTCTTTCCCCTGAGCAGCGGCGATCACACCTTTCCTGTCGCCGGCTGCCGGTCCTGCTCGGGACGAGATGTCCGTTACGGGCGAAGCTGACCCCGTCCCCCGATCAGAATTTCCGCCGCGAGGCGATGATTCTGGTGCGGTCCGGGCGTCCTTACTTCATGTCCGTCATAGCCCGTGATTTGCGTCGGAACCGTCGGTACGCTCCGGAGATGACCACAGGGGGAGTGGCGCTCGCCTACGACGAGCTTGAGGCTCACCGGCGCGAGCTGACCGGCTACTGCTACCGCATGCTGGGGTCGGCCTCGGAGGCCGAGGACGCCGTGCAGGAGGCCCTGCTGCGGGCCTGGCGGGCGGCCGACGGCTTCGAGGGGCGCTCCTCTGTCCGGTCGTGGCTCTACCGCATCGCCACCAACGTCTGTCTCGACATGCAGACCAGCTCGCAGCGCCGGGCCCGCCCCATGGAACTCGGCCCGCCGTCGCCGCCCCGCGAGGAGTTCCTCGGACCCTGGATCGAAGAGTCGCGCTGGGTCACCCCCATCGGCGACGACCGGGTGCTGCCCGAGACCTCGGACCCGGCCGAGCTGGCCGCGGCGCGCGACAGCGTCCGGCTGGCCTTCGTGGCCGCCCTGCAGCACCTGCCCGCCCGCCAGCGGGCGGTGCTGGTCCTGTGCGAGGTGCTCAAGTGGCAGGCGGCCGAGGCGGCCGAGCTGCTCGGCACCAGCGTCGC
>JAJPHE010000077.1 GCA_021325435.1 Actinomycetota bacterium | reverse complement strand
GGAGTGCACGCCGGCCTGTCAAGCCGGAGGTCGCGGGTTCAAATCCCGTCAGGTCCGCGGTCGGGTAGCTCAGTTGGTAGAGCGCGCGCCTGAAAAGCGCGAGGTCACCGGATCGACGCCGGTCCCGACCACTCAGCAGTGCCCCCCTGTCCAGCAGCACGGGGGCAACGAGGACGGTTTCAGCGGCCGTCGCCCCCACGGATTCAGTCGGCGCCCGGCCGGATGAGACCACTCTCGTAGGCGGCGATGACCGCCTGGGCTCGGTCCCGCAGGCCGAGCTTTCCGAGGATTCTGGCCACATGAGTCTTGACGGTCGTCTCGGCCACGAAGAGTTGATCGGAGATCTCGCGATTGCTCAGGCCCCGCCCGACCAGGGTCAGAACCTCGATCTCTCTGGCGGTCAGCCCGGTCGGCAACGCGGATAGCTCGGCGCCAGCTCGGGCCGGTCGGCAGAAGTCCTCGATCAGGCGGCGCACGATTGTCGGGGCCACCAGGGTCTCACCCGCGACGGCGTCCCGGATAGCGGCGGCCAACTGACCCCGGCGCACGTCTTTGAGGAGGAACCCGCTGGCCCCGGCCTTCATCGCCTCGTAGACGTATTCATTGTGGTCGAAGGTGGTGAGGATGATGATCTTGGGCGGGGTTTGCTCGCACAGGATCCGGCGGGTGGCCTCCAGTCCGTCGACCCCGGGCATGCGGATATCCATGAGAACGACGTCTGGCTTGTGGGTCCGGGTCCGGGCGACGGCCTCATCGCCGTTGGAGGCCTCGGCTACCACTTCGATGTCGCCCTCCAGCTCGGCTATGGCGCGGAGTCCTTCCCGGACGAGCGCCTCGTCGTCGGCGACGAGGACCGTGATCAACGTGGTCTCGCCGGGGCGGTGGACCGCTCGACCGGGATGGAAGCGCGGACGGTAAACCCGCCGCCGGGGGCAGAGTCCGCCGTCAGGGTGCCGCCGTAAAGGTCGACGCGCTCGCGCATGCCGACCAGTCCCCGGTGCCCGGATCCATCTCCGCGTTGCGTCCGGGGCGCTCGCGCCGACACGCCGGCCGGGGCTTCGTTGGTGATCTCGACCTCGACGGCCGCCGCGCCCCGGAGTACTGAAACCTCGACGCGGGGCGCCAGATCGGCGTGTTTGATCACGTTCGTCAGCGCCTCCTGGACGAGACGGTAGACCGTGAGCCCAACACCCTCCGGCACTACCCCGGTGAAGGCGAGGGTCGGGTCCATGCGCAACACGACGGGAATTCCGCCGGCCTCGACCTGACTGACGAGGACAGGCAAGTCTGCGATGCCGGGTTGCGGTGCCAGGTCGGCGTGCCCAGCGCCCGTCACCGTCACCAGCCGGCGGGTCTCGGCGAGGGTGTTCCGCGCCATAGCTTCGAGGCGGCCGAGGCGAGCCAGGGTCTTCTCCGTCTCGCCCTGTTCCAGCTCGGCCGTGGCCGCGACCAGCTGCAGCACGAGCAGGCTCAGGCCGTGGCCCACGAGGTCGTGGAGCTCCCGAGCGATCCGTGACCGCTCCTCGGCGGCGGCCTCCCGCGACTGTTCTTCGCCCAGCGCCTCGAGCTCGGCTGCCCGCGCTGAAGCGGTTCGGATCTCCTCGGCTCGGCCGGCGAAGACGAGGCCGATGATGCCCGCCGCCAGGAGGACCAACCAGAAGGCGGGCGAGGGTCCGGCAATCGTGAAGTGAGGGTCCCGCCATTCATGCACGGCGGTGTGAACAACCGTCAGAGCGAGCGCGGCCGGGAACAGTCCCGGGCGTCCCCAGCGCCCGGCCGCGTAGAAGGCGAACAGCACCGGCAGGATGGACGCGAGCCCGTCCTCGGACCCGAAGGCCAGGAAGTAGACGTCCAGCAAGCCGGTGACGACGACCAGGACGGCGAGCGGCGCCCGGCGGCGCCACATCAAGGCCAGCGACACGACCAGGAAGGTGAGGGCAAGCACCGGCCTCGGTCCCGGCAGGCTGAATCCGGCGCCGATCCGGACCGGCGCCCACACTTCCTGCTCGGCGATGACCGCGACCAGCCCGGCAAGGGCAATGTCGCCGCGGGAGATCCCCGCCATCGCGCGGTGCGCGAACCCACCTGTCGCCATCAGCTCACGGTAACGCTGTCTGACTGCGGCGTCATCGTCCTCTGGACGAATCCCGTCGTCCTCACGATGATCCTGTAGCCCCTGGGATGAAGCCCTCCCGCCGACGATCCGGCCAGACAATCCTCCCCGAGTCCACCAGAAGCCCTCCGAGGGCTGACGACTGTGGAAGCGCCCATCCGTACCGTCCCTCCTGTCGCAACCGAGGAGGAATCTCATGGATGCCATCACATCGACCGAACGGCGGCTGGCCGTGACAGCCATCGCCGGCTCGGCAGCCTTCGCCGCCGTCGCCGTCGTCCTGCCGGTGGTGCAGGGTTCGAGCTACCACCCCGCCCGCGAGGCAATCGACGATCTAACGGTGGGCTCCGGCGGGTGGGCCATACAGGCCGGTTTCGGCGCCGCCGCGCTCGCCACCGTGGCCCTCGCAGTGCTGCTGCGGCGCACCATCCACCGGGCCGCCGTCGGCCCTGCCCTCCTTGGGGTGGCCGGAATCCTGCGCCTCGTACTGGCGGTCACCCGCCATATCCCCGATGGCCGAACTCAGACCACCGCTAGCTCCGTTCACGCCGCCGCTGGCGGTCTCTCCATGGTGGTCACCATCATGGCGATGTTCGCCCTGGTGCGGGCGATGGGGCGGGACGCGTCGTGGCGTCGCTACAAGCGGACCCAGCTCGCCTGGTCCGTCGCCGCCCTGGCCGTCGTCATTGTCTTGTCCCCGCCAGTCGTCGGAGAGGCGCATTTCGGAGTGGCCCAGCGAGTCGGCGAGGCTGTCCTCTTTGCCTGGACGGTGGCCATGGCGGCGCGGCCTCTCGTCGCCTCCGACACCACCGAGGTTGCAGCTGCCCGCCTCACCGCGGCGGCCCGGTAGCCGGACCATGCCGCTCCCAAGCGACCCCACCACCCCACCGGCGGCCAAGGCCATCCCGGCCAGTCCCGGCCTGATCATCAGCGCCCTGGCCTTCGGATCCCTGTCGTTTGCGTCGGCAATGATCGTCCACCCGCCGATGCCGGACCAGCCCGCCACCGTCATCCTGCGCTGGTACGCAACCCACCCGCGGGCCGTCGAGCTCGGCGAGATGCTGATGGCCCTCGCCATCATCGGCTTCGTGTGGTGCCTCACAGAAATTCGTCATGGGGTGATAACGGCGTCCCCCCAGGCGACAAAGGCAGGCGCCGGCATGCATGCCCTGGGAGTGTGCGGGGCTTCCCTGTTCGTAGCCGGTACGTGGGCGCCCCTCCTTTTGGCGGTGAGCGCCGACCGCGGCGTCGAGGCCCCTAGTCCCGGCGTGGTCCATCTCCTCTCCGATCTGTGGTGGTTCCACTACGCCAGCCAGGACCTGGTGATCGGAGCCGCCACCGCCTGCCTTGCCATCCTCATCGGCAAACAGCTTTTCGGACGGCCATGGATGGGCTGGACGGCCGCCGCCTCAGCCCTGTTGGCCGTCCTCGGCGGGGGCGCCAACTTCTATCCACAACACCATGGCAAGTTGAACGGGCCCACCATCCTCGGGTTGGGGATCCCCCCTTTCCGTGGAGGCATCGCGTAAAGGAGAGCGATGCCAAACAACCATCGGAGCTATGACTCCAGCTTCAAGGAGGGGGCCGTGGCGGTGGTGC
>JAJPHE010000043.1 GCA_021325435.1 Actinomycetota bacterium | reverse complement strand
GTGATCTAGGTCGTGGTGTTGACGCCGGTCGGGGGAAAGTCGGGCACAGATACGGAGTGCTCGGCATCTGTTCGGCTCCACCGCACGTCACCGTGGAGCGCGAGCAACAGACTGGCACGTCCAGCCTTGACGTCCACAGTTGGTGCTTCATCGGAGGACCCAGTGATGCGGCTGGTAACCGCCTTTCTCACGAACTCCGAGAGACTTTCGCCCGCGCCTTGGGCGGCGAGCTCGAGAGCGTCCATGTCCTCGGGAGGCAGCCGAAAGGACACGACCTCTGACCGGCGGGGCCGCACGACGACCTCTGCCGGCTCTTCTTCCCACTCATCTTCATCGTCTCGGTGCTCGAAGAGCTCCGCTGCTGGTGACTGGTCCTTACTCATGTGCTCCTCCGATACCACTCTGCCTCGGCTTGGGTCGCACGCCAACCCGTGACCGCCCTCCATGTACCGGACCGGCCTGGCAACTGGACGATGCAAATCGCCCAAACCGCTCCACTTTGGTCAGGGCCGATCATCTGGTGACTCGCCGCCCGCCCCTTCTTGTTGCGACGAAAACGCGGGGCGTATTCCGCAACCTCAAGGACATGACGCCGTTGTACCCCGTGCCGTGCCAGCTCCTTGAGGTTGCCGTCGTCCCATTCCCACTCATCGAGGTAAGGCATCGGCACCTCTTGCCAGGAGTTTACTCTTGTGGCACACTGTATACAAGCGTCAGACAGAAGGAGTTGGGCGTGGCCGAGGTTGAGATCCTGACCCTGGCGAACCATGCCGAGGCGATCAACGGACTGCTGTACCTCTCGGGGGCTGGTTGGGACGTGGTCACCCGCGCTTATCCGGAAGGCGGGCTGCCCGCGCCCCACCACTTCGGCATCGGGGTAAGCGTCCTGGTGCCTTGGCTCGAGGCCAACCGGCGACACCAGCTTGTGATCCTCATCGAGAGCGAAGATGGAGGGGCTCCGCTAATGCGAGCCGAGGGGGCACTAGAGGTCGGCCGACCTCCTGGCACGCCGGAGGGCTCCGACATCCGAGCCGTCCTCGCAGTGGACGCGAGCATCCAGTTCCCTGCCCCAGGCGGCTACCGCCTAATCGCGCAAGTCGGGCCAAACCAGAGGACGTATCCCTTCCGCGTCGTCGATCAGCTCCAGGCGCCGATGCGGCGGGCCAGTTAGGACGTAGCAGGGTGGCGAACCCAAGAAGCCTGGGCTGAGATTGCGCCTGACTTCAAGGATCTGACCCGGGACCCTCACCCGTGACCAATTGGTGCTGTCGATCTTCAGGTAGGAGCTACGAACGCCGGGCGAGCCGCAGGTGCGAGTCGGACGGGCTGGACGCATCATATACGGGGGTTGAGTTTTCCTATACCCCCGTATATGATTCGGACTATGCCTCAGCCCGACTTCAGCAAGCAGCTCCGTTTCACCGAGCAGATCGCTAAGACCATCGACCCTCTGGCAAGGGCCCGCAGTGCCCAGGCGATGCTCAGCGAGACCCAGGCGCTAACCAACCGCCTGATCGAGATCCGTCGAAGGGCGGTGGCTGAGGCATCTCGGCAGCCCGGCATCACCTACCAGTTGATCGCCGACCAGCTCGGGATCTCGGTGGCCATGGTGGGACGTCTCGTGAGTGAGACCCTCAGAGACATGTTGCCCGGCGGCCCGGACGACATCCACCGCCTCATAGAGGACGCCAGAGGGCCGATCGAACCGGGCGCCCGATTCAAGTAGGTCATCGAGCAGGAAGCGCCAACCTCAGGCCCAAGTGTGCGATCTGCGCGGCGCATGGTGAGTGCAGACTGTGGCGGCCTTCTCGTCGACGCTGGTAGAGGTGAAAGCCTCATACAGGGGCCGCTGAGGGGAACGGATGATGGTGTCACCTGGTCGTTTGGTCGAGGTCGCCGCGGCTGCCGTCGATGACTGGTGCCGTGAGCATCTCGGGGCGGGCGTCGACGAGGAGCTATTCCGCAGCGGATACCTGTCTACGGTGATCGGTGTCCGGCTGAACTCGGGCGGAGGGGTGGTGCTCAAGGTTCGGCGGCGGGCGGTCCGGCTGGACGCCTGCTTGATGGTGCATCGCCGACTGTTCGATCTCGGCTTTCCCTGCCCTGAGCCGCTCACCGGCCTGGAGCCGTTCGGCGACTGGGTGGCCCACGCCGAGGTGCTGGTTTAAGGAGGTGAGCCGTTTCCCGACTCCGGCCGGGACCCCGCGCCTGCCGCCCAAGCCTTGGCAACTCTGGTTGACCTGGCCCCTCCGCCAGAGGAACTCCCTTCGTTGGACCCGCCCTTGTCGTGGACCGCCTGGGATCACCGAGAACCAGGCCTGTGGCCATGGCCAGATGACCGGGATATCGACCTCAACGAGGCCGACGCACCCGATTGGATCCCCAGAACCGCTCGAGCTGTTCGGGAACGGCTCAGCTCGACGAGGCGGCCCAAAGTCGTCGGCCACGGTGACTGGTACACCGCCAACCTGCGCTGGTCGCATAGCCAGCTACACGTCGCCTATGACTGGGACAGCGTTATCGCCGCCCCCGAGACGACCGTCGCCGGGCTCGCTGCTGCCGTCTACCCGGCCACCCGAGGAGGCACCGAGGCGACGGTCGCGGAAACCGAAGCGTTCCTCGACGCCTACGGCGCCGCCCGAGGCAGACCGTTCAGCACAGACGAAGCCGAAGAGGCCTGGGCTGCCGGCCTTTGGAACCGCGCCTTTGACGCAATGAAGCAGTGCGCCACCGAAGGTCGTCCCCGGTCGCTCACTGAATTCGAGGCACGGGAGCGGCTCCGCCGAGCGGGAGCCTTGTAGGCCATCCAGACCGGGGAACACGGTGCGGCACCGACAATCTCGTGAGGTCGAGAAGAAGGTGCACCCGATCGAGCCTCGGGCTTTGTTGCTCGGTCCCGACGACGACCATAATGACGGCGGCCCGGATTACGGAGTGTCTGTGTCCGGGGCGAACCCCGACCGGGAACGGCATCTCTGACGGGGCGGGTCCGTGTCAAGGGGGTTCGGCGAGGTTTTGACTTTGATTTTCGGCTTTCGGAGCCCGGTCGCCGTGTGAGCGGCCGCGCG
>JAJPHE010000109.1 GCA_021325435.1 Actinomycetota bacterium | reverse complement strand
GCAGCCCGGATGAAACCGGGTCCAACCCGACGACCGGTGGATGGTCTCCCTTAGCTCGCGCTCAGTCGCGACCCGCCCACTCAGCGCCTATCCGCGCGGCCTCTAAGAGCGGTCGGCGGAGTCGGAGAACTGCACGGCCAGAACGGCGATGTCGTCGTCGTGGGCGAGGGATAAACGCTGCAGCATCTGATCGCAGAACCGCTCGAGTGGCTCGGAGGCGCACTCGGTGCCGAAGGCTTCGAGCCGTTCGAGGCCCACGGCGAGGTCGCCGCGGTGTTCGACCAGCCCGTCCGTGTAGAGCACGAGCTTCGAGCCTGGCGACACGACCACGTGGTTGTCGTCCGCCTGGCGGTCCGTCGTCACTCCCAGCAGCACCCCCGAATGACCCGACAGGAGCCGAGCCGGGCCGCCGGGCTCGACCAGCAGTGGAGGTAGATGGCCGGCCGACGCCCACTCGAGCCGGTACTCGGACCCCACGGGCTGCAGCCGGGCGCACATCACGCTGGCCACTACCGGAAGCTGGAGTCCGCACACCGCCTGGTTGAGCCGCTCGAGGACGGCGGCCGGCGAGGGAGGAGCGTGCCAGGCGCAGCCCCGTAGCAGGTTCCGCAGCTCGGACATGTGGGCGGTGGCGTGCTGGTCGTGGCCCACGACGTCTCCGATGACCAGGAAGGTCTGGCCGTCGGGGCCGGTGAAGGCGTCGTACCAGTCTCCGCCGAGGGCGGCGCCCTCGCGGGCGGGCACGTACCGCGAGGCCAGCTGGAGGTGGTCCGGCTGGGGAAGAGCCGGCAGCAGGCTGCGCTGGAAGGCGAGGGCCGTGTCGATCTGGTGGGCGTAAAGCCGGGAGTTGTCCACCGCCAAGGCGGTGCGGCGTGCCACCCCCTCCACCAGGGCAATCTCCTCGTCGCCGAACTCGGGCCCGTCGATGCGCACCAGCGTGAGGGCGCCAATGGGACTGCGCCGGCTCAGGAGAGGGACGACCAGCGCGCAGGAAGCGCCCAGGGTTCGGAACAGCTCGAGCTGCTCGCGGTGCAGGTCGCAGTCCGGCGTCACCTGGGAGTCGAGCTGCTCCGTCACCACCGTGCCCTCACGCAGGGCGGTGACCAGGGACGAGGCCGAGGTGGCGGGCAGGCGCGGCAGGTCGAGCTCGAAACGACCGGGCGGAGCGAGGGACGGATCGCGGTGGACGACGGCCTTGCGGGTGGCGAGGTCAGGGCCCACGATGACGTCGACGACCGCCCAGTCGGCCATGGCCGGGACGAACAGGGCGGCCAGCTCCCCCAGCGCCTCGCCCGGATCCGAGGCCGTGGTGAGCAGGTCACTGGCCGCCGCCAGCAGCCGCAGCCGACCGAGCTCGGTGTCCACGGGCCTAGTGGTACCACCGCATACTCCTGTTTACCCCCGGCCGATTAAGGAAAGCTAGGTTCCTCTTACCGGCCTTACGGCCGGGGCCGGAACGGCAAGACTGGCCGGATGGAGCCCCCCGAGACCCTCTCCGGCCGATACCGGGTGGGCCCGTCGCTGGGTCACGGCGGCATGGCCGACGTGTTCGAGGGCGAGGACCTCCGCTTGGGCCGCCCGGTGGCGCTCAAGATCCTGCGGTCCGAGCTGGGCCGAGACCCGGACATCCGTCGGCGCTTCGAGGCAGAGGCCCGCTTCGCCGCCAGCCTGTCGCACCCGAACATCGTGTCGGTCTACGACGTGGGCGAGGACGCCGGGTTGGCCTACCTCGTCATGGAGCTGCTGCCCGGGCGCAGCCTGGCCGACCGCATCCGCCGCGGTCCCCTCCCTGAGGCGGAGGCGGTCGATGTGATCCGCGCCGTGCTGTCCGCCCTGGCGGCAGCCCACGCCGCCGGCCTGCTCCACCGCGACATCAAGCCGGGCAACATCCTGCTGGCGGCGGACGGCACGGCCAAGGTCACCGACTTCGGCATCGCCAAGGCGGTCGACCCCGAGGCCGGCTCCACGGCCCAGACCACGGCCAATCTGGTCGTCGGAACGCCCTCCTACATCGCCCCCGAGCGCATGCGCGGCGAACCCGCCAGCGTGGCCAGCGACATCTGGGCGGTGGGAGCCGTGCTCTACGAGGCCCTGTCGGGGGTGCCGCCGTTCGCCGGGGAGACTGCCGTGGCCACGGCGGTCGCGGCCGAGCAGGGTCGGATGAAGCCGCTTCGCGACGTCAACCCCGGCGTCTCGCCCGCGGTCCAGGGGGTGACGCAGCGGGCTCTGCGGCCGGTTCCCGGCGAGCGCTTTCCTTCGGCCGGCGACATGTTGGAGGCGCTGGCCGCCGCCGGGCCCGCCACCGTGGCCATGACCGCGCCTCTGCCCCCGGCCACGGTGGCCATGGCCGCCACCGAGGCTCGAACGGCGATGGTGCCGCCGGCCGCGGCCCCTCCCCCGGGGATTCCGCCCCGACGGGGGATGACCGGGCGTCAGATGGCGATCGTCGGCTTGGTCATCCTCCTGCTGGCCCTGCTCATCGCCGCCGTTGTGCTGGCCCTCTCCTCGCAGAAGAACCCGCCTCCTTCGCGGACGACCACCACCGTTCCGCCGTCCTCGACCACGATCCCGTCGACGACCACGTCAACCACGGCGGCGACCACTACCACCACCACCCTGGCCACGACGACCACCACTCAAGGCACGACCACGACCACCTCGACACCTACGACCGTTCCGACGACGGCTCCGGGGCCCACGACCTCAGTGTCGGTGGGCACGGGGTGACTTGCGGCCGGCCGACAACCCTCGGCCCTCGGGCCTGCCCCTGGTGGTCACCAACCTCGGCTGGGCCGCCGATGCCGTCACCGCTGCCCGGGATGAGCGCCGGACGCCGCGTCCTGCCGGTCTTGCCCGGGCCGACATGTCCGACGGGGCCGGGGCGAGGAACAGGGTCGTCTCCGCTGCCCGGTGGGGGGCGACCCTGCCGCCCACCGTCTTGTCGTCCGCCACCGCGGCGGCGACGGTCTCGACCGCCACGGCCTGGCGGCTGACCGGAGGGGCGGGCGCCGGCGGGCTGGCCACCGGCTGGAGCGGCGATGGGCCAGCGACCGGCGGGACGGTGGGCAGGGGACCCCTGCCGTTCGGAAGCAGGGCGATCTGCGGCGGCGGAGGCAGCGACATCGACGCGGTCAGGGCCGCCAGGGCGCCCCACACGGCGACGGCCGCCGGCCACCAGCGACGGGGCGGGGTCGTCCAGGACGTCCGGTCGGGCCATGCCGGGCGGGTCGGGAGATGGCGGGGGCGGCGCCGACGGCCGTGGGCGGGGTGGGTGCCCGGGAGGACCCGTTGGTAGCCGGCGGGCGGCCGGGCGTCGGTGAAGCGCTCGAGCTCCCTGGCGTTGATCGAATCGACGAGACGGTGCAGGGTCGGAGTGGCACCGGCGGCGCCCAATGCCGACTCGAGGGTCGTTCGCAGAGCGGACAGATCCGCCTGGGCCTCTCCCAGCGTTGCGATGCCCGTCTCCCAGCGGGCGAGGGCGGCGGTGATGGTGTCCACCGGCAAGCCGGCGATGAACCCCAGGGCGGCGACGGTCAGCCCCAGGAGGCTGGCGCTGTGCTCGGGGTCGGCGACAGGCAGTCCCCGGGCTCGCCGGATCTCGGCCGCGAGCCGGACCACTGGTCCGGGGTCGGGCCGGTGCGCTGCCCCATCCGCCCGCGGGACCCGAGAGTCGTCGATCGGTCCCCTCCAGCCACTCGTTAGGTGCCCTGCATCGGGGGACTCGGTGGTCTGTGCCGGCCACTTGAGAAGAGTTGTGCTGCGGACGAGGCCCCAAGCCGCGGTGGGGTGGTTCTGCGGCGGCTGTTCAGCTCCGCGACAGCAGGGCCCCGAGGAGCACGCCGCCGGTCAGGGCCTCGGCGGTGGCGGGGGGAGAGAAGAGGTACCCCTGAGCCATGTCGCAGCCGAGCTCGGTCAGTACGGCCGCCTGCTCCTCGGATTCCACTCCTTCCGCCACCGTGACTATGCGTAGGGCGTGGGCCAGGCCCACGATGCCAGCCACCACCGAGCGGTCCTCGCTCCGGACGTGGGCCTTGCGGGACTGGGTAAGGCCGGCGACGAAGCTGCGGTCGATCTTGACGATGTCTATGGGGAATGAGCGCAAATGGCTGAGCGACGAATACCCGGTGCCGAAATCGTCGAGGGCCACGCGGGCGCCGAGCGAGCGCAGGTTCTGTAGGGCCCGGCCGGCGGCGTCGCTGTCGGTGAGGATGGCGCTCTCGGTCACCTCGAAGACCAATCGGCTGGGATCGGCGCCGGTGTCGGCTAGGCACGACTCGACCCACGCCAGGAGGTCGGGCTGGACCAGCTGTCGAGCGGAGAGGTTCACGGCCACGAACGGAGCGACGGCGAAGTGCCGGCACCAAACCACCAGCTGCTCGCAGGCCGCCCGCAGCACCACGTTGCCGATCGGCACGATCAGGCCGTTCTCCTCGGCCAGGCTCATGAACTCGGCCGGGGAGACGACGCCCCGGTCTGGGTGCTCCCAGCGCAGCAGCGCCTCGAGTCCCACCACCCGCCGGTCGGCGAGGAGAAGCTCCGGTTGGTAGTGAAGCAGGAACTGCTCGGACGCCACCGCGGCGCGGAGCTCGGCGTCGAGCTCCAGCCGGCGCACGGCCGCCGTGTGCATCGACCGCTCGAAGACGGCGTAGCGGGCCCGACCCGACGCCTTCGCCGCGTACATGGCGGCGTCGGCGTTGCGCAGCAGCTCCTCGGCGTCGGCGGTGCCGCCGGCGGCCATGGCGATGCCGATGCTGGCGTGCACGAAGACCTGCTTGTCCCCGAGGACAAACGGCACCTCGAGAGTGGCGATCACCCGGTCGGCGAGGGCCTTGGCCTCGGTGACCGAGGTGGCGTCGTCGACGAGGACGGCGAACTCGTCGCCCCCCAGTCGGGCGGCGGTGTCAGCAGGACGAAGGCAGGCGCGGAGCCGTTCGGCCACGGCGACGAGCACTTGATCCCCGGCGCTGTGCCCCAGGCTGTCGTTGACCGTCTTGAAGCCATCGAGGTCGAGCAGCAGGAGGGTCACCTTGCTGAAACGGCCCCTCCGGCTCAGGGCGTGGGTGACGCGGTCGGCGAACAGAGCCCGGTTGGCCAGGTCGGTCAGCGGGTCGTGGAACGCCTGGTGTCGCAGCTGGTCCTCGAGGGCGAGCCGGTCGGTCACGTCGTTCACGCTGACCAGCGAGGCCGGACGGCCCTGGAACTCGAGCAGGTGCGACCGCACCTCCACCTCGATCATCCGCCCGTCCTTCAGCCGATGGGTCCACGGGCCGCTGGTGTCGGTCTCGCCTCGGGGGCGGGCCACGCTCTCGAGCAGGGCCGGAATGTCGTCGGGCCGGCGGATATCGGCGATGCTCATGGTCAGGAACTCGTCGCGGCTGTACCCGTAGTGCTCCACCGCCGCGTCGTTGACTTCGAGGAAGCGCAAGGTCTCCGTGTCGTACAGCCACATCGGCTGGGGGTTGGCCGCGAAGAGCTGGCGGAAGTGGGCCTCCCCTCTTCGGTAGGCCGTCTCCGACCGGCGCAGCTGCCCTGAGACCCAGGCCACCGTCTCGCCCACCAGGCCGCAGCCAGGGACCAGGTAGAACGCGCTCCAGGGCCCCACACCCGAGGTGTGAGGGGCCAGGAGGAGCGGCAGGAGGTACGCCAGGGCCAGCATCGGCAGGAAGGCAACCGAGGTGCCCTGCGGGTGGGCAAGGCCGACCCAGACCATGGCGACCACGAAGAACAGCCCGTAGAGGAACCCGTCCCCCCCGGTGAACACGTTGTGCACAGAGATGAGGGCGAAGGCCAGTGGGACCAGCCAGAGGCTTGACCGCTTCCCCCAGCGCTCCCACGGCAGGAACCAGATGACCACTCCGGAGATGGCTGCCACCCCGCCGACGGCGGCGACCGCCGGACGGGACGACCCCGGCGCGAAGGGCATGAAGCCGGCGGCGACGTCCACCAGGCAACCGCAGAGGAAATACAGGGCCGCCGAGACGCGGCAGGTCACCCTCACTGAGAGGGCTGACTCCTCGCCCTGCCATGGGTGCTGATTGCCCGGAATGTCAGGTCCTCCGCCCCGCGTCCAACGGCCGTATCGGCCAGTGGCCGCCAATATTCAGCTTCTGCCAGGTCGGCGGGGGCGGCCCGCCCCGCGCTAGCGGTAGGAGGCGGCCTGGATGCCGTACAGCTCGGCGTAGGGACCGTCCCTGGCGACGAGCTCATCGTGGGAGCCGGCCTCGACCACCCGGGCCCCGTCGAGGACCACGATGAGGTCAGCCATCCGGACGGTGCTGAAGCGGTGGGAGACGAGAACCGTGATTTGGCCGGCGGAGTTGTCGCCCCGGGCCACCTCGGCGTAGCGCTCGAAGAGGGCGTGCTCGGTCTCGGCATCGAGAGCGGCGGTGGGCTCGTCGAGGACGAGAAGCAGCGGCGCCTGGCGCATGAAGCCGCGGGCGAGGGCGAGCTTCTGCCACTGGCCGAAGCTGACGTCCACTCCTTCGGGCCACGTCGGACCCAGCTGGGTGTCGAGACCCTTCACCAACCGGGCGACTACGTCGTCGGCACCGGCGCGGCCCACGGCCGCGCCGACGGCCGGCACGTCGTCGACCAGGGCCACGTCGCCGACCCCGACCGACTGGCGGGCGACGAGCTCGAAGCGGAAGAAGTCCTGGAAGGCGCCGGCCAGCCGCGCTCTCCACTGCTCCGGGATGATGGTTCGCAGAGCCGTGCCGTCCACCAGGATCTCCCCGTCGGTGGGCTCGTACATCTGGCAAAGCAGCTTGACGAGGGTGGACTTGCCGGCGCCGTTCTCGCCCACCACCGCCACGACCGCCCCCGCAGGAAGATGAAGGCTGACGTCCTGGAGCACGAGGCGGTCGGTGCCGGGGTAGGCAAAGCTCACGTGTTCGAGCCGGATCCCGTCGGTCAACCGGAACGGTGGAGAGGTGTCGGCCTGGGCCACGGTTTCCTGGGCGTAGCGCTCGAGCCACACCAACCGCTTCGAACCGTCGAGCCACGTGCCCCGCAGGAAGCCGATCTCGCCCACCGCCCCCCCGATATAGGAGGAAAGCCGGGCCCCGGCGGCCAGGACGAGGAGCACGGCGGCCACCGAGCCGTGGAGGGCGTAGGCGACCGAGACGACCCCGGCGACATAGGCCAGCCCGAAGACAGCCCACGCCAGCGAGTGCCACGCCGCCGTCGCCCAGCGGGCCGCGGCCACCGGGCCGTACCACTGCTCCCAGGCCCGACGGCGTCCTTCGACCAGCTGGTCCCCGATGCCGGTGACCCGAACCTCCTTGCCGGCCGAGGCGGTGGTAGCGGTCAGGAAGAGATGCCGGGCCAGCCGGTCGTGGGATGCCTGGTGCTCCTGTACGGCCCGTTCGACCGTCGGCCGCCACGAGGAAGTGACGACCGTCGGAGCGGCGAAGAACGCCAGCAGGACCAGGGCCGGGTGGATGGAAGCCAGGAGGGCGACGGTGAGGGCGAGCCGCAGGATCCAGCCGGCAGTGGTGAACAGGGACATGTACATGTGGTCGAGGACGAACACCTGGTCGCGCAGGACAGCGAGACGATCGAGGTAGTCCGGGCGCTCCTGGTGGGCGATGGTCGAGACCGAGGCCTGGAGACCGGCGACGTGGGACTCGAGGGCGATGGTCACCTTGTCGCGGAAGCGCCGTTGGATGCGCACGCTGATGGTGCGCAGGAACCAGGTGGCGGCCGAGGACAAGGCCAGGCCGACGGCGGCACCGAGGACGAGGCCGCGCCGGTGGCGGACGACGCCTTCGCCGAGCAGCGCCAACCAGAGGGCCAGCAGGGCGTCGGGCACCGCCGCCACCAGGGAGAGGACGAAGGCGCTGACCAGCAGTAGGGGCTCGTGTTGATATCCGAGCCGGCACAGCCGCCACATGGCCGGCAGGCCCCGGGGCATCTCCTCGGCGGCCGGTCCACCCCGCCCGTCAGGCGAGGGAGTCATAGAGCCTTCCCTCTTCGTCGCCGGCGGCGGAGAACCGACGGGCCTGCAGATCGAACATGGTCCGGTACCGGCCGCCGGCGGCGATGAGCTCGTCGTGGGTGCCGAGCTCCACGACCCGGCCGTGTTCGAGAACGCAGATGCGGTCGGCCCGACGGACAGTGGAGAAGCGGTGGGAGATCAGGATGGTGGTGACCGGGCGAGTGGCTTCGAGCAGGCGTTCGAAGATGGCCGCTTCGCCGCGCACGTCGAGCTGGGCAGTCGGCTCGTCGAGCAGGACGAGGCGGGCACCCATCCGCACCCCGCACAGAGCCCGGGCCAGGGCCAGACGCTGCCACTGCCCTCCAGACAGCTCAATGCCACCCGCGTAGCCGCGGGACAGGGGCGTGTCGAGGGACGCCAGAGCCTCCGCCCCGGCATCGGCCAAAGCGGCGAGGATCACCTCGTCGGGCGCGCCGGAGGGCGCCACGTTGTCGCGCAACGGAAGCTCGAACCGGATGAAGTCCTGGAACACGGCGGCGACCTGCCGCCGCCAGGCGGAGACCTCGAGGTCCCGCAGGTCGATGCCGTCGATCTCGATGGCGCCGGCCGTGGGCTCGTAGAGGCGGCAGAGCAACTTGGCCAAGGTCGTCTTGCCGGCTCCGTTCTGCCCCACCACCGCCAGGGACGATCCGGCCGGGATGGTGAGGTCGAATCCCTCGAGCACCGCAGCGTCCACGTGGGGGTAGGCGAAGCCGAGCTGACGGAAGCGGACGTGGCGGGCGGGCATCCCGTCGGCCGGAAGGGCTCCCACGGCCAGCGAACCGGCCGGAGCCATTGCCGGCTCCAACCGCAGCACGGCGGCCACCGGCGCCGCCGCCCCGTCGAGGGCCCAGTTCAGACCGCCGAAGGCGATCAGGCTGGCGCCCACCGCCGCCTGACAGAAGATGACCGCCCGACCGAGGCCCAGCTGGCCGGCGCTGGCCGCCTCGGCCAGGGCCACGAAGACGGCGAGGTTGGCCCCGGTGACGAGGAGCAGACTCCAAAGGACCGACCGCTCACGCAGGCGGGTCGCCCGGTACTGCAGCTCGAACAGGGTCCGGCGCCGGTCGATGAACCGCTCCACCGCCCAACCGGCCAGCCCGAACAGCCGCAGCTCCTTGGCGGCGGGCGGATCGACGGCGAGCCGATAGGCGTAGTCGGCGTGGCGTTGGGCCTGCCGGACCTCCTCGGTGTTGCGTTCGCGCCAAACGGAGCTCTCGCGCAGCAACCAGTGGGTGGCGGCCCAAGCGGTGCCGAGGAGGAGCGGCGCCCACCAGCGGTAGGCAAACAGGATCAGGGTGGAGGCGAGGCCGCCAGCGAGGTCGACCAGCCCGCTTGCAATGAAATCGACATTCAGGTGCATCGGTGGCCCCGTCATGCCGAAGTCGAACTCCCGCGCCACGGTGAGGTCACCCACCAGGGTGGGATCCTCCAGGTGCCCGAGACCCGCCGGCCGCACACAGGCCTCGGTTAGCCGGTCGTACAGCCAGGCGGCCATGCGGCTGCCCAGATTGGCGCTGATCGCCTGGTGGACGGGGGCCAAGATCTGCAGCGCCACGAAGCTGACGCCGACGACCACCAGTCCGGCCACCAGCGAACGGTGGTGCTGGACGGCCCCGATGACGACGCCCATCGCCACTGCGAAGGCGGCCGGTAGGACGCCGCGCAGGATCAGCACGGCCCACCAGGCGGCGGCCAATGGACGGTCAGCTTGGGGCAGGGCGGCGAAGAACTGCCACTCCTGCCGCGAGCGGTGGCCCTTCGACCGTCCGCGGTCGGCCCGGCTCATCGTCCCCCTGTCCCCCCTCCTGCCGGTGGATCACGTTCCGCCGGGTCGACAGCGACCTGTCGACATTCTTCTACCGGGGCGAGCGAGGCGCCTGCCCCACCGGCCCGGTACGGTGCCCGTCGGTGCCCGATCCCTTCGCTCCGGCGCAGCTCGGGCCGGTCCATCTCCGCAACCGGTTCGTGAAGGCCGCCACCTTCGAAGGCATGGCGTCCGGCGGCTTGGTGACGGATCGGCTCCTCGACTTCCACCGGTCGATGGCGGCGGGCGGCGTGGGACTGACCACCGTCGCCTACCTGGCCGTGTCGGAAGACGGACAGGGCGCCCCCGGAGAGATCGTCGTCCGTCCCGAAGCGGTGCCCGGCCTCCGACGTCTGGCTCAGGCCGTCCACGCCGAGGGTGCGGCGGTCTCCGCCCAGCTGGGCCATGCCGGACCGGTAGCCGCCGGCACCGGCCGTCGAGGACTGGCACCGTCACGCACCTTCACCGCCATGGCCTTCCGATTCACCAAGGCAGTCGATGAGGGCGACATCACGCGGATCACCAACGCCTTCGCCGAGGCGGCCCGGCTGCTCGCTGACGCCGGCTTCGATGCGGTGGAGGTCCACCTGGGCCACAGCTACCTGCTGAGCGCCTTCCTGTCTCCCGCGCTCAACCGCCGTCGTGACCGCTGGGGCGGCAGCGTGACGGCCCGGGCCGCGTTCGCCCGCCAGGTGGCAGAGGCGGTTCGCCGGGCCGCCGGCACCGACATGGCCGTGATCGCCAAGCTGAACATGGTCGACGGCTTCCCCGGCGGCCTCTGGCTCGACGAGAGCGTCGAGGTGGCTCGACTGCTGGAGACCGACGGCCACCTCGACGCCCTGGAGCTGACCGGGGGAAGCTCATTGCGGAACCCGATGTACCTGTTCCGGGGGGAGGCGCCCATCGAGGAGATGGCCCGAGTCTTCCCCCAGCCGATCCGCACCGGGTTCCGCCTCTTCGGCCGGCGCTTCCTGCCCAGCTACCCGTTCGAGGAGGCCTACTTCCTCCCCTACGCCCGCCAGTTCAGGCAGGCGCTGAAGATGCCACTGATCCTCCTGGGCGGCATCAACCGCCTGGCCACGGTGACAGCCGCCCTGGCCGAGGGCTTCGAGTTCGTGGCGCTCGGGCGGGCCCTGCTGCGCGAGCCCGATCTCCTGCTGCGCTGGCAGAGCGGAAGCGTCGGGGACAGCCTCTGCATCCACTGCAACAAGTGCATGCCGACGATCTACCGGGGCACCCACTGCGTGCTGGTGCCGCCCGGCCAGCGCCCGGGGCATGTGTGACCGAAGTCTCAGCCCGGACCGGCCCGGGCCGCTCGGCGCGGTGGCATCGAGCGCGCCATGATGGGTAGAGGAGGGGTAGCCATGGATCCTCACCGGTATGGGACAGGCGGCGGCTGGAGGGATTCCCGGAGACCGTCCGAGGGGGGCCCTCATCGGGCTTCGGACGAGGACCGCGACCGGGCCACCGACTTCCTCCGCAAGGCGACGGCGCAGGGGTACCTGACCCTCGACGAGTTCGAGGAGCGGGTCGGTGCCGTGCTCACCGCTCGCTACCTCGAGGATCTGGACCCCCTGCTCGCTGACATCCCCGGCGCCCCCCGCCCGTCCGCCCCCGCCCCGATGCCCGTGCGCCTGCCGGTCTGGCAGCGGGTGGCCTTCGACCGTCCGGTGCTGCGGGTGTTGGCCGGCGTGGTGGCCGCGGTGCTGGTCGTCGGTGTCCTCGCCCAGCTCTGGTTCCTGGGCTGGCCGGTGTTCGTGTTCGGATTCTTCTTCTGGAAGCGAGGCTGGCACCGGTCTCGGCGGGGCCCTTGGGGCCATCAGTGGAACCACCACTGCGGCCCGGGCCGGCCCGCAGAGTTCATCTAAG
>JAJPHE010000061.1 GCA_021325435.1 Actinomycetota bacterium | reverse complement strand
TCCAGGTCGACTACGAGCGCGATCCGATCGTGACCGAGGGCTTCATCTGGGCTGCCCACAGCCGCTATCTCCTGCGGCGACTGACCCGGCCTACGACCGCGTGATCGTGCTGGGGAAACAATCGCGACAGTCACTGAGTTCCCGACCACCTACCGTGATGAAGGGATTCCGGAAAGCGGCGCCCCACCCCAGGTCTTGCACGCTCAGCGTTTGACTAGCCGCCGTTAGTCACGACATCTGGGGTCCGGTACACCGTTCGGGTAACCGACGGTGATCCGTCGGGGGCATTTACCCGGGGCGTGCCGACGTGTATCTCAAATGATGGGTTGCCAGTGGGGTCGCGGCCGCCAGGAGGAGCGATGGTCGAGGGGGGCTGGCGCTGCAAGCGCCGAGAGCGGACAGACGCCGCCTCGGAGGAAGCCGGTGCTCCCTCGCTCGAGGACGAGCCCCACGATCGGGTCCGCGCCGACGCCGCCCTGATCCTGGGATGGGGGGATTTGCTCGTCGGCGACGCGGTCGACCCCCGGATCCGGCGGCGGGGACTGGAGGCGATCGAGCGGGCGGCGACGGAGATCCTCGGACTGGTGAGGCCACTCCTCGAGACGGCAGTGGCGCAAGAGTGGCCCGCCGTCATCTCCCTCGACGACCTCGAGGGTTCGGCGCCGTCCCCGCTACCGGCGTCGCTGGTGGACCTGGACACTGCCGGCCTGGCCGACGCCGCCCTCGCCGAGGCGGACATCCCCTGCCTGGTGATCAACCACGAAGGGGTCGTTCTGTTCAGCAACGAGGCAGCCGCTCAGCTGACCGGTGGCAGCGGCGACGTGGTGGGGAAGAGGTTCAGCACCCTGGCGGCGGCGGACGACAGCGCCCTGATGTCGTTGATCACCTCAGCGCTGACGGCCACCGGCCCGGTCGGCCAGGAGCTCGACCTGAACTGCTCGGACGGGTTGCGACACACCTTCGACTGTCGGGCCAGCCGCATGGGAAACGGTCGGGTCGTCCTCTGGCTGGTCGACTGTTGCGAGCATCGGGCCACTGAGGCCCGCCTGGTCCACGAAGCCCTGCACGACCCCCTGACCGGCCTGGCCAACCGGCGCCTGGCCATGGACCGCCTGCGCCAGGCGCTGTTCCGGGCCCGGCGGTCCACCAACCCGGTGGGCGTGCTGTTCGTTGACCTGAACGGCTTCAAGCCGATCAACGACGCCTACGGCCATCCCACCGGCGACGAAGTAATCATCCAGTGCGCCCGGCGCCTGCAGGACGCCGTCCGACCCGATGACACCGTCGCTCGCTACGGGGGTGACGAGTTCGTGGTCATCTGCGAGGGTCTGGTCGACGCCAACCAGCTCGACACCGTCGCCAACCGTCTGGAGGCGGCCCTCAGCGGCCGGTGGATGATCCACGATGAGGAGATCCGCCTCGGAGCGACAGTGGGGCGGGCCATGTCGGCCCGGGGCGAAGGCGAGCCCGAGGAGCTGATCGTGACCGCCGATCGCGACATGTACCGGCGGCGACGGGAGCAGCGGGCCGGGGTTGCCGGCTGAGGGCCGGCCCGACGGCTGGTCCCGTTCAGGTCTGGTGGCGCAGGCCGCCTTCGGCGAGACTGCGGCTGGCGGCCGCCTCGCAGATGGTGGTGACCAGGCGGTCGAGCGGCATCCACTTGGCCGCCACCGCGTCGGCGCCGAGGCGTAACACCGTCCGCTCGGTGAGGACCGAGGCCACGTGGGCTGAGTAGACGACGATCGCCATCCGGGGGTGGCGGCTGCGCAGCTTCGGAAGGATCGTCAGCCCGTCGACCACCGGCAGGTTGAGGTCGAGCACCACCACGTCGAACCGGCCCGCCCCCATGAGATCCAGCGCCTGCTGGCCGTCGGCGGCCTCGCCGCAGACCTGCAAGCGGTCGTCCAGGTTCAGGTAGGTGTGGAGCAGGAGACGGACGTCGGGGTCGTCCTCCACGACCAGCACCCGCAGCACCCGTCCGGGTTCCCTCTCCTGATCACTATCCGCGGTGTCGCTCATCCCAGCCCGTCCTGTAGCCCAGCCCATCTGCATCGACGGGTGGCTCCCCGAATCAAGGGGAAGGTACGCCGCCGCCGCGGTCAGGGGGAAGACACCAGCGACGCCTTCATCAGGAACACCTCGTAGGGCCCGTACTGCGACATGGTGAAGTAGACCTCGGGGCCGGTGTCGACAGGCACCAGGTAGGGGGCGTACAGCTGGGGGAACCGCTGGGCTGTGGCCACAACCTCCTCCGGGCCCCACGGGCCCGTCAGGCTCGGAGCGGTGCGTAGCACGACGGCGGAGCGGCCCTCGTCGAGATACATCATCAGCCACCGGTGGGCGTAGGCGCTCCACCGCACCGACAGCTCCCCCACGGGTGAGGACACGACCGTCGTCGCCTTGGCGCGGTCGGCGCTCCACCCCTCGCCGTCCCAGTACTCATAGGCGTCGAGGTCGAGCAGGTGAGCCGCCGGCACCCGGGCCAACTGGACGCCGCCCTGGCGCCCACCAGGAATGCCGAACAAGTAGACGGTGCCCCCTTCGGGGACGATGGCGACCTGACCGAAGTTGCTGTCGCCCGGCCAGCGGGCGAGCGGGTCCTTGACCCAGACCTGGCCGCCGTCGTCGGAGTAGGCCCAGCCCGAGTAGTTCAGCTGCCAGCTGCCGGGCGCCCCCCACCGGCGCACCGACATGTAGTGGAGGAACATCCGACCGCCGACCGACACGCCGTTGGTGGGGATCACTGTCTTCTCCACACCATCGACCTTCAGGGAGCCCAGCAGCTCGCCCGCCGCCCCGGTGGCGTCGGTGACCATGGACTCGAAGCGAAGGCCGGCCCGGGGGTCGGGCGTCACCAGCCGGGCCATGGTGTTGCTGCGCCACTGCCGGCTGTCGGGCCCGAAGGTGTCGCCGAACACCATGTACAGCGTCCCCTGGTAGAAGAACATGTGCCCGAGGTCGGCACCGAAGACGTTCCAGCGCCGGTCGGTGGCGTTGACGGATCCGGGCCCGGTGACCTGCTCGACCTTGGTCACGTCCACCAGACGCGGGCCGGACGCCGGGGCGGAGGCCGGCACCGGAGGTGGGCTCGCCACCCCGCCATCGCTACCCGCGGCGGCGGTCGGGGCGGCGGCGGGCGAGGGACAACCCGACCCCGGGCACCCTGCCGGGATCTCGGCCGGGGCTGCGGCTCTGACGGCGCCGGCGGTCGCGACCGACGCCCGGGGGCTGCCGGTTCGCCCCGCCGCGGCCAGGCCCGCCACCCCCCCACAAAAGGTGGCAGCCACCGCCACGAACGCTGCCACGAACGCGCCACGAGGCAGCCGAAAGCCGGGGCGCCGCCGATCCGCTGCCGCTGCCAACCGACGGTCTCCTTCCCACACCGCCGGGGCGGGCGGCTACCGCCCTATTGGGTCGGTAAGGGCAGGGGAACTGTTTAGCGAACCCCTCGAACTGGTAGGACCCGGGCGCCCGGGGCTGATGTGAGCCCGCGGCTGGGGACCCGACTTCGACGACGGACGGACGGCTCATGGCCCGCTCAATACCGGCCGAGGACAGCATGCACGCGCCGTCCCGGACCCGGACCGCCCGGGCGTCGCACACCAGCCGCCGGCGCTGGTACCCGCCCGAGCTGAGGTCGGAGGCGGTCACCCAAGTCGGCCGGCTCATCGAGGACGAGGGGGAGGCCCGGTCGCGGGCCATCAGCCGGGTGGCCACCGAGCTCGACATCGGACGCGAGTCCCTGCGCACCTGGGTGCGCAAGGCGGAGGCCGAGGGGTCAACCCTCCGGGTGTCCGACACCCGCCACACGACCGCCTCGGGGGCCCGGCTGACGGTCATGCGCGACCGCCTCCCGGAGGAGGAGCCGCAGGGCGAAGCCGAGCAAGCCCCCCGACCACGGTGGCAGCGGCCGCTCGCCGCCTATCTCGCCTCGCGACTGGCCATGCTGATCGTCGTCGAGTTGGCGGCCAGCCACCCGGGTCGGGGTCTGGTGGCGCTGCCGAAGGGGTTCGTCAACTGGCCGGCGGTGACGTCCGGCAGCCGGTTCCTGAACGCCCTCGGGGTGTGGGATGCCGGCTGGTACGTACACATCGCCACCCACAGCTACTCACCGCCGCCTCTCGTGCCCTCGCCGCTCGGTGGCGACATGGCGTTCTTCCCGCTGTTCCCGCTGCTGGTGCGGGCCGTCGCCTTCGCCACCGGGTTGAGCCCGTTGGCCGCTGGAGCGCTCCTGGCCGTGGTGACAGGGATGACCGCCACCCTGGCGGTCTGGAGCCTCGCCGCCCACATCGCCGGGGACCGGGTAGCCGACCGGGTGGCCGTCCTGTGGTGCTTCTTCCCCGCCGCCTTCGTCCTGTCCCTGGTGTACGCCGAGGGGCTGACCGTCACCTGCGCCGCCGTCTGCCTCCTCATGCTGATGAGGGGGCGCTGGGTCGTCGCCGGCCTGGCCGCCGCCGCGGCCGGCGCCAGCCAGCCGGCCGCCCTCGTTCTCGTGGCGTGCTGCACGTGGGCGGCTGCCGGGGCCATCCGCAATCAGCGCCGCTGGCCGGCCTTGTCGGCCCCTCTCCTCGCCCCGACCGGCGCCCTGGCCTACTTCGGCTACCTGTGGGCCCGCACGGGGGACCCGCTGGCCTGGTTCGACTCCCAACGCCTGTTCTGGAACCACCAACGGATGGGCCCCTATTGGACGGTCATCCAGCCGGTGGTCCGTCTCTTCCAGTCGCCGGGCCTGCTCGACAACACCGTTCTAGTGGCCGGGCTGGTCTTCGCCATCGGCGCCGGACTGGCTCTTTGGCGATGGCGGCCGCCGGCGATCCTGTCGATCTGGGCGGCGGGGGTGATGGCCCTGGCGTTGATGTCCGCCCCGGTGGGAACCCGGCCTCGCTTCCTCTTCGTCGCCTTCCCGCTGATCTTCGCCCTGGCGGTGCGGATGGGCCGACGCACCTACTACACGGCCGTGGCCCTCTCCGTCCCGCTGTTCGGGGCGTTGACCTACTTGACGATCACCACCCTGGCCGCCGTCCCGTAGGTGGCCTAAGAGGCCGCGCGGATAGGCGCTGAGTGGGCGGGTCGCGACTGAGCGCGAGCTAAGGGAGACCATCCACCGGTCGTCGGGTTGGACCCGGTTTCATCCGGGCTGC
>JAJPHE010000056.1 GCA_021325435.1 Actinomycetota bacterium | reverse complement strand
TTCAGGAGGTCGGGCTCCTCGCGCCGCCCCCGGTTCTCCTTGCGCAGCCGCACCAGCTCCTCGTGCTCGCTGCTCGCCAGGCCCGGCTTGCGGCCGGCGTCGATCTCCGCCTGCTCCGTCCAGCGGCGTACCGAGCTCTCGGTCAAGTCGAGATCCCTCGCCACCTTCGGGATCGTCCGGTCACCCTTCTGGCAGAACTCCACCACCTCCGCTTTGGAGCTGTCCGTGAACGCCCTCCGCGCTCGCCGCTGCTGCATCGCCTGCTCCACTTGGTGAACATCCTCCCGGGGCTACGCTCCCATATCCTGGATGCCCGCCGCACCGGGGTAAACCCAGTTTTCTGTCCCCGATCGGGTCATCCCGGCCAGGTCCAGGACATGACTCTGTACGTCCGAGCTTCACCGGCCGCCTCGGGGCATTCCGTATCGCTCTGCACCATCCGAGAGTGGTGATGACCCTTCACGGCCATCGCTCCTGGCGCTACCATGACCTCATCAGCGATCTCTCCCTCCCGCTTCATCATCGACTACAAGCGCGACCGAGCGGCGGGGATGCTGCCAGAGCGACGATGCCCTCCTATGAGGACGAGTTGAGGAGGTTTGGAGCGGAGCTCAAGGCCCGGCGGGAGGCGCGCGGGTGGAGCCTGACCAAGATGGCCCTCCTCATCCAGCGCGCAGCCGAACGACGCGGCAGCTCGACGCGGACGGATGGGAACACCGTCAGCCGCTGGGAGCGTGGCCGACAGCGGGTGGACGGCTTCACCCAGGAGCTGATCAGCGAGGTCCTCGGCTGGCCACGCAGCGAGATGCGGATTCCGGAGAAACGGTTTCGCCGACGCAATGACAGGGCCGATGAGCAGATTGTACGGATGACGTTGCGGGCTGCGACGATCGGCCTCAGAGTTCAGGCCCCCAAATCGATGACCGCCGATCCCACCATGGCCACGATCGAGGCCTTTCGCATCGCCGATCGTCGAATTGGCGGCGGGCATCTGTATGCGGCGGTCGCCTCCTACCTGACCTACGAGATCGGTCCGCGCCTCCTGGCGGGCGGCCCGAATGAGTTCGCGGTGGCGGCATCGCTGACCGAGATGGCAGGGTGGATGGCACACGACGCAGGCCGCCAGAGTGTGGCCGCCACACACTTCGAGCAGGCCGGCCATCTCGCACGGGCGGGTGATGTCGAGGACTTGGCTGGCGACATCGACGCTGCCCAGGCCCACCTCGCACTGTACCTTGGCAAACCGGCGGACGCGCTTGCCATCGCCGAGAGGGGTCGGCAGCATGCTTCTAGAGCTCCCAGGCACTCGGGCCTTGTCGCGCGGCTCCTTGCGATGGAGGCCTGCGCCGCCGCAGCGCTCGGACGCAAGGTTGAGGCAGTGAGGCTCCTTCACCGTTCCGAATCTGAGTTGGGCCGAGCTGAGGATGACCCATCCCCACTCGTCAGTCCCTACGATGAGGCGTCGCTCGCGAGCGAGATGGCCAGATGTCTGTACCTATTGGGTGACCACGTGGCGGCACGACAGGCCGCCGAGCATGTCCTCGCGCTCCGTCCGAGCGATCGCACGCGGAGCCGGGCATTCGCACAGCTCTCCCTTGCCTTGATCGCAATGGCTGGGCCCCAGCCAGACGTTGTCGAGGCTAGCACCATCGGTATAGAGGTCCTTGGTGCGAGCATGGCCCTGGCATCGGTGCGTGTCCTGCATCAGCTCGACGAGCTGCACCGGCTCCTGACGCCGCACCGAGCCGTGCACGAGGTCGCGGACTTCCTTCAGCGGCTGGAGGCGACGCTGCCCCGGATGAAGATCACATACCAACTGCTCGCCCGCGGAGAATTAGCAACATGAGTGCGCCGCTATACGAGCGCGATCCCGAAGCCTGGAACAAGTACCTCGCCGAGGGCAACGCCAAGCAAGCACGGAAGCGGGTGGCGGTAGACGCCCTGCTACGGGATCACGACGCTCGGGTCCTCGTCGTAAAGCCGAACTACAAGCCTGGCTGGGACCTCCCCGGAGGTATGGTCGAGGCGAACGAGGCACCGGTCGACGCGCTGCGGCGCGAACTGGCCGAGGAACTCGACCTGCACGTCCTCAGCTTCCGTCTCCTCTGTATCGATTGGGTGCCTCCCCACGGGCCCTGGGACGATCAGCTGGCGCTCATCTTCGACGGTGGAGTGGTCACGACGGAGATCCGGATCTCGGCTTCTGACCGTGAGCTGGCTGAGGTCCGCTTCGTCGACTCGAGTGAGCTGAGGTCGTTGCTGCGTCCGCGGCTCTGGCGGCGGACGGAGATTGCGCTCGACGTCCTGCAGCGCCAGGCGTGCGCTCGCTACCTGCACGATGGGGCCCCGCCAGCGGGCATCGATTTCGGGGAGGTCACGCGGTAGCGGGCCGCCTGCCCAGCGGACGGCGCGTCTTGGTACGCCGTCGGCGGTGAGGCCGGCCAGGTCCAGGCCCACGACCACGACGTCATACGGCGGGCGGGGCGAGGGCATGGTCGAGGGCCAGGACCTCCCGGTAGACGATCTCGTTGAAGCGGTGCTGACGGGTCTGGTCTCCCCGGAGCACCGGCCGATCCCCCCCGCCCGCTCCTCCAAGAAGGCGACCAGCGGCGACAGCGCCTCCAGGCCGGGGCGGGGCCGGAGCCGCTGGAGCAGGCCGGCGGCGCGCAGCGAGCAGAACGCCCCCTGGCACGGCCCCATGCCCAGGCGCAGCCCCCGCAGCAGGTCCTCCAGGTCGG
>JAJPHE010000040.1 GCA_021325435.1 Actinomycetota bacterium | reverse complement strand
TTCCGCTCCGTCACCGGAGGCGGGTTCGACCTCATCCCCGCCCTCATGGCGGCGGGATGCCTGGGCGGGATCGCGGTAGCCAGCCAACGGGCCTACGTGGCGTCGATGGCCACCCGGGCCGACGACGAAGCTCGGCGGCGCGTGGACGAGGAGCGCCTGCGCATAGCCCGCGAACTGCACGACGTGGTCGCCCACACCCTGGCCACCATCAACGTCCAAGCCGGCGTGGCCGCCCACCTGCTCTCCGATCGGGCCACCGACCCGGCCACCGAAGCCCTGGCCACCATCCGTGACGCCAGCAAGCAAGCCCTGGCCGAGCTGCGCTCCATTCTGGCTGTCCTGCGCCAGGCTGACGAGGCCGACCCAACCCAGCCCGCACCGGGACTCGGCCAGCTCCACGCGTTGCTTTCAGGCACCCGCCGCGCCGGCCTGCACGTCGAGCTTCACATCGAAGGCTCCTCCGTGGAACTCCCCGCCGCGGTCGACCTGGCCGCCTACCGCATAATCCAAGAAGCCCTCACCAACGTGATCAAACACGCCCTGCCAGCCACCGCCGCGGTCCGGATCCGATATCAGCCCGACGGGGTGGCCATAGACGTCACCGACACCGGCCAGCGCGCAGCCGACTCGAGGTCGACCGGCGGGCACGGCCTCGTCGGCATGCACGAACGAGCGGTCTCCGTCGGCGGCCACCTCGAGGCCGGCCCTCGCCCCGACGGCGGCTTCGCCGTCTCCGCCCGGCTCCCCTTGCCCGTGCCCGCCCCGGTGGAGCAGACCCGGTTGGCTGCGGGGGCTGAGACCAGCGCATGATCCGGGTCCTGCTCGCCGACGACCAAGGCTTGATCCGGGCCGGCTTCAAGGCCCTCCTCGACGCCGAGCCCGACATCGAAGTGGCCGGCGAGGCCGTCGACGGCGACAGCGCGGTGGCCATGGCCCGGGACCTGCGCGCCGACGTGGTGCTGATGGACATCCGCATGCCCGGCACCGACGGCATCGAAGCAACCCGGCGCATCGCCGCCGAGGAGGACCTGGCCGGGGTGAAGGTGGTGATCCTCACCACCTTCGAGTCCGACGAGTACGTCTATGAGGCGATACGGGCAGGGGCCAGCGGCTTCTTGGTCAAAGACACCGACCCGGCCGAACTCGTCCAAGCGGTGCGGGTGGTCGCTCGCGGCGAGGCACTGCTCTCCCCCAGCGTGACCCGCCGGCTCATCACCGACATCGCTTCCCGCCCCTCGACCGCCCCAACCCTCCCACGCCAGCTATCGCAGGTCACGGCCCGCGAACGAGAGGTCCTGATCCTGGTAGCCGAAGGGCTCTCCAACGACGAGATCGCCGCCCGCCTGTACCTATCTCCGCTGACCGCCAAGACCCACGTCAGCCGGCTCATGACCAAACTGGACGCACGCGACCGGGCTCAACTGGTGGTCATCGCCTACGAGAGCGGGCTAGTAGTGCCCGGCGGGCGGGGCCCTGCCGGATAGCCCCAGAGCCGGCTGCCGGCCCATAGAGGAAGTTGTGACGCGTTCTCCCACGAGCGAGCTTCCGAGCGCTGCAGAGCAGCACCCAGGGCAACCGTGCTCTGCATGGGAGGAGTCAAGGCGCCGCTCTACCCTCTGAACGCCCAGGCCACCATGGACGGGAACTCCTCTTCCCAGAAACGCCCGCCGTGCCTGGCCCGCTGTGCCATCTTCACCTCTGATCCAGCACGCCGGAGAGCATTGGCCCTCCGGTTGGCGTTGTGGAAGAGAAACGGCTCCTCACTTCGGTTCAAACTCGGTGTGGACGGGCGCGTCCTCCGCCCGGGCCACATTGGCGTCGGCAACTCTCGCGAAGCCATCGACGGTTTGGCCACGCGGACCTCTCGCGCGGCCCGAGACCGCAGGATCGACATACTTGGGTCTTCCTCCCCCCAGAAGCGAGGTCGAGCGCCTAGTGCGACCGCATTTGCCAGCTAATCTGCTGGTCGTGCCGACCTTCACCATCGGGCAGGCCGCCGAGCTCCTGGGGGTGAGCCCCGACACCGTGCGCCGCTGGGTGGACAGCGGCCAGCTGCCCGCCACCCGCACCACAGGCGGCCGCCGACGCCTCGACGGGGTGGCCCTGGCCCGCTTCTCAGCTGCACGGGCGGGGGCCGTGGCCTCGCCACCTGTGGCCGAGTCGGCCCGGAACCACTTTCCGGGCCTGGTCACCAGGGTGACCAGGGACAAGGTGATGGCCCAGGTGGAGATCCAGGCCGGCCCCTTCCGGGTGGTCTCCTTGATGAGTCGGGAGGCCGCCGACGAGCTGGCCCTGGCCCCCGGCGTCATCGCCGTGGCCTCGGTGAAGTCGACCAACGTCGTGGTGGAGATCCCCCACCCCTGAGCGGAAGAGAGCCACGCCTATGCGCTCGCGTCCCACCACCGTCCTCCTCGCCGCCTTGGCCGCCTCCTCGCTGGCCTTGGCGGGCTGCGGCTCGAGCAGCCCGACGGCCTCCTCCACCACCTCGACCACGGCGGGGTCGAGCCCGAGTACAGCGGCACCGATCACCGGAAGCCTTGACGTCTTCGCCGCCGCCTCGCTGACCGGGGCGTTCAACTCGGCCAAGACCACCCTGGCCAGGGCCAACCCGGGGCTCAACCTCACCTACAACTTCGCCGGCTCCAACACCCTGGTCACCCAGATCCAACAGGGCGCCCCCGCCGACGTGTTCGCCTCGGCCGACACCAAGAACATGGACAAGCTGGTGGCCGCCGGCCTGGTCGACACGCCGGTCACGTTTGCTCGGAACAAGCTGGAGATCGCCGTGGCGCCGGGCAATCCCAAGCACATCACCGGCCTGGCTGACCTGGCCAAGCCGGGGGTCACCGTCGTCCTGGAGGCGCCGGGAGTGCCGGCCGGGGACTACGCCCGCGCGGTGCTCGCCTCCCAGCACATCACAGTGAGGCCGAAGTCGCTGGAGACCGACGTCAAGTCGGCCCTGGTCAAGGTGACCTCGGGCGAGGCGGACGCCACCGTCGTCTACGTGACCGACGTGGCCGCCGCCGGCTCGGCGGTGACGGGGGTAGCCGTCCCCGACTCGCTGCAGCCGACCATCACCTATCCCATCGCCGTGGTGAAGGCGACCAAGAACCATGCCGCCGCCCAGGCGTTCGTCGACTCAGCCGTGTCCGGTGCGGTGCAGAAGGCCCTGGAGGCCGCCGGTTTCCTCCCGCCGCAGTAGCCGGATCGGGCTGGTCCAGTCCGCCGCCCCGGTGGCATTCGCCGCCGGGGCGGTGGTCATGATCGTCCTGCCCTTGATCGGCCTGCTCCAGCGGGTCTCCTGGTCGACGCTCCTGTCCGACCTGTCCGCCCATGACGCCTTCGTCGCCCTGCGCCTCTCGCTCGAGGTGTCCCTCGGCGCCCTGGCCATCGCCTTGGTCTTCGGTCTGCCGCTGGCGTGGATCCTCGCCCGGCACCGCTTCCCCGGCCGCGCGCTCCTGCGGGGCCTGGTCACCCTACCCATGGTCCTGCCCCCGGTGGTGGGTGGCATCGCCTTGCTATATGCCTTCGGCCGCCGTGGGCTGGCCGGCCAGGTCATCTACGACCTGACCGGGTGGCGGTTCGTCTTTAACACCTCAGGGGCCATGCTGGCCGCCGCCTTCGTCTCGATGCCGTTCCTGATCGTCACGGCCGAGGCCTCCTTCCGATCGATGGACCGCCGGGGGGAGGAGGCGGCCGCCACCCTGGGGGCGTCCCCCGCCTACCGCTTCCGCCGGGTCACCCTCCCCGCCGTCGCCCCCGCCCTTGCCGCCGGGGCCGCGCTCAGCTGGGCCCGCGCCTTGGGCGAGTTCGGAGCCACCATCACCTTCGCCGGCAACCTGCCGGGCTCCACTCAGACCACGCCGCTGCTCATCTACCTGGACATCGAGTCCGGCCACGAGGCCACCGCCCTGGCCCTGTCGTTGGTGCTGCTCCTGGTCTCTCTGGGCGTGTTGGTCGGCCTGCGGGATCGGTGGCTGGGTAATCCGTGAGCTTGTCTGCTCAAGTACGGCTTCGGCTCGGGGAGCTCGACCTCGGGGTCGACCTCGACGTCGACGAACAGGCGCCGGTAGCCATCGTCGGGCCCAACGGAGCCGGCAAGACCACCTTCCTGCGGGCCCTCGCCGGCTTGGTCCCTCTCGACGCCGGCCGGGTGTCAGTGGGCGGAACAGTTGTTGAAGACCCGGCAGGACAGATCCGGCTGGCGCCCGAGGAGCGCGGCCTCGGCGTCGTGTTCCAGGAGCCGCGCCTGTTCGACCACCTCTCCGCTCTGGAGAACGTGGCGTTCGGACTGCGGGCCCGGGGTGTCTCTCGAAACGAGGCCAGAGCCCGGGCCGAGGCCTGGCTGGAGCGGGTCGGTCTGCCCCAGGTCGCCCGCATGCGACCGCGACAGCTCTCGGGGGGACAGGCCCAGCGCGTGGCGCTGGCGCGGGCCCTCGTCACCGAGCCGGCCGTGCTTCTCCTCGACGAGCCCCTCGCCGCTGTGGACATGTCCGCCCGAGCCGAGCTTCGCCACCTCCTGCGCCAGGAGTTGAAGCGCTATCCCGGGGTTCGGATAGTGGTCACCCACGACCCCGTCGAGGCCGCTGCCCTGGCCGAGCGCCTGGTGGTGATCGAGGAGGGGCGGGTGACCCAGGACGGCCTCCTGGTCGAAGTCACGGCGCACCCTCGGTCGCGCTGGGTGGCCGACATGGTCGGGCTGAATCTCTGGGAGGGGACGGCGTCCGGGACATCCGTGCGGGTCGGTGCCGACGCCACCGTCGTCACCGCAGACCCTCTCGAGGGTTCCGTCTTCGTTTCCTTCCGGCCCAACGCCGTCACCCTGCACCGTCGCCGGCCGGAGGGCAGCGCCCGCAACGTCTGGTGCCTCCAGGTCCAGGAGCTCAATCCCACAGGCGATCGCGCCCGATTGCGCCTCGGGGGGCCTGTCACCCTGGTTGCCGAGGTAACGGCCGGCGCGGTGTCGGAACTGTCCCTGGCCGACGGCGGGACGGTCTGGGCTTCGGTCAAGGCGACCGACCTTGTCGCGTATCCCGTCTGAGGAGTGCCGAGCAGCGGGAAGGGCCTCGAATAGCTCCCCGGCCGGCGATATCGGAGCCATGGCCCGACACCAGTTCTCTCGGCCTGGCACTGGGCGTCACGGGAGAAGCAGGTTTGCTGGGTACTCGGCAGGACGACGTTTCCCGCCTGTACCAGTCGGACGGCTCGGCAGGGTGCAGTCGGCCATCCATCGCCTGGCCGTGGTGACGTAGGTGTCGAGCTCGTCGTTCCGGATTGGGATCCGGCGGCGCCGAAGCGGCGAATTCAACGTTTGACGAGCTCGGCGCTCCCCCCATCGTCCCCGTGTTACGCCGCTCGGGTCTTGTGTGCGGGCTGGGTGGCGATGATGAGCGGTCGGACGGGGCTGATCTGGGCGGCCTGGTTGGCGAGGTAGCTCAGTGCTCGGCGCAGTAGCAGCCAGCCGGCGACGCTGATGGCAGCGCCGTAGAGGAGGCCGGCGGTGACGTCGCCCGGGTAGTGGGCTCCGACGTAGACGCGGGAGAAGGCGAGGAGTAGGGCGAGGATGGTGCCAGCGGCGGCGAGCCATCGGGTGGCTTTGGTGCCGTAGTGGGCGATGATCCA
>JAJPHE010000064.1 GCA_021325435.1 Actinomycetota bacterium | reverse complement strand
GCCGCCCTGCAGCACCTGCCCGCCCGCCAGCGGGCGGTGCTGGTCCTGTGCGAGGTGCTCAAGTGGCAGGCGGCCGAGGCGGCCGAGCTGCTCGGCACCAGCGTCGCCGCGGTGAACAGCGCCCTCCAGCGGGCCCGGGCGACCCTCGAGCAGGTCGCCCCCATCGAGCGGTTCGACGACACCGTCGACCTGGCCCTGCTCGAGGACTACGTGGACGCCTTCCAGCGCTACGACATCAACCGGCTGGTGACCCTGCTCCACGAGGACGCCGTCATGTCCATGCCGCCGTTCGCCATGTGGGTGCGGGGCGCCGGCGACATCGGCCAGTTCATGCTGGAGCCCGGGCCGAGCGCCTGCGCCGGCTCGATACTCATCCCGCTGTCGGCCAATGGCTGCCCGGCGTTCGGCCAGTACAAGCCCGACCCGGCCGGTGGCCACACGCCGTGGGGGCTGCAGGTCCTCGAGGTGCGCGACGGGCGCATCTCGGGGTTCCACTGCTTCCTCGACTCGGCCACCCTTTTCCCGCTGTTCGGGCTCCCGCTGCACCTCGACTGAGGGGCGCGATGAGTTCCGGGCGGCCCGACCGTCTGAACTGACGGCGGCCGGAGGGGCCGCCGGCGAAGAGAGGAGCAGAGATGCCGGTACGAGAGAAGGCCCCCGCTGGTGCGCCCTGCTGGATCGAGCTGGCCACCACCGACCGCGACCGCAGCCGCCGGTTCTACACGGACGTGTTCGGCTGGGACGCTGAGGAGCCCCGCCCCGAGTTCGGCGGCTACTTCAACTTCGGCCAGGCCAACGAGCGCATCGCCGGGTGCATGCAGCATCCCGACGTCACCAACGACAGCTGGCTCATCTACCTGTGCACCGCCGACATGGCCACGACCGTCGAGGAGATCAAGGGCGCGGGCGGCCAGGTCGTCGCCGGCCCCCACCCGGTGGCGGACCTCGGCACCATGCTGGTGGCCACCGACCCGGCCGGCACGGGCATCGGCTTCTGGGAGCCCAACCAGATGCAGGGCTTCGGCCTGGTGGCCGAGCCCGGCGCCCCGTGCTGGTTCCAGCTCTCCACCTCCCGCTACGACGAGGTCGTCGAGTTCTACCGGCGGGTCACCGGCGCCACGGTGGCCGCCGAGCCCATGCCGGGCGGGAGCCAGTCCATCCTGCAGGTCGACGGCCTGCCGGTGGCCGGCATCCTCGACGGGGCCAACCCGAACCTGCCCGAGGGCCACACCGACGGTTGGACGATCGTGTTCGGCGCCTCCGACACCGACGCCCTGGTCGACAAGGTCGTCGCCGGCGGCGGCCGGGTGCTGGTCCAGCCCTCGGACTCCCCCTACGGCCGGCTGGCCATGGTCGCCGACCCGGCGGGTGCGCAGTTCTCGATCGTGTCCATCGCCGTGGGGGACTGCTGAGGGATGCGGCCCATCACCCCGAGCCTGTGGTTCGACACCCAGGCCCTCGAGGCGGCCGAGTTCTACACGTCGGTCTTCCCCGACTCGGCCATCCTGAACGTCAGCTACTACAACGACGCCGGCCCCCGCGAGGCGGGCATGGTCCTGACCGTCGAGTTCACCATCAACGGTCAGCGTTTCATCGCCATCAACGGCGGGCCGGAGTTCAAGTTCGACGAGGCCGTGTCGTTCCTGATCGAGTGCGCCGACCAGACCGAGCTCGACTACTACTGGGACACCCTCGTCGACGGGGGCACGCCCAGCCAGTGCGGATGGCTGAAGGACCGCTACGGCCTCTCCTGGCAGGTGGTGCCGACCGGCATGGCCGAGATCATGAGCGACCCCGACCCGGAGAAGGCCTCGCGGGCCATGCGGGCCATGCTCACCATGTCCAAGATCGACGTCGACGCCCTGCGGGCCGCCGCGGTGGGCTGACCCCGCCCGCCCCGGCGACTCCCGGCTACCAGACGAGAGGCACGAGGCGCTTGCGCCCCTCGCTGAACGCCTGGTAGCTGGGCCCGAGGGTCCCCAACAGCGCCGCTTCCTCCACCCGGATCCGGTTGACCATGCCGATGAGGGGCACGAGGACGATGGCGGCCAGGCTGACCCAGTTCCCGATGGTGAGGCCGAGCCCGGCCATGGCCAACATCGCTCCGGCGTAGCCGGGGTGGCGGATGACCCGGTAGGGGCCGGCGGTGACCACGTTCTGGTCGGCGCTGGTCATGACGTTGAAGGTGAAGTAGCGGCCCAGGGTGCGGAACGCCCAGAAGCGCAGGGCCACCCCGCCCCACATCACGGCCAGGCCGGCCCAGAAGGCGGCGTTGCGGCCGTGGTGGAAGTTGGCGCCGGGCCAGGCCCGGACCGCCTGGAAGGCGAGGATCCAGCCCACGAACAGGGTGATGCGCAGGAGCTGGCGGCTGCCCCCGTCCTGGTCGGTCGCCTCCGACCTGCGGGTCTGGCCCTGCCACAGCTCGCCGCCGACCCAGACGGCCAGCGTCACCCAGAACAGGATGGCGCCGAGGGCGTGGCGCGAGCTGTAGGAGCCGACCCCGCTCGACAGTGCGGACAACATGCCAACCGTCCCCCTTCCGGTGGCTACCTCGCCATGCAGACTACGGCGACCCGGTCAGCGGCGAGGGGTGGTCAGTGGCCCGAGCGGGTGTCCATGGCCGCCCGCAGCTGGTCGAGGCTCACCGTCCCCGGGGCGACCGGGTAGGCCCGGTAGGCGAACCAGCCCGACGCCCACTGGATTCGCAGCACCGGGTAGCTGCGGGCGTTGAGCTCCTCCACGTAGGGGGTGAGGCCCCACGAGACGACCCAGTCTCCGCCGGGGAGGCGGCGGGCCGACCCGCAGCAGATGGAAGCGGACGCCTGCGGGTCGCTGATCCACTCGAGGAGGGTGGCGGTGCGGTTGTGCAGGTCGAGGGCGTAGCGCACGGCGCGGGGCGCCCGGTGGTTGGTGCCGTTGTCGTGGAGGGTGAGCGTCCCGTCCGGCAGGATGCGGGCGTCGTGCTGGCCGACGAAGGTGCCTCCCGGCACGGCGAAGACCGGGTCGTTGTGGACCTGCAGGCTCTGGGGGATCGACGTGCCGCCGATCTTCCAGGTGATCGCCCCGGTGGCCTTGTCGATCCGGTAGACGGCGTTGAGGTGCCGGAACGAGACGACGAACCCGTTGCCGTCCGGTTCCACCGAGTTCATGTGGAACACGTCGGCCGGGGCTCCCCCGGGGGCGGCCTGGGCGACCCACTCGGGCTGCAGCTCGGTCACCCCGATGTGGGCGGCCGCCGACCAGCTCCAAGCCACCTGTCCCGCCGGGGTGATCTCCTCGATCACGTTGTCCAGCAGCACCCCCTTCACCGGGCCGCCCACGGCCGTCAGGTTGACCGGCGAGCTGGGCCGGGCGCCGATCATGAGGTAGTCGCCGTTGGCCAGCTGCTGCAGCTCGTGGAAGTCGGGGGAGACCCCCACCATCCGCACCCGGGTGGCGCCGCTGCCGTCGAGGTTCTCGACCACCGCCCCGCCACCGTCGGTCCACCCGATCCGGTTGCCGGGCAGCAGGGTGGCGTACCAGCCCCCCGGCGCCGGGGCCCACCACACCGGCACCCCGTCGCTGTTGAACACGGTCGCGTAACGGGGCCCGGCCCCGCCCGTCAGCGGTATGGCCAGGATCATCCCGGCCTGGCTCGGGGCCAGCTTGATCGATCCGAAGCTCGGGAAGTCGCTCGGCAGGCAGCGGGCGAAGTAGTGGTCGGTGTCGGTGCTGTCGTGGACGGTGATGCTGAAGGCCTGCCCCGGGCTGAGCGGCAGGTTCAGCTGGAAGTGGCCGGTGTGGGGCCGGTGGCCGGTGACGGTGACGTCGACTCCGGGGGCGGCGTCGATGGCCAGGGTGACCGGCGCCTGCGAGCAGCGCAGCACGTAGTCCGACACGGACTCGCTGAACGCCGGGTAGAGGCCGGGGTTGGCCGACACGTGCACCCGGCTTCCGGCCCGGGCGCCCGGGGCGACCACGGCGGCGGAGGCGACGAGGCCTCCCGCCACCAGCGCTGCCGCGGTCCGAAGGCGCCGACGCCTGCGAGCGAACATTTCGAAATCTCTATTTCGCAGCGGGGGGCGGCGATCCTGCTGCCGCCCCTCGGTTCGGCCCGGTTGGATCGGTCCTATCGGGCGTTTCGGACCAGGCGGCCCGGTGCAGACCGAGGGGCGGTCGGCTCAGCCGCCGCCCTGGGAGCCGGAGCCGGCCACCGTGCCGCCCGGGCAACGCAGCACCCGGGCGCACGCGTTGCCCACCGGCACGGTGAAGTAGACGCCGGTGCTACCGAAGCCGAGCGGCCGGTAGGACAGGGAGGCGATGCCGACCACGTCACCGTTGGTGTCGATGACCGGGCCGCCCTGCCCCGGGGGGCCGACGGCGGCGTCGTCCTGGATCAGCCCCGACGACACGTCGTTGACGAAGCCCTGGCTGATGGAGCCCCCGGAGCCGCCGAGGCCGGACACGGCGAAGACCCGGTCGCCGATGTGCAGGTCGTTGCTGGAGAAGTTGAGTTTCGGGAGGTTGGGCCGGCTCACGATCAGCAAGGCCAGATCGTTGGACGTGTCCCACGTCCACAGCGTCGCCCGCAGGTCGTCGGATCCCTTGCGCACGAAGATGGCCGGGGCCGGGTTGTGGGTGGACGCCTGCACCGTGTTGAACGACGTGACGAGCAGCGACTGGTTGCTGTCGGAGGCCACCACGAACGCCGAGCCGACCGCCGGCTGGCCGGCGTTGTCCAGGGTGTGCACGAACCACACCGCCGGCTGCGCCTTGTTGAGGGCGTCGGACATCTGCGACCCGACCGCCTGCTGCTTGAGCAGCGGCGCCATGGTCTGCTGGATCTGGGACTTGGCGTTGTCCGTCTGGGCGCTGATGGTGTCCTCGGCCGTGTGGAAGCGCTGGTCGAACCCGCTCACGTAGGAGGCGATCTTCTGGTTGGCCTTGTTCAGCTGGTACGAGTAGTAGGCGTACAGCACGGTGCCGCTGAAGGCCGCGCCCACCGCCGCCGACAGGATGAGCACCACCATTCCCAGCACCGACCGGGGCAGCAGCCGGTCGCGCGCCGCGTGCAGGTCGCGGCGGCCGGCAGTGGTCGTGGCCATCAGGGCCTCCGGGGGGCGGGGGACATCACCGCCGCAGGGTAATGGTCCCGGTCACCGGGGGCGTGGCGCCCGACTGCCCCTCGCGCCGTAAGACCTCAGCACCGCCCCGAAGGAGCCACTTCGTCCCCCGTGTGATCCTTCGGGGCGGCGCCAGTGCCCCTTGATTTTCCCCGCCCCTGACCGTGACAAACGATCAACCGCTCAGGCCCCGGGCGGGGCGGCCGATCTCCTCATCCGAGGGGGACAGCGCCGGGAGCGCCCCCGATCAGGCGCTCCCTGGCGCGACCCTCGCTCTTGTCATCGGGCCGCCCTGGCCGCCGGCCGTTGCCGCCAACCGTGGGGTTTCGGCCACCCCGCCCGCATAGGCTGCGCCCGGCCATGACGTCCCCCCGCCCCTCCTCCGGCCCGGTGCCGTCCGGCGCCGGCTCGGTGCCGCCGGGCGGCCCGGTCGTGCGTGACGCCGCCACCGTCATGCTGGTGCGCGACACGGCCGAGGGCATGGAGGTCTTCATGCTCCGGCGCAACCTCAAGTCCGACTTCGTCGGTGGCGCCTATGTCTTCCCGGGAGGCGCGGTCGACCCCGACGACCGCCACGCCAACCTCGAGAAGATCTGCGCCGGGCGCGACGACGCTGCCGCCAGCGACCTGCTGAGCGTGCCCTCCGGCGGGCTGGCCTACTGGGTGGCGGCCGTGCGCGAGTGCTTCGAGGAGGCGGGTGTCCTGCTCGCCTACGACTCCGCCGGCGAGGTCCTGTCCCTCGGCGACCCGGCGACGGCCGAGCGGTTCGCCGAGCATAGGCGCGCCGTCGACACCGGCGAGCGCCGCCTCATCGAGATCTGCGAGGAGGAGGGGCTGGCCCTCGCCGCCGACCGCATCCACTACTTCAGCCACTGGATCACCCCGGTCGGGGCGCCCCGCCGCTACGACACCCGGTTCTTCGTCACCGCCGCGCCGCCCGAGCAGGAGCCGCTGCACGACAACCGCGAGGCCATCGCCAAGCTGTGGGTGCGCCCCTCGGAGGCGCTGCGCCGGCACCGGGCCGGCGAGCTCGACATGATCCTGCCCACCATCAAGAACCTCGAGGCCATCGGGCGCTTCGAGCGGTCCGAGGAGCTGCTCACCGCCGCGGCCGCCATCGAGTCGGTGCCGACCATCCTCCCCCGGGTGGCGGCCGACGGCTCCGGGGTGCGCATCCTCCTGCCCGGAGATGCGGGATACGACGAGCTCGCCGAGGACGGCCGCCTTCCCGATGGCTGGCCCATGCCCGGCAGGCCCGGAGGCCCCGCCAGTGGCTGACTACTCGCCCGGGCAGCCGGTCACCCTCATGCCCCGGGTCACCCGGGTGCTGTGCGACAACCCGTCGGTGTTCACCGGGCGGGGGACCAACACCTATCTGATCGGCACGGACCGGGTGGCGGTCATCGATCCCGGTCCGGACGACGCCGGGCACATCGAGACGGTGGCCGCCGCCGGCGCCGGCAGGATCCGCTGGATCCTCGTCACCCACACCCACCCCGACCACTCACCGGGCGCGGCTCGGCTGGCCGATCTCACCGGAGCCGAGGTTCTCGGCTACGAGGCCCGCGACGCCTTCGAGCCCGACACCAGCATCGGCGACGGGTGGCGCCTCGCCGGCGACGACTTTCAGCTCACCGCCCTGCACACCCCCGGGCACGCCTCCAACCACCTGTGCTACCTGCTCGAAGGGGAGCGGGCTCTGTTCTCGGGGGACCATGTGATGAACGGGTCGACCGTCATCATCTCCCCGCCCGACGGGGACATGGCCGCCTACCTGCAGGCTCTGCAGCGGCTGGAGGCGCTGCGCCCGCCGGTGCTGTCGATTGCTCCCGGCCACGGCGACCTCATCGACGACCCCATGGCCAAGTTCGAGGAGTACCGCACCCATCGACACGCCCGGGAGGAAGCGGTATTCGCCGCCCTGGCCGCCGCCGGCCGGGCCACGGTCGAGGAGCTGGTGCCCGCCGTGTACGTGGACGTGCCCGAGGACCGCCACGCCATCGCCCGGTACTCGCTGTGGGCCCACCTGCGGAAGCTGGCCCAGGAAGGCCGGGTGGAGTCCTCCGACGTCGACGACCTGGGCTCGACGTGGAGGCCGGTGGCGGCGGCTCCGGGTGCGGCGGGCTGAGCACGCTGCTCGCTTGAGCGGGGGCCGCCCGGCCCGCATGTCGCTCG
>JAJPHE010000059.1 GCA_021325435.1 Actinomycetota bacterium | reverse complement strand
CCCTTACCAACGTCACCCAGGTCATCGGATCCAACGCCGGGGGCAACATCTTCGTCGTCGGCCCGGGCAACCTGACCATCGACGGCGGTACGGGGGGCAACAACACCGTCGTCTTCGCCAGCGCCCCGGCCGGCATCACCCTCACCCTCGGGGCCACCTCGACGGCGACCGGCGGGTTCGGCGGCACCGACACCATGACCAGCGTCCAGTCGATCGTGGGCACGACCCACGACGACCACTTCATCGTGGGCCCCGGGGCCTGGTCGCTGGACGGAGGGGGAGGCAGCGACACCATCGACTTCTCCAAGGCACCCACGGCGGCGACCATCGACCTGTCCAAGGGCGTGGCCAGCGGCGCCTGGGGCGCGGCCCTGACCCTGAAGGGGTTCTCGAACGTCATCGGGTCGAACCTGGGCGACACCATCACCACGGCCGCCTCGGGCGTCGGAGCGATCCTGGCCGGCAGTGGCAACGACACGTTCATCCTGATGGGAGCGGACGAGACCATCAACGGTGGCGGCGGCACCAACACCATCGACCTGTCCCAGGTCAAGGGCTCGACCTACCTCGACCTGTCCGACCCGACGCCGCAGGACACCGGAGCGGCGGGCGTCGTGGTGCTCACCGTCGGCACCGTCCAGAACGTGGTCGCCTCCCAGGGCGGCAGCTACCTGCGAGGCGGCCCGGGCGGTGGAACCCTCACCGGTGGCCCGGGCGCCGACACCCTGGTGGCGGGCCCCGGTACCGTCATCCTGAACGCCGGTAGCGGCCACGACACCCTGGTGGGCGGGTCGGGGCCCGACACCCTGAACGGGGGCTCGGCCGGCACCGTGTTCGTGCCCGGCACCGGTAAGGACTTCATCAACGGGGTGGCCGGAGCGACCAACACTCTCGACCTGTCGGGTGCGCCGGGCGGAGCCCAGGTGAACCTGGGCCAGGCCACCTACTCCGGCCCGGGCGGCCTCACCCTCGCCCCTCAGAGCGTCGCCGGCGCCTTCGGAGGAACGGCGTTCATCCAGAACGTCAGCAACGTCATGGGCACGCCGTTCGCTGACGTCCTCGTGGGCGACCCCGGTCCCAACGTCATCAACGGCGGGGGTGGCAACGACCTCATCGTCGGCCTCGGCGGAGGCGACACCTTGATCGGTGGCACGGGCAACGTCACCTTCGTCATGGGCGGGGGCGGCAACAACACTGTCAAGGGCGGAGCGGGCAGCAACACCATCGACTTCTCGACGGCCCCCGCCGGGGTGAAGGTCGACCTGACCAAGGGAGTGGCCACCGGCGGGTGGGGAGGCACCCAGACCATCAGCGGCGTCCAGAACATCGTGGGCAGCGAGTTCGACGACGTCCTCACCGCCGGGCCCACCGGCGGCATCATCAACGGCCTCAATGGCAACGACCTGCTGACCGGCAGCGCCGGAGGCCATGACACCCTCACCGGAGGTACCGGCAACGACACCTTCGTGTGCGGGGCGGGCGGCTTCGACATAGTCCACGGGGGGAGCGGCAATGACACCATCTTCTGCCGGAACAACGAGCCCGACACGATCGACGGGGGCGGCGGGTTCAACCAGGCCCAAATCGACCCCAACGACACCGTGACCAACATCCAGAGTCAGCTGCCCTAATGCCGATCACCACCACCCTCAGCGATCGATCCCTGTCGGTAGTACCCGGGGCCGAGATCACGACTGATCTCAGCGTCCTGAACGCGACCGACATCGTCGAGCAGTTCTCCTTCGAGATGGTCGGCATCGCCGACGAATGGATCCACGTCGAGCCGCCCACCCTGTCCCTGTTCCCTGGCGGCCAGGCGGTGGCGACCGTCACCTTCGCGCCCCCGCGCCAGTTCACCACCGGCGCCGGCGAGCGGCCGTTCGGCATCAGGGTCATCCCTTCGAACGCCCCCGACCTGTCGGTGGTGGAGGAGGGGGTCCTCACCGTCGAGCGGGTGGTCGACATCGGGTCGGAGCTCGTTCCTGAGGCCTCGTCAGGGCGGCTCAAGGGCAAGCACCGCCTGGCTATCGACAACGCAGGCAACTTCCCCATCGACCTGCGCCTGACCGGCAAGGACCCCGCCGGGGGGGTCCGCATTGGAGTGGTCCCCGACCGCCTCACCATCCCGCCGGGCGCCACCCGGTTGGCGCAGGTGCGGGTCAAGCCGTTCCAACGGTTCCTGCGCGGCCCCCTCAAGCAGCGACAGTTCAAGATCACCATCGCCCCGACCGGCCCGGGCGCCCAGCCCGTCAACGTCGACGGTCTGTTTTCGCAGAAGCCGCTGTTGCCCAAGGGCGTCCTGGCCATTGTGGCCATCGCCGCCATCCTGGCCATCGCCTTCTTCGTGGTGAAGCCGGCGGTCAAGAACACGGCCCAGAGCGCCGTGTCTCAGGCCCTTACCGTCCAAAAAGCCCAGACCCAGGCCCTGTCTTCTCAGCTGTCCAACGTGAACCAGACAGTCACGGCTCTGTCGACGACCACGACGAGCTCCACGACCACGACGAGCACCACCAGCACCACCACGACCCTGCCTCCCACCCTGGTCACCGGGCCGACCCGCGGTCAGCTCGAAGACGTGGTGCAACCGGGCAAGACGGACACTCGCACCTATGCGGTGCCGTCCGGGGACTCGATGACGGTCACCAACCTGATCGCCCAGAACGTCTCCGGCACCGCAGGGACGGCCCGGATCGAGACGTTGAGCCCGGGGCAGAGCCCGCAGACGATCCTGGCTCTGAACCTGGCCTCGCTCACCAACCAGACCTTCAACTTGACCCCGCCGGTGGCCCTGACCGCCGGTCAGTCGCTGGTGCTGTCGGTGGCGTGCAACGCCGACCAGCCGGCCTGTGACGTCTCCCTCGGCTACAGCGGCAGTCTGACCCAGCCGGCGCCGCCCCCGACCACGACCCAGCCGGGAACGAGCTCAGGATCGGGCACCACGGCGGGCGGTTCGTCGGGCTCGGGTGCGACGCCGAGCAGTGCCAGCAGCACGACCACCACGGCGCCGAGCCATTGAAACCGTTGACTGACTAGACCCCCTGCGTCAGCCTGATAGCCCAATTGGGGCACAAAAGTTGTACGGGCCCGTTGCGGTGCGGCTCGGCCGCTCGTACGGTGGCGCGCGGTGCCGCGACCAAACCTTCTGGTGCGCGATCGCCTCCTACAAGCGTTCGCCGACGCCGGACCCAAGTGGATAGGGGTAATCGCCGCGCCGGCGGGGTCGGGAAAGTCGACCTTGGTCAACCAGGTGGCTGATCAGTTCGACGGCCCGACCACCTACCTGCGCTGCCGGCGTAGCGACGCGGCCGGCAACACCTTCAAGGGCCGCCTGGAGGAGGCGCTCGCCCCTCTGGGGGACGGGGGACTGCTCGTAATCGACGACGCCCACCTGTTGCTCGCCCACGGGCCCGCCATCGACGAGCTCAGCGACCTGCTGTCCAGCGACGAGCGCTGCGTGCTGGTGGCCTCGCGGGAGGAGGTGGCCGTCGACCTCCTGCCGGCCCGATTGGCCGGCCGCCTGGTGGAGCTCACCGGCGAGGACCTCCGCTTCCGGGCCTGGGAGGTCGAACGGCTGCTGAGCGACGTCTACGGCGAGCCCCTGCCGCCGGAGGACGTGGCCGCCCTCGCCCGCCGCACCCAGGGGTGGGCGGCCTGCCTCCAGCTGTTTCATCTGGCGACCAAGGGAAAGCAGGCGGCCGAGCGGCGCCGGGTGCTGGCCACCCTGGGGACCCGGTCGCGCCTGGTCCGCGAGTTCCTCACCCGCAACGTGCTCGACCAGCTGCCGGGCGAGCTGCGCGACTTCCTGGTCGACGCCAGCGTGCTCCGCCGACCGACGAAGGACTCCTGCGACGCCCTGCTCGGCCGGACCGACAGCGCCCAGCTCCTCGCCGAGCTGGAGCGCCGCCAGCTGCTGCTGGTTCGCCTCGACGGGGACACCGCCTACGACCTGCACGACCTGGTCCGGTCCTACTGCCTCGTCGAGTTGGTCGAGAGGCATGGCGAGGATCAGGTCGCCGCCCGCTTCCTCGCCGCCGGCCGGCTGCTGGAGGCCGCCGAGGACCTGCCGGCCGCCTTCGAGGCCTATGTGTCCGCCGGCGACCGCCAGGCGGCCAGCCGGGTCCTCGGGTTGGGGCGCGGCGAGCTCAGCGGGTCAGCCGCCGAGCTGGTCGAGAGCCTTCCCCGCTCCTGGGTCGAGTCGGACCCGTGGCTGGCCCTGGCCCGAGCCCGCCGGCTGCTGTCGCGGGGTCGTCTGGCCGAGGCCATCGACGGCTACCGCCAGGTGGCCGAGGAGCTCCCCCCTACCTCGGCCGGCCTGGTGGACGGCGAACGCCGGGCGGCGGCCATGTGGGCCGACCCGGCGCCTGACCTCTCCCGCGACGTATTCGACTGGGTCGGGGCCATCCGGTCCGCCGTGCGCAGCGACCCGGCCGCCCAGGCCAGGAAGGCTTGGGCCCTCCCCGGCGCCACGGGCCGGCTGGCGGCGGCCGTGTGCTTCATGTTGGCGGGGGATGTCCCCCGGGCCCGCTCGCTCCTGTCCGCCGTGGCCGAGGACCCGAGCGCCCACCCGCTCGTCGCCCAGGCCGGGCGGATCCTGGCCACAGCTGAGGCGTCCCTGCTGCGCGACCCCGCCGAGGAGCCCCTCCGAGCGGTGCTGGCCCTCGACGAGTCACATGAAGCGTCCCCCTGGTTGGCGCGCATCGTCGCCGCCCTGGCCGCGGTGACCGACTCCGACGCCGACAGGGGTCGTCAGATGATCCTCCAGCTGCTCGCCGCCTGTGAGCAGGACCACGACCGGTGGGGCGACGCCCTCATCCGCTTGCTGGCGGGGGGCGGCGCACTGCGCCGGGAGGGGCCAGGGGCCCAAGAATGGCTGGCCAGCGCGTCGGCAGCTCTCCGGTCCCTCGGCGCCGAGGTCCTCGCCTGCTGGGCCGACCTGGGCGTGGCCTTGGCCCTGACCCAGCGAGCGGATCCTGCCGCCGTCGAGGCCAGCGCGGCGGTCGCCTCGTCGGCTCGAGCCCACCAGCTGTGGAGCGCGGCGGAGGCCGCCGAGCGGCTGGGGACAGGTCGTCGGGTCCCGACGGTCGAGCGTCAGCGACCCGCCCCGGTCGAGCTGCTTCAGCCCCGGGTGGTGATGCGCTGCTTCGGCACCTTCCGCCTCACGATGGGGGGCGAGGTGGTCGACGACTCCACCCTGCGACCGAGGGGCCGCTCCCTGCTGCGGCTGCTGGCGGCCCGGGCAGGACGACCCGTGCACCGCGAGTACATCCTCGCCGCCCTATGGCCGGACTCGTCCACCAAGGCGGGGCTGCGCAGCCTGCAGGTCGCCGTCTCCTCTATCCGCATGCTCCTCAGTGGTTACGACACTGACGCGACCGTCGCCCGCGAGGGCGAGGCCTACCGGCTCGACCTCGGGGCGGAGGCCGACGTCGACGTGGTCTCCTTCGAGGCGGCGTACGGAGAGGTGCGCAGTGCCGGATCGGCCGGTCGCCGGCCAGAGGCGGCGGCGCTGCTCGACATCATCCAGTGGCACCGGGCCGCCCTGCTGGAGGACGAAGGTCCGGCCGAATGGGTCGTCAACCTGCGCGAGGAGTACCAGATGCGCGCCGTCGACGCCGCCGTGGAGCTGGCCTCCCAGTGGCTCGACGCCGGACGTCCCCGCGACGCGGCGCGGGTGTGTGAGTGGGCGCTGCTGGCCGATCACTACCGCGACGACGCCTGGCGCACCCTCCGGGAGGCGTTGGCGGCCGACGGCGACCTGGCGGCGTCGGAGCACGCCCGGGTGCGCTACCACCAGATGCTCGAAGGGTTGGGACTCACCCCCGGCACCGGAGCGCCGCGGACGGCGTCGACCGGTTTGCGCCGCCTGTCGCGTTGACCTCTCACACGTCGGAGGTCAGCACCGTCTCCTGACCGGGCACCCCGATAGTGATCACCCCACCCCAGTCGCAGATGCAGGTGCAGATCTCGGTGAGGGCGGGCATGCCGTTGATCAGCACCGTGGGCGAGCCGGGGATCCACGGGGAGGTCGTCACCGGAACGCAGGGCATCGGGGTGAGGACCCCCGCGGCGGCGGCGGTGGCGGTGATCACCTCAGGATTGGCCGGGCTGGTGCACATCCCGAAGGTCGGAATGTTCTCGAGGGGGACGAAGTCCATGATGGTCGCCGCCGGCAGGCCGTTGGCCAACACCGGGGTGCCCTCCGGTAGGGCGACCAGCACCGAGGGAGCGACACCGAAGGTGCACTGGATCTGCGCGCCGGCCGTCACCTGCAGACTCATTTGGGTTCCCTCCTCGCCGGCCATGGTACGGAGGGCGTCGCCCGCTGTAACCGGGTGGGGCGAAGGTCCGCCCGGCTGGACGCCAGCCTCGACACCAACGGGCAAACGTTTGTCCGGAAAAGGGGGACATCGCGCCTGTTCCGTGGGCAGCACCCCGTGCTGTCCGGGCAAAAAGGCGCGACGTTCGGGTGCCCGTTGAGTCACGGTTGAGCGCCCGTTGAGCGTCACGCGAGAGCCTGTTGGTCTCCCGCAGGGCGGGGGAATGAGGGACAACGGAGGGGGCAAGGTGCGGATTCCGACCTACGTCTACGCGACCGACTCGATCACCACGGCGGGGCTCACCAGCCAGCTGCGGGTCCGGCCCGACATCCAGATCGTCGAGCAAGAAGAGATCGACGAAGCCGTCGTGGCCCTGGTCGTGGTGGAAGAGGTCAACGAGGAGGCCGCCCGGGTGATCCGGGCCATCCAGCGCAACGGCTGCCCCCGGGTGGTGGCGATCAGCACCCACATCGATGACACCGGGGTGCTGGCTGCCGTCGAGGCTGGTGCCTGTGGCGTACTCCGCCGCGCCGAGGCTCTGCCTGACCGGGTGGCCTCCGCGGTACGGGCGGCGGCATCAGGCGACGGAACTCTCCCTCCCGATCTCCTGGGCCGCCTCCTCGATCAGGTCGGCCGGCTGCAGCGCAACGTTCTCTCACCTCGCGGCTTCATGCTCAACGGCTTCACCGAGCGCGAGGTGGCGGTGTTGAGACTTCTGGCCGAAGGATCCGACACTGCCGAGATCGCCAAGACCCTGGCATACTCGGAGCGGACGGTGAAAAATGTCATCCACGACATCACATCACGACTGCAACTGCGCAACCGCTCCCACGCCGTCGCCTACGCGGTGCGCCAGGGCGTCATCTAGGAGGATTCATGGCTCCTGAAGGAGTCGCTACCTCCCCGACCGTGGTCGTTTGCACCGAATGCGGTCTGGTGAATCATGCTGGCACCCGGTTCTGCCGTAGTTGCTCGGCGTTTCTCGAGTGGTCGGGCCAGGCGCTGGAGGTTCCGGACAAGCCCGTGCCGTCGGTCGCCGAGGGCGCCACCGACCCGACGCAGGACCGTCTCGCCCACCGAGTATGGGATTGGGTCGTATTCGGCCAAGACGGTCAGGCCACCGCAAAAGCCGGGCGGGGCGTCGACTCCGACACGACCCCGTCGACCGAACCGACCGCGTCGGCGTCGATGGTGGCGCCGCCGGCGGAGGACGCCAGCCGGGTGATCATCCTCGCCCCCGACGCCGGTGACGACCGGGGCGTCATGGTGGTCGACCAGCCCGGCGCCAGTGCCGAGGCCGCCGCCCCCCCGCCGCCGGCCCCTGATCTGGTCGTGACCCCTGACGTGGTGGGGGCCGCCCCGGCTCCGGCGGTGACGGCGACCAACCAGCCGACGCCGACCGTCGAGGTCGCCGAGGCCCCCGCCACCGTGGAAGGGCCTGCAACCGAGCCGGCGACCGAAGGTCCGGTCATCCGCCCCGTCCGCCCGGACGAGCAGCCGGCTCCCCGAGTGCACGTGGCCCCCGCCGTGATGCTCGAGGACGACACCGTCGCCCACGACCTGACCTGCCGGTCGTGCGGCACGGGCAACCCGGCTGGCCGCCACTTCTGCCGGCGCTGCGCTCAGCCCTTGACCGGCGAGGCCGCCCCGCCGCGGATGTCGCGGTGGCTCCGCTACCGGCAGGGTCGGCGCCAGCGTCGCGAGGCGAAGGCTCTGCTCCGGCTGGGGGAGCGTCCCCGGCTGCGCCGACAGCTGATCGGCGGCACCAGCGGTGGATGGGCCAGCTCGATCGCCGTGCGGGTGATGATGCTGGGCGCCGTCGCCGTCATGGCCCTTTCCTTCATCGGTCCCTACGCCCGCCCGATCCGCTCCCATGTGTCCAGCTGGTACACGACGGTGCGCCAGTCCGTTCACCCCACCTACGCGCCGGTCGAGCCGGTGGGCGCCACCGCCACCAGCGCCCTGCCCGGCCACGCGCCGCTCGCCGCCATCGACGGGGAGTCGAACACGTACTGGGCGGCCGCCTCCCCCACGGCCGTGGGGCAGGGGCTGACGATCAGCTTCGCCAAGCCGGAGCGGATCGACCGGATCGGGTTCCTCCTCGGCGCCCAGGACCAGCCCCAGAACTACCTGACCCAGCCCCGCCCGCAGGTGGTTCACCTGGCGTTCTCCGACGGCACCTCCGAGGACCTGACCCTGGTCGACCAGTCGGCCTTCCAGGCCTTCGCGGTCAAGGCCCGCAAGGCCTCCGCCGTGCACCTGACGGTCGAGTCGACCTTCGACTCGCCGTTCGGGCACAACGTGGCCATCACCGAGGTGGAGTTCTTCTCCAAGAAGTAGCCGGAGAATGCTGCCCCAACGGGCAAGAGGGGCGGCCCGAAAGGCTGTACCCGGCCGGTGGTGAGGCTGAGAGGCGACAGCCCAACATCGCGGTGTGATCAACGAGGTTGACGAGGCCCTACGCGCCCTGATCCGGGCTGACGCACTGGCAGGCACCGACGTCGAGGTGGCGTTGGAGGCTCCCACCCGCGACTGGGCCTCCCGCCGCAGCGGTCCCACGGTCAGCATGTACCTCTACGACATCCGCGAGGACAACAACCGCCGGGTGACCGGCACCATCCGGGTGCTCGACGAGGACGGCAAGGTCGTCGGCTACCGCCAGCCGCCCCGGACGTTCCGCCTGGCTTATCTCCTCACCGCCTGGACGCAGCGTCCGGAGGACGAGCACCGCCTCCTGGCCGCCATGATGGCCTGCTTCCTCCGCCACGACGTCGTCCCCGAGGAGCACGTGCCGGAGACGCTGCGCGACGGGGGCTACCCCCTCGGTCTGGCCGTGGCCCAGCCCCCGCCGGACAACCGCAAGATCCCCGACGTGTGGAGCTCGCTCGGCGGCGACCTCAAGCCGTCCCTCGACGTGGTGGTCACCTTGGCCGTCGACGTGGACACCTTCATCGAGGCGGCGACGCGGGTCATGCTGCCGCTGCGCCTGCGCAGCTCGGCGGTCGGCGACCTCAAGGCGGTCGACGACGAGCGGTCGCTGCGGCTGCCAGAGCCGGACGAGGACCGCCCGCCGGCCGATCCGGCGCCGGTGGGGCCCGCCCGCCGATGACCGACACCGCCCGCGCCCAGCCCAGCCAGGTCCACACCGCCTACCTGCTGGCTCGAGTCAGCCTGCTGGAAGGCCGTGTCGCCCACCTGGTCGAGCTGCGCCGCCGTTCGGATCCGTCTCCCGACGACCCGTTCCGCGGGCTGTACCTGGCCGACGAGCACGTGGGCTGGCTGCTGTCCGGTCGCCCCAGTCAGGTGGAGGGGACCGCCGAGGACGAGGACCGCCAGGAGCTGGAGGACGCCGCCGACCGGGCCACGGCCGAGGGGTGCGAGCCGCGCCTCAGGCGGCTGGCCTGGCGGGCGGGGCTGTCAGAGCTCGACGTGGAGCTGCTGGTGGCCGCCCTGGCCCCTGACCTCGACAGCCGCTTCGAGCAGCTGTACGGATACCTGAACGACGACGTGAGCCGACGCCGAGCCAGCGTCGGCCTGGCCCTGACGTTGTGCGGCGAGCCCGCCTGGAGCGGGCAGGCCCGTGCCCGTCTCCGCCCCGACGCCCCCCTCGCCGCCCTCGGCCTGCTGGCCGTCGACGAGCCCGACCGGCCCTATCTCACCCGCTCCCTGCGGGTGCCGGACCGGGTGGTCTCCTATCTGCTCGGGGAGGACCGGCCCGACCCCGCCCTCGCCGCCCTGCTGGCCCCGCCGTCGCCGGCCGCCGGCCTCGATCGGGCCGCCGCCCTGCGCCGGGTCCTCGACGGCGACCCCGGGTTGCTGGTGTACCTGCGTCAGGGGGCCCGGGCCTCGGCCACCGCCATCCTCTCGGCCCTGCAGGCCGACGGACTGGACGTCGTCCACCTCGACCTCGGCGCCCTGTCGCCGTCGGAGGACTTCGGCGCCGTCGCCGTGCTGGCCCGGCGCGAGGCGCTCCTCTCCGAGGCGGTCCTGGCCGCCGGTCCCCTCGAGGCGGTGGCGGACCGGGCGCCCGCCATGGTGCGGGCCCTGGCCTCCGCCGTCCTGTCGACCGACCAGGCTCAGCCCACCCCGCTCGTCCTCTACGGCCGGGCGGCGTGGGAGCCGGCCCTCACCCGGTGGGTCCCCCTCGTCATGGAGGTGCCCCCCACGGCCACGGAAGAGCGGTGGGCCCAGTGGGAGCGCAGCCTCGAGGGAGTCGCCGCCGTCGACGACCCGTTGGCGGCCACCGACCAGTTCCGTCTCTCGGTGGAGGAGGTCCACCGGTCCGCCACCGCCGCCCGGCTCCAGGCCGCCCTGGCGGGCAGCGCGGTGACCGGGGCTCATCTCCGGGCCGGCGCCCGGGCCCAGAACTCGGCCGGCCTCGAGCGCCTGGCCCGTCGCATCGAGCCGGAGGTGGGTTGGGACGACCTGGTGGTCGCCCCGCCGACCGCCGAGGGACTGCGCGAGCTCGCCGTGCGGGCCCGCCGGCGCGACGCCGTGCTGAAGGGGTGGAAGATGCGGCCGGGGGGCGGGCGGGGCAGCGGCGTCAGCGCCCTGTTCGCCGGAGACCCCGGCACCGGCAAGACCATGGCTGCCGAGGTCATCGCGGGCGAGCTCGGGGTCGACCTCTACGTGGTCAGCCTGGCCACGGTGGTGGACAAGTACGTGGGGGAGACGGAGAAGAACCTCGAGCGGATCTTCTCCGAGGCCGACGGGGTGAACGGGATCCTGCTGTTCGACGAGGCCGACGCCCTGTTCGGCAAGCGCTCCGAGGTGCGCGACGCCCACGACCGCTTCGCCAACATCGAGGTGGCCTACCTGCTGCAGCGGAT